>CAYGAJ010000129.1:0-7182 GCA_964347815.1 uncultured Gemmatimonadota bacterium | reverse complement strand
GCGCCAGCCGCGAACGGCGAGGGGGAAATCGAGCTCAGACAGCTCGAAGCGTGCGACCTCGTCCTCGGGCCCGCCATCTTCGGACGCGCCACCGGTGCTCCAGCGGACCCGCCAATCGACTCCCCCGATCGTCACCGCGCCGGAACCGCTCTGCGCATCGGCGATCACCAGATCGCGATCCGGCTCGGACGCCGACAGGTCGCGCCGCTCGAAGATCAGCCGATCGAACTCCCGGCGCAGCGTCACGCCGCCGGTCAGTTGGATCTGACGTCCACTCGACCCCGTGTTAATAAACTCAAGTGCGAGGCGCGTTCCGACACGTCCGAGTCGAGGGCCGACCCGCGCGACGAGGGCTCGCAGAAGGTGGGCCCGTACGTGGCTATCATAGGCCTGGAAACTCGTACGTGCAACTACTATGCGGGTTTCCGACCCCTCGAGTTCCAGCCGCTCCACCGCCGTTTCCAGGCGACGCGAGACCGCCTCCACGGCTCGGCCCGCCACCACGCCCAACCTCACCAGGTCCTGGCGCAGCGCCGGCCCCTCCCGCACCTCCAGAACGGGGATCAGCCGGTGTCGCAACCAGTTACGGGTGATCGCCGTGTCTCGGTTGGTCGGGTCCGACAGGTACGCGAGCCCCGAGGCCCGGGCGTGCTGGGCGATCTCCGACCGCCAGAATGGAAGCAGCGGGCGTACGATCTGAGGCGGCCGCAGCGGGGGGATGCCGGCGAGTCCACGGAGCCCGCTCCCGCGCAGAAGACGAAACAGTACGGTCTCCGCCTGATCATCGGCTTGATGGGCCGTCGCCAGCAGGTCGCCGCCCAACTCGGCGCGCGCGTCGACGAGGAACGCATAGCGAAGGTCGCGCGCGTCCGCCTCGCCCCGGGGTACCCTGTGCGCCCGGCCGACGCGGCAGACCACGTTGCGGCTCCGGCAGAGATCGCGAACCCAGGTCGCCTCCACGTCGCTGCCCGGCCGCATCCGGTGGTCGAAGTGGGCGGCCGAGATCCGCCACCCCCACGACGGTGCGAGCCCGAGCAGCAGATCGAACAGCACCACCGAATCGAGGCCTCCCGAGAGGGCCACCGTGATCCCGGCCGCCCGGGGGAGGAGGCCGCTGGAGCGGAGGTGCGCATCGAGACGCTCGGCCAGCCCAGTCCCGAGTGCCGGAGACGCTGAGCCGCGTACGGAGGCCGCTCCCCCCGCCGACCCAGGGCCTGCCGGTCGCTCAGGTCTCTTCCGAAGCCTCGAACTGTCCAGCCGTGTCATGATAGGAAAGATATGAAGAAAGGCGCACGGCGTAACATAGCCGCGGCACGGATCCACGCCCGACGCCGCGTATGCCTTGGTGAGGCCTGCGGGCGTAGTCCGCCCCTCAGGGGGTCAGCGTTGTGAGATTGTCTGGGTTCTGAGCGGGCTTATCGCGGCACCCGATTGCGCCGACTGCGCCGCCGAGCCGCGTTTCTCTTTCGCTTTCGCGTCTCGCTCGGCTTCTCGTAGTGCTTCTTCCGCTTCAGGTCGGTGAAGATCCCCGCCTTTTGCACCTGCCGCTTGAAACGGCGAAGCACACGCTCGAGGTCGTCTCCCTCGTTGACGATGACCTGAACCATTACTTCTTTTTCCCTCCCCGGGCCACAAAAAACGTCGCTGAGCCTCCAAAACCGGCCCCCGACTATAGTCCAAATCCACCGGTCGTGTCAACGCCACGTTTTCAGCCCCCGCCGCCTGATTCGACGGCCGGCGGCGCCTCGCCCGGAAGTGGCTCTCCAGCCAGTCGTTCGTAGCTCAGGTCCGGTGCGAAGAGCCAGTTCATCGCCAGGGTCAGGGCGACCCGTGCCTTCGCGCGGGCTCCGACCAGCTTCAAGAGGTAAACGAGACTGTAGTGCCACCCTGCGGGCCGGCCGGTCTAGCGGTAGCCCAGCTACTCACACCGCTCGGCCCCCTCAGCTTGCGCGAATCAGACTGCGGCTCGATCACGTCCGCACCACGACATGATACTCGAGGGTCGTCGCGCCTCCCGCTTCCACATCGACACGAAAGCGCACTGCGCCCGCCGACAGCTTCTCGGCCCGATGAGTAGACTCGACGATCTGCCAATCGCCCGCCAGCTCCTCGACGACCTGGACCGTGACCTTCGAGTCGCCGCGGTTCCTCAGCTCGACCTTCCAGCTCGACTCGTAGCGGTTGCCGGTCGGCCGCTCGTATCGGGTCTGCGTCCGCGTGCCGAGAATGTCGAACGCGAAGCCCGTGTTCAGCCACAGATCCTCGCCTTTCGGTGTGTTCGGGATCGATGCGATCCCCAGGAGTTGGACGCGGCCGGCCTCATCCTCCTGGAACATCCTCACCTGGCCGCTCGGCAAAGGCGTGCCACCGAACTCGCTCGTTTCCGGACGGACGATCTTGTAGCTCACCGCGACCGGCCGCGTGACCGGGTCCGGTTCCTGATGGTGATAGACCAGGCTGTTTCTGAACGTGTACACCTTCTCGGTCGCTACCGATCGAGCTCCGACCAGCCGGATTCGGCGCGATTCGCCGCTTCGCAGCGACAGCGGCTGAGACACCGTGTACAGGTGGTAATCGCCAAACGCTGCCTCCTGCAGCGCCGGCGCCAGCGCCTCCGACATCGCTCCCATCGCTCGAAAGTCGGCCATGTCGATGCGACCGCCGCGGCCCGGCTGAATCGTGCCGGCGAGAAGTTGCACCTCGGCGTTTTCGTATCCCGCACCAGAGCCGTTCACGATCGACGCATAGCCGTCGACGCGGGCTCGCGTGTCGTCGCGCGCGACGATCAACGTGTAATCGGCCGACCAGTTCAGCCCGTTTGTGAGAAACGCCAGGCTCAGACCGTCAACGGGTGCGTTCACCTCCAGATCGAGATCGAGTGACGCGCCAGGCCCCGAAGCCGCGTCCTGGTAACTGCGCAACCCATGTGTGCCGAGCAGTGTGACGCCCGGACTGAGCACCACCAGGCTCGACGGATCCATGTTCGTCGGCAGACCGTCCACACGTATCGTGTGGGACCCTCGGCTTAACGGCCGCTCCACACGCTGCCGCACCAGCGCCAGGTTGCCCGAGTAAACCGTCAGGCTCGGGCTGCTCGGCTCGGCGCGACCGACGACGTCGGGCGCGGCCAGCGGAGACGCCCCCGCGCTCACGCCCACCGCCAGCGCCAGTACCCCCACTGATACCAGACTTTTCATGAGTCACCTCCATGATTTGAGACCTCTGCAGACCCGCCGTTACTTCCGATCGGGCCCCTCTTTCGCTTCCAGGACGCCGGAGCCAGATTTCCTTGCACAGCCAGGTTGCGGCCTCCCGGCCGCGGGCCCGCACCGGGACGGGGTCCCGAAGAGGCTGCACGACGCGCCTGCGCTTGCAATCTGCGACAGATCGGGCGGCTCGATGGTCGTCTGTGCGTTGTAACTCTAATCGCCACAAAGACTTAAGATCAGGAAAGCCCTGGCACGAAGCTTGCCCCCTCCACAGGCGGTGTTTTGGCTCTGCTTGCTCATGATTTGGCGGCTGGATAGAGGCACATGACCCTTCGCGATCGCAGACTCGTCCCGAGAAGCATCGCCCCGGCGAGAACCCGCGAGGGCGGATTCACGCTGATCGAACTCCTGGTCATAGTGACGATCATTGCGCTGCTGGCGGTAATCGCTCTGCCCCGGTTCGCGCGCACCCGAGAGAAGGCTTACCGATCGCAGATGCAGACCGCGCTGCGAACGTTGGTCAGTACTCAGGAAGCCTACTTCGACGACTATCTCGCCTACGCCAACAATATCAGCAACCTCAACTACAACGTCACACCCATGGTAACGCTCCAGATCGTCCAGACCACCGGCAACGGCTGGAGCGCCAAGGCCACGCACCAGATGACGACTTCCGAGTGCATGGTCTACATCGGGCCCGTGGCGGCGGTGGCCGGCATCCCGGACAACGGCGAGGGCGTCATATCCTGCTCCTAGGCACTTAACATCCAGCGCCCGCCACTTCTCGATCCCGCCTTCTTCTTCCCCGTTTTTCGGAAGTCTCTTTAGCAATACGGCTCGCCAACTGCGACTCGAGCGCTCGTCCACCCGTCGATCCTCGTCCTGAGTCGAGACGGCCCCATCCGGCGCCGCGAAGCTCACCGGGCCTGCACGCCGGCGAGGTCGCCTTGTTCAGCGGGGCCGGTACGATGAGATTCTCGGAATCGTCGACGCTGAAATCGGCAAACTCACGGGTTAGCGTGTCGGACATTCGAGCTATGCATCTCGTCTGATGGAGACCGCCTTCGCAACGCGGCAGCTCGGTCTGCTGATCGGGACCCGAAAAGGGCTTTTCCGAGCGACGGTCGGCCTCGACCGCCGCGACTGGCGGCTGGAGGGTCCGCACCTGGCAGGCTATGAGGTCTATCACGCCATCTTCGGACCACCAGGGAGCGGCGTGGCGTACGCCGCCGTTCGTCACATGGTTTGGGGCGTGCACATCCACCGCAGTCGCGACGAAGGCAGAACTTGGGAGCTGTTACCTTCCGTCCCTCATCTGGAAGACGGAACGGGCCCGAGAGCGGTTTGGTACCTGGCCAACGGGCCAGCGGAGCTCAGCGGAGCGTTGTACGCCGGTATCGAGCCGGCGGCACTCTTCTCGAGTCGCGACGGCGGCCAGTCGTGGCACAGCGTTCCCGGTCTGAACGAGCACCCGACCCGGGCCAACTGGCAGCCGGCGAAAGGGGGCCTCGCCCTCCATTCGATCCACGTCGATCCCCGGGACGGACGGCGCATGTATGCCGCCGTCTCCGCCGGCGGCGTCTATCGCTCCGATGACGGCGGCGCGACCTGGGTGCCGGCGAATCGCGGTGTCCGTGCCGACTACTTGCCGGACACAATGCCGGACACCGGGCACTGTGTGCATCGCCTCGTTCTTCACCCGGCCAATCCCGATCGTCTGTATCAGCAGAGCCACACGGGCACCTACAGAAGTGACGACCGCGGCGAGAGCTGGTTGGAGATCACCGCCGGCCTGCCCACCGACTTCGGGTACGCCATCGACACGGATCCGCGCGACCCGGACACGGTCTACGTGATTCCGGAAGAGAGCAGCCACATGCGGGCGACCGCCGGTGGCGCGATCACCGTGTACCGCAGCCAAGATGCTGGCAGCACTTGGGAGCCGTTGACTCGGGGCCTGCCCAGACAGAACGCCTACGTGACCGTGCTGCGCGAGGCGATCACGACCGACGGCCTCGAGCCTTGCGGCATCTACTTCGGCACCTCCAGCGGGCATGTCTTTGCCAGTCGCGACGGTGGGGATTCTTGGGAGGTCTTGGCCGCCTACCTGCCACGGATTCTGTCGATCGAGGCCGGCGTGCTCGGGACCGGACAACCGGGAGCGTGAATACTCTCGTCGAGCTTCTGGGCGCGACGTCCGGGATGGTTTGCGCCGTCGGTGCCGGCGGCAAGAAGACGACTCTGTACCACCTCGCCGAGCGGCACGGCGGACGCGTCGGTCTAACTTGCACCGTCCCACACGCCCCCTTCCCCTCGTCGCTTCCGGGGCCGGCCGTCGTGGCCGCGGAGGAAGAGATCGCTGCCAAGGTGATCGCCGCCGCGGGCAAGAACCGGCTGGTGGCGTTTGCGCTGCCGCCGGTAAAGAAGGCGCGCTATGGCGGCCTGAGCCTGGAGCTGGTGGACGAAATCCACCGCCGCGCGGCGTTCGACGTGCTTCTCGTCAAGGCCGACGGCGCTCGGATGCGTTGGATCAAAGCGCCGAACGCTGAAGAGCCGGCGATCCCCAGAGGGACGACCACCGTCATCCCGGTGGTCTCGGCGCGAGCCTTGGGCGCGGCTCTGGACGCGCAGAGCGCGCATCGACCCGAGCGCGTCGCGGCGGTGACGGGCGCGCGTCCAGGCGAGCGGATCACGCCGACCCACGTGGGCCGTTTGCTTTCGAGCGAGGACGGCGCACTGCGGGGATGCGTGGGAGTGACGGTCGTGCCGGTAATCAACATGGTAGACAACGAAGGGCGCCGCGCCGGAGCGTCGGAGGCGGCGCGCATCGCCCTCGAGCTAACCGACCGCTTCGACCGGGTCGTCTTGACCTCGCACCGGCGCGATGATCCCTTGGTTGACGTCGTGAGCCGCTAATGCCCGACCGGGAAACCCACATCGACGGAGGCATGCGATGATCGTCCCTCTGCTGGCCGCCATCCTCACAGTCTCCGCCCCGTTTCAAACGACCTCCCACCTCTACAAGACCGTCCTCGTGCGTGCCGCGCCCGGCGAGCTGCTCGAGGTGATCCGTCTTTACAAAGACTGGATGTCCGTCTTCGACGTGGCGGGAGACGAGCGCCCTTTGATGATGAGGCACAGCCAGGGGGATCAGTGGGACCTGTTGCTCATCTACCCGATGGGCAGCTTCGCGGACTATTACGCGTCTGATCGCATCGACCGCCGCGAGCGTGCCGAGTGGGAAGCCGGCGTCAGCGCCGCCGGCTTTCGGCGCGACCTTGAAGAGCGAGTGGCGTGGCGCGAGGACGTGTTCGTTTGGGGCCCTCCGCTTGCCGCGGTCAAACGCGCGTTCGCCGGGGCGTCGTTCTTTCACGTCGAGATGTTTATCGCCCTGCCGGGCAAGCGAGCCGAATTGCTGCGCGAGAGAGAGATGGAGAACGCGTACCTGAAAGCCATCGAACGTCCCCAGAACCTGATCTTTGTGCGCGAGGCCGGGGCCGCTTGGGATCTGTACACAATCGGGTCTTACCGCGACCTGAAGCATTTCGCCGAGAGCGCTGATGTGCCGGAAGCGCGCCGGAACGAGGCCGCTCGCGCCGCCGGCTTCGAAGCGGCGGATCGAATCGGCACGTTCTTGCGGACCCTGATCCAGTCCCACCACGATACGCTCGCTACCGCCGTGAACTAGATCGCCGGGCCGCCGTGCGAGTCGGCGGGCACCGGTCCGCGGAAGGAAGAACCATGGTACAGACGTACAGCCTACTGGAACAGGTCAATCGAGCCTTCGATCGTGCCGCGGCGCTGACCGAGCACGCGCCGAGCCTGCTCGAGCAGATCAAGCATTGTAATCACGTCTATGCGATCGCGTTCCCCATCGAACGGGACGACGGGACGATCGAGGTGATCCGCGGCTGGCGGGCCGAGCACAGCCACCACCGCCAGCCCACCAAGGGCGGCATCCGCTACAGCAGCG
>CAYGAJ010000128.1:0-7183 GCA_964347815.1 uncultured Gemmatimonadota bacterium | reverse complement strand
CTGGACCGCGGCGCTGTTGCTCGACCTGCTGATCCACGAAGGTGTCGCGGTTTCACCGCGTGGTTGACCGCTCCGACCGATCCCCCCGACGCGGCACTAACCCCGGCGGAAGCCTTGACCGAGGGGTTGTCCAGCAACTTCCGCAACTGGGGACGGAAACTCGAGAAAGCGGGAGTCGCTTCGGGCCGGAGCGATCTCGACGTCGATTTCTGGAGCGCGAGAAGCTGCGACTCTCCTGCACCGAGACCCGCCAGTGCATCGACGGGCGCTGGACCTGCGTGGGGCACGAGTTCTCCGCTACTACCGAAGAGCGGCGAGCGGTTCTTCGGGGACAATCGGAGAACCTGACGTGGGAGGAGCTGGCGCTGGAGGTGGAGCGATTCAATTCGGCCTTTGCCGAGATGCTCAGCGAGGCCGTCCAAAGGAAGCAGCGTTACAAAGAGGACTGCGAGCCCGCCGGCTGCGGCGCCTAAGAGAAGCCACCCGCCGCGGCCGTGGCGGGCCCACTCAACCCGGAACTCACCCTCCATCTCAAGGAGAGCGTCGCCGCTGACGTGCCCGCCACGGCGATCTCGGTCACCGACCCGGGCGAGCGACGGCGCGTCCGCGGCGGCATCACCGAGCGTCTCAGCATCCGGGGCGATCTGGAGCGGTGGGTGAACAGCAGCCCCTCGTCGAGTGCGGCTCGACGGGTCCCGCACTTCCGCCTGAAGCGGGCGCTCGCTGCTCTGCCGCGTACCCGTTTGCAGGTACTGCGAGGTCGAGGGCCAGCAGGCTCCGAGGTCGACCGCATAGGACGAGCGCGGCGCGCTCGTCCTATTGCCAAGGAAAGGCCGGCCATCGCATCGCTCAGCTGAGCCCATCCGCCACGGGAGCATCCTCGATCCCCCACTCCAACTGTCGCTTCGGGTCCCACAGCAGCGCGTCCATGGCCGTATGGAAGGTGTTGGGGGCGGCAAGATCGCGACGGGCAGCTCGCAACGAGGGGAGGGAAGCTGGCAGAGGTTCATCCGGTACGCTGCGCGCCTCGTGAAGGACAGGGTCCTGGTCGGCGTGACGTTGGTGGGAGTGCTGATGGTGGCGCCGTCCGCGTGGGATCCATGGGGCCTCCAGGCTTTCCTGTTCCTCAAGCTGCTGGTGTTGCTGCTGGCGCTGTTGGCGGGTATCTGGTACCTGCTGCGCGAGCCCGTAGCGTTTCCGCGATCGCGCAGCGTTGCGATCTCGATCGTTGGCTTCGCCGTATTCCTCGCCGCGGCTGCCATCGCCAGCCGGGCCCCAGCGGTGGCCTGGCTCGGCTCCTCTTCCCGGCAGCTGGGGGTGCTGACCTGGCTCGTCCACGGAATGGTGTTTCTGGTCGGGGTGAACCTCGGCCGCAGCGCGGGATCCCTCCGCTCGGCGGCAACCTGGCTCTCCGCCGGATTGCTCGTGGCCGCGTTCTTTGGAGCCCTCGAGGTCGTCGGGCTCGAGCCGTTTGAGCTCAACCAGGTCTTCGTCGGTCGGCTCCAATCGGTATTCGGCAACCCCGCCATATTGGCGGCCTATGTGACCCTTGCGCTACCTCTGGCCACCGGCGCCGCCATTGCAGGACACAACAGGTGGCTGACAACTGCCGCGGCGGTGGCCGGCGCCGTGATGCTCGTCCTCGCCGGCACCAGGGGAGCGTGGATCGCCGCCGCTCTCGCCGCAATCCTCGTCGTGGGACGCGTCGCCTTCGTCAAAGGCCCGGGTCGTCTCGCCCTCACCGTGGGCGCAGCGGCGATCGCAGCAGTGACCGCCTTCACCTTCGCCACCGGTCGGTGGTCAACGGTTCAGCGGGCATTCGAAGGGCGCCTAGCTACGTGGGCGGTCGCCGCCGACGTCATCGCCGACAACCCCCTGGGAGTGGGTGCCGAAGGGTTCGCCACCGAGTTCGCGGAGCACGTCGACGAGGCGTTCGTGCTCGAGTACACCCGTGACTTCGTCACCGACCGGGCCCACAACGGACTGCTCGACGTGGGTCTCACTGCCGGGCTGCCCGGCGCCTTCGCGTACCTGGTCTTGATCGGCGGCGTCATCGTATGCGTGTGGCGAACGGTGCGGCGTCTCGATGATCCCCTCGCGGCAGGCCTGGCGATGTCCGTGCTCACGTACCTGATGCAGCAGCAAGCTTTCTTCCAGTTGGCCATCATCGACGGCGCCTTCTGGCTGCTCACCGGTCTGCTGGTGGCGCGAGCCGCTCCACTGGCCACATGGCGGGTGGCGTATCCACTTCGGGTCCTGGCGCTCGTGCTTGTCGCGATGCTGATCTCCTACTCGGTGCTGGGGGTGGCTGCCGATCGCCTGGACCGCTATGCGTTGACGGCACACCCCGCCGACGCCACCGCCCAGCTCACCCGCGCCGCCGACCTCCGCCCCGCCGACGCAGTGCACTACCTCATCGCCGCCTCGATTCTGAGGGAGGTCCCCGACGCGACCCTGGTCTCGAGCGGCGTGGAGTTGGTGGAACGAGGGCTCCGCTGGGCACCCGAGGACGAGTTGTTGCTCACCGCCAAAGTGAATCTTCTCTTCCAGGTGCACCGGCTAACCGGAGAATCTCAGCCTTTGGACGAGGCGGCTGCCGTCCTTGCCGGGATCCTGGCCCGGGATCGGACCAACGGCGAAGTGTTCCTCAAACTCGGCACCCTCGCCTATTACCGCCGGGACTTCGAGCAAGCGGAGGTCAACTGGCTCGAGGCAGCCCGTCTCATGCCCCATCAGGCAGCACCTCGCGACAACCTCGAGATACTGCGGCGGGAGCTTCAGCCATGAGGTTCCCGTTGAGATTCGGCGTCGCAGCCGCTTTGCTCACCGTGTCCGGGTGCGCCGCCGAACCCTCCAACCCGGCTCAGTTGTGGACCGCCGACGGCGAGTGGCTCGGCACCTACACGGCGCACGGCTTCGAGTCGGCGATCGCACCCGAGTTCGTGGCCGAAGCAGAGCAGCAGATCCTCGCCCTGCCCGCACTTGGAGCAAACGAAGCCGAGCGGCGCCGGCGGCTTGCCGACGACGGTCTGGTGATCAGAACCACACTCGACTGGGCAGCGACCCGCGCCGCCGCGGCCGCTATGGCGGCAGTGACCGGGGCCGGCGACGTTCCCAGCGCTGGAGTCGTGATGCTCCGGCGTTCCAGCGGCGAGGTGATGGTGATGGCGGCGCACCATCCCCAGCAGGCGACGCCGCTCCCGGTGCTTGCCGAGGCCGGTCGGAAGACGGGCTCGGCCTTCAAGCCCATCGTTCTCACCGCCGCCTTCCTCGCCGGGTTCTCTCCGGACTCGCAGTTCCCCGCACCGCAGTGCGTGCCTGCCCGGGGCATCGACGGGACGCCGCTCCAGGCTTGTGGGGGAACCGGAGGCATGCTCGACCTGGTGGAGGCCACGGTACGCTCCGTCAACCCGGTCTACGTGCAGCTCATCGAGCAGGTGGGCCCGCCCGAGGTGGTAGCGCTGGCGCGTTCGCTGGGTGTGACGAGGTCGCCGCTCGCTCCGGTCACCGGAACCGCGATCGGTGAGAATCCGGTGACCGTTATCGAGATGGCAACGGTATTCAACACGCTGGCGAACTCCGGCCGGTACTCACCGCCGAGCTTCGTCGCCGAGCTCGTCGAGGGCTCGGGCCGGAGTCTGCTGACCGCTGCACCGGAGCCCGCGGTACAGATCGTTCCACCGGAGGTGGCGGATCTGGTCGATGAAATCCTCGTACAAGTCGTCGAACGAGGAACGGGACGCGCAGCTCGTACCGGGGGGCGAGTCGCCGGCAAGACCGGCACCAGCCTCACCCTCAGCGACGCCTGGTTCATCGGGTACACCGCAGACGTGGTGGCGGCAGTATGGGTCGGATTCACCCCGGATGAGGACCGGTCGATGGTGCCCCCGGCGACACCCATCGAAGTGGTGGGGGGATCATGGCCGGCAGAGATCTGGCGCCAGCTCGTGGCGCAGACCCCGAATGAGCCATGATCCTGCGCACCCACCCCCAGCGTCGGACGCGACCGCGTATAGTGAGTGAAAGCAGCCCGGGGAGCAGCGTGATGGAGTGGGATCACCGCGGAATCCGAAGGTCAGCAGCCACCGCATTGCTGGTAGTACTGCTCGCCGCACTACCGCTGCCTGCCGCGCATGCCCAGACGCGCCCCGGCGGGGTCGCGGGCACCCTTCTCGATGTCGCGGCCAATCCACTGGCCGGCATCGAAGTCCGTGTGTACGAAACGTCGACTGCGTGGAACCCCGTGGCAACGACTTCCACTGCCTCCGACGGCACCTATCTCGTCGATGCCTTGCCTCCGGGCGAGTACAAGGTCGCCTTCGGCAGCCAGAGTGACGGCTTCGTCACCCGTTGGCATCCGGCGCAGCAGTCGTTCACTACTGCTGCGGCGGTGAATGTGTCCCACGGTACCGTTACCCGCGGCATCGATGCCGTGTTGCAGGCAGCAGGGGCCATCACGGGCCTCGTCACCGGCGGTGGCGCATTCCTCGGGAACATTGCGGTCTCCGTCTACACGACCGCAGGGTCGTTCGTCACCAGTACCACTACTTCCGGCGGTGGCACCTACACCGCATCCGGGCTGGCCTCGGGTTTCTACCTCGTCAAGTTCTCGGATCCCGCCGGAGCCTACGCCTTCGAATGGTACGACAACCAGACTTCGCAGGATGCGGCCGATCCGGTGGAGGTGACGGCGCCGGCCATCACATCCAACATCGATGCCGACCTCGTAGCGGCGGCAAGCATCTCGGGTACGGTGACCAACACCGGCGGGACGCTCTTGCCGGGCATCCGCGTGGAGGCCCGGGACCTCGCCAATACCCTCGTGGGCAGCGCGGACACCGCCGGCGACGGTTCGTACCGGATCGGAGGCCTGCCTGCCGGCGACTTCGTGATCCAGTTCATCGACTGGTCGAACAGCTACGTTGGAGAGTGGTACGACGACCGCGGTTCGTTCGAGACCGCAACCGTCATCACCCTCGCCGCCGGCGGGTCGGCCACGGCCGCTGCCGTCCTGGAAGCGACGCCTCCTGGCGGCACCATCGCCGGTCGGGTAACGGACCTGACCGGGACACCCCTGGCCGGTCTGGCGGTGCGCCTGCTGGGATCCGCCGACCTGGACGATCTCATCGCCTTCGCCACCACCAACGCCGCCGGGGAGTACAGCTTCACCAGTCTCGATGCCGGTACCTACTACGTGGCGGTCATCGATGACAGCGGGGCCTACGCAATGGACGTCGAGTTCCTGGCGCTCGGCTCCTCTGTGGGGCGCTACCTGCGTTCGGAGCTCGCACCTGGGGCCGCCATCTCGGGCGTGGTCTCCGACGAGAGCGGCCCACTCCAAGGAATCGACGTAACGATCAGGGTCAATCCCTTGCAGCTCGCCACCAGCACCGACGGTGCCGGGAGGTATGCGTTTGTGGGCCTTCCCGCGGGCTTCTTCTTCCCGGCCGTCGCCGACCCAGCGGGATGGCATTTGCCCCAAACGGAACGCGTCGTCCTGGCGACCGGAGAGACCCGGACTCTCCACGTCTTCATGCCGCTGGCCGCCAGGATCTCCGGTCAGGTGACGGACACCACCGGCACCCCGCTGTCGGGCATCACCGTGTCCGGCACCAGCTGGATCACCGCCCTCGTGTCGGGAACCAGCGGCACGCTTCACGACAGCCATGTCCTCGGCCACCCGTGGTTGGTCAGGACCGACGCCGTCGGGCACTTCGAGGTCACCGTTTCCGCCGGCGCCCACGGCGTCGGTTTCGCCGACCCGGCCGACGTCTACGCACCAGAGCGGTATCAGGACCGGCCGCCCTGCTGCGATTGGCGCAACGCCGATCTCGTGGGTGCGGTGGCAGGTGAGGTGCTCACCATCAACGCAGTGCTCGATGCGCCGGGCGTGGTCACCGGGACCGTCACCAACGATGGGGGAGATCCGCTATCCGACATCCTGGTCATCGCCTTCTTCCCCGACGGCATATCGTGGGCTGGGGATTTCGTGACCGGAGCGGACGGGAAGTACCTGATCCGCGGCCTGGCGCCCGGGAGCTATCTGCTGTACTTCCGCGACTGGTCCGGGTCGTACGCAAGCGAGTGGTACGACAACCGGCCTTCCCCGGAGCTCGCCGACCCGGTCGATGTCCGCGCCGGGGAGGTAACGAGCGGAGTGAACGCGCGGCTGAGGCCGCCGCCCCTCCCCACCTCCATCGCAGGTACCGTCAGCCACGGCGTGGCGCCGGTGGTGTCGGCCAACGTGGCGGCGTACAACGCAACCGGACGCGCCGTCGGCAGTGCCTGGACCGACGCCGGTGGCCGGTACTCCGTATCGGTAGAACCCGGCATCTACAAGCTGCGGGTGTCGCCGGGCGCTCCCTTGGCGGTCGAGTGGTACGACAACCGAACATCGTTCGAGGAAGCGACACCCGTCGACGTGCGGCTCGCGCCTGCCAGCAACGTCGACTTCGCCGTAGATGAGGCAGGCACCGTGGCCGGGTCGGTCACCGACGCGGCTGGCCAGCCGCTGCTCGCCATCGTCGACCTCATCGGCGCCGATGGCTTCCCCGCGGCGTCCACGGTTACGGAGAGCACAGGCGGTACGTACAGCGCCGTCGCAACACCCGGCGAGTACACAGTCAGGTTCGCAGCTGCGGGCTACACCCCACAGTGGTACGACAAGGTGACCGACCAAGCGGCAGCCACGCCCGTCTCGGTCACTGCCGGCGGTTCGATCGCCGGGATCGACGCCGCGCTCGCCCCTGCCGGGGGCATCTCCGGTTCGGTCACCGACCCGATTGGCACGGCGCTACCGGGTGTGGTCGTCCTGCTCAGCCACGCCGGGGACGGGCTCCGCGGCGCCGTCGCCACCGACCAACTCGGAAACTACCAAGCCCCCCTGGGCGAGACCGGTGCGTTCGAGGTCGAGTTCCGCCATCCCGACTACCCCACCGAGTGGTACGACGACCAGAGCTCGGCGTCGTCCGCCACCATCGTCAACACCTCTCCGACAACGTGGACGACGGGTATCGATGCGGTGCTGGGTTCGCTGACGGTGCGCCTCTCCGGTCTGGACCGCTTCGCCACCGCGACAGCCATCTCGCAACACGCGTTCCCGAGAGGCGCACCCGTGGTATACGTGGCCAACGGGCTCAACTTCCCCGATGCGCTGGCAGGAGGCCCGGCGGCCGCGCTGGCG
>CAYGAJ010000127.1:0-7235 GCA_964347815.1 uncultured Gemmatimonadota bacterium | reverse complement strand
CTCCGGAGGGGGCCGCCGCCGCACAGGCGACGGAGGATCCGTGGAATTTCTGGATATTCCGGATCCGCGTGAGTGGGAACCTGGGAGGCGAGGAGTTGCAGAGCGAGTTCGGGGGATCCGGCTCGCTATCGGCGAACCGTACCACCGAAGACTGGAAGATCAGCCTGTCGCTCTTCGGCTGGTACAACGAGGAGCGGTTCGAGTTGGCGGACAGCACCGAGCTGATCAGCGTATCGCGCGAGCTGGACGCCAGCGCGTTTGTCGTCCGCAGTCTGGGCGAGCACTGGTCGGTGGGTGGCATCGTGGAGGCTCGCAGCTCGACCTTCACCAATCATGATCTGAGTTTCGAGGCCGGCCCGGCCATCGAATACAGCCTCTTCCCCTATAGCGAATCGACCCGACGCGCCCTAACAGTGATTTACGCGATCGAGGTGCGTCATTTCGATTACAAGCAGATCACGCTCTTCGATCGGACGAGCGAGACCCGAGGGTCGCACCTCCTTGAGGCCTCGTATTCGGTGCGGCAGCCCTTCGGTTCGATCCACACCTCATTGGAAGGCTCGGCTTTCCTCGCTGATCTGGCTCAGCATCGGCTGGAGCTGTCGGGCCGTCTGGACGTCCGTATCGTCAGAGGCCTGAGTTTCGAGGTCGGCGGCCGGGTTCTGCGAACGAAAGACCAGATCTTCCTGCCGCGTGAAGACATACCTGACGAAGAGGTCTTGCTCCGCCGCCGCGAGCTGGGGACCGAGTACCGCTACTTCCTGCGCTTCGGCCTCGCCTACACGTTCGGGTCGATCTTCAACAACGTGGTCAACCCGCGCTTCGACTAGTACTGGAGGGCGGTCGAGAGCCCCGCCTTTTCAAACCGTGGGGGCTTACAAGAGCTGCCCGTCCTCCCATCCGGGGCACGTATGTGCCGCCAGCGGCGCGCCGCCCCCTCCGACGTCCGATTCATACTGCAATGATGACGCGGCGACAGCTTGTGCGCCGTGTTCGAGAACGACGCCGAGTTCGGGGGCACGGCGACTGGCCGGCTGCGCCGCTGGCTCGATCGGCTCTTGCCCCCGGTCTGTCTCGTGTGCGGCGACCCGCTGGCGCGCCAGGTGGGTCGGGTGTGTGGGGTGTGCTGGTCGCGGGCGCGCCGTCAACGAGCGCCGCGCTGTCGCCGATGCGGTATCTCACTGTGGGACACAGGGATAGGCTCGCCGACCTCCAGTTGTACTGAATGTCGTGATTGGCTTCCCTACCTCCAGCAGGCCCGGGCGCCGTTCGTCATGGCGGGGACGGCGGCCGCGGCCGTTCACGCCCTCAAGTTCGGCGGTTGGGCCAGCCTCGCGACGGAGATGGGCGAGCGCATGGCCGCCGAGCGATTCGACCCGGCGGTGGAGGACGAGCTGAGCGCGGTGATCCCGGTTCCGCTCAGCGCCGCGCGGCGGCGCGAGCGCGGCTACAATCAGGCCGAGCTGCTGGGGCACGCGGTCGCTGGCCGTCGTCGTCTGCCGGTCTGGGCGGCGGTCCTGGTGCGTGGACGCCACACGCGGCGGCAGGCCCGCTTGTCGCCTCGCGAGCGTCAGGCCAACGTAGCCGGCGCCTTCCGCGTCGCAGCGATGGGCCGCGATCAGCTCCGTGACGCACACGTCCTCCTGGTGGATGACGTCCTCACCACGGCCGCGACGGCACAGGATTGCGTGCGCGCCCTCTGCGGGGCCGGCGCCCGGGCGGTGAGCGTCTTGACCTTCGCGCGGGCGCGCCCCGACCTGGTGAGCGCGCGCCGCTGAGGCGGACGTCGAGCGGCCCGAAGCCCTTTCTTTGCCTCAGCCGTTCCCGTAATGTAGTGGACCTGTCGCTATGAGATCGGTCGAAGCTTGCGAGCTTTGCTGAGTTCTTGATCCGTGAGACGGAGGTCGGCGAACATGTCGATACGCGTGGGAATCAACGGTTTCGGGAGGATTGGTCGGATGATCATGCGGGCCGCCAAGAAAGGCGGCCGCGGGTCGGATCTCGACTTCGTTGCGGTAAACGATCTGACGGATACGAAGACGCTGGCGCATCTCTTTCGCTACGACTCGGTTCACGGGCGTTATTCCGGCAAGATCGAGGCGAAGGAAGATCGCCTGATCATCGATGGTGACGAGGTGCTGGTCCTGTCCGAGCGCGACCCGGCCAAGCTCCCCTGGAAGGATCTGGAGGTCGACATCGTTTTCGAGTCGACCGGCCTCTTCCGGGGGCGCGACGACGCCGGGAAGCACCTGAAGGGCGGCGCCAAGAAGGTCATCATCACGGCGCCGGCCAAGAACGAAGACATCTCGATCTGCATGGGCGTCAACGAGGAGAAGTACGACGGCGGCGCGCATCACATCATCTCGAACGCCAGCTGCACCACGAACTGCCTTG
Source organism: uncultured Gemmatimonadota bacterium (assembly GCA_964347815.1). Taxonomy (GTDB): domain Bacteria; phylum Gemmatimonadota; class Gemmatimonadetes; order Palauibacterales; family KS3-K002; genus CAYGAJ01. The sequence goes on along the minus strand of CAYGAJ010000127.1, from coordinate 4,841 downwards.
CGCCGCTGGTCAAGGTTCTGCTTCAGGAGTTCGGCTTCCGGCGTGGCTGGATGACCACGATTCACAGCTATACCAACGATCAGCAGCTGCTCGATCTTCCGCACAAGGATCTGCGTCGCGCGCGGGCGGCGGCCGTGTCGATGATCCCGACGACGACCGGGGCCGCGAAGGCGACCGGCGTTGTCATCCCGGAGGTGAAAGGGAAGATCGACGGCATCGCCGTCCGGGTGCCGACGCCCAACGTCTCGCTCACGGATCTGGTGGCGGTGCTGGACAAGACGCCGAGCGCGGACGAGGTGAACGGCGCCTTCAAGAAGTACGCGAAAGGGAAGATGAAGGGCATCCTCGACTACACCGAGGATCCACTCGTCTCGGTCGACTTCGTGGGGAATCCGGCCAGCTCGATCGTCGACGGCGCCTCCACCAACGTCATCGACGGCAACTTCGTGAAGGTGCTTTCCTGGTACGATAACGAGTGGGGCTATTCGTGCCGCTGCGTCGACCTTGCGAACCATCTGGCCAAGAGCCTGTAAAGAGCGGGGACAAGATCGTGGCGCTCGAAAAGATGAACGTCCGTGACCTGATCGACTCGCAGCTCGAGGGCCGGCGGGCGCTGGTTCGAGTCGACTACAACGTGCCCCTGGACGGCGGGGAGGTCGCGGACGATGCGCGGATCAGGGCAACGCTCCCGACGCTCGAATACCTGCGCGGACGCGGGGCGCGCATCGTGCTCATGTCGCACCTGGGCCGGCCGAAAGGGAAGCCCGACCCGCAGTATTCGCTCCGGCCGGTCGCCCGACACCTGAGCGAGCTGCTGGATGAAGAGGTGGCGTTCGTCGACGGGCTGGTGTCGGACGAGGCGCACGCCGCCTCGGAACGGCTCGAGAGCGGGCGCCTGCTGTTGCTGGAGAACACGCGCTTCGACCCGCGGGAGACGGCGAACGACCCCGAGCTTTCCCGGGCGCTGGCCAGACTGGGCGACGTGTATGTCAACGACGCCTTCGGTGCCGCGCACCGAGCTCACGCGTCGACGGCGGGGGTCACCCAGTTTCTGCGTCCGGCGGTGGCGGGCCTCTTGATGGAGCGCGAGCTGGTGCACCTGGGTGGCCTGCTGGCCGAGCCGGCGCGGCCGTTCGTGACGGTTCTAGGCGGCGCCAAGGTCAGCGGCAAGATCGATCTCATCGATAACCTTCTGGAGCGGGTCGACCGCCTCTGTATCGGGGGTGCGATGGCCTGCACCTTCCTCAAAGCGCTGGGCTACGAGACGGGCGAGTCGCTGGTAGAGGATGATCTCATCCCCGTGGCCGACGACCTGCTGAAGCGAGCCGGCGACGCCCTGGTCCTGCCCAGTGACGCCGTCGTGGCGCCGGCCCTCGACCGGGGCGACCAGGCCCGCACCGTGAAAGTCCAGGCGATTCCACCCGAGGAGATGCTTCTCGACATCGGGCCCGAGAGCGCCGAGACGTTCTCCGATATCGTCAGGAAGGCGCGCACGACGCTCTGGAACGGGCCCGTCGGCGCCTTCGAGCACGAGCCGTTCGGGGTAGGCACCCGCCGGGTCGCCCAGGCGGTGGCCGAAGCGACGCGCGCCGGGGCGACCAGCGTGATCGGTGGCGGGGATTCGGCGGCGGCGGTGGCAGAGTTGGGCCTGGTCGACGAGATGACGCACGTGTCGACTGGCGGCGGGGCGACGCTGGAGTACCTGGCGGGCAAGGAATTGCCGGGCGTGTCGGCGCTCAACGATAGGGAATTCTGATGGCGGGCTTGGCCACGCCGTTCTTCGGCGGCAACTGGAAGATGAATCATGGCCCGGCCGCGGCGCGGGCCTTCGTCGAGGCTTTCAGCGGCCTCTATGCGGCTCGCGATGATCGAACCGTCGTCTTCTTTCCCCCGGCGCTCTCGTTGACGGAATTCGGGCGAGCGGCGGCCGGGCGCCGCGACCTTCGCCTTGGCGTTCAAGATGTCTACTGGGAACGGGAGGGCGCGTACACGGGTTCGATCTCGGCGCCCATGTCCAAGGAAGCCGGTGCCGCCTTCGCGCTCGCCGGTCACTCGGAGCGACGTCACGTCTTCGGAGATTCGGACGAGGATGTGGCGCGCAAGGTCAAGGCGATCGTCAGCGAGGAGCTGGTTCCGGTGCTGTGCGTCGGCGAACGCCTGGAGGAGCGCGAGCGAGGAGATGTGGAGACGGTGGTTCGGCGTCAGGTCGACCGCGGGCTCAGCCAGCTCGAGCGGGAAGCGATCGGGAACATCGTCGTCGCCTATGAGCCGGTATGGGCGATCGGCACCGGCCGCACGGCACGCCCCGAGGACGCCAGCGAGGTCCACTCGCTGATCCGTGGCCTCCTCGTCGACCGCGTTGGCAGCACGGTCGCCAAAGACATCCCGATCATCTACGGGGGCAGCGTGAAACCCGGGAACATAGACGAGCTGCTCGCCGCTCCCGAGGTCGACGGCGTGCTGGTCGGGGGGGCGAGCTTGAAGCCGGACGATTTCGCGCGGATCTGCTCGGCGGAGCCGCGTTGACACGGATCGCCAAGTTCGGATATTTGAGGGGTTAGCGCTAATCGGATCAACGGCGGCCCGCCCGAGGGGCGCGTCGCCCAACCTGAGCAGGGCGAAATACGCGGTGTACGGATTCATCCTGATGTTGCTGGTGCTGGACGCGCTCCTCCTTTGTCTGGTCGTGCTGTTGCAGTCCGGCAAGGGCGGTGGTCTCGCCGCCGAGTTCGGCGGGGCGTCCTCCTCGACCGATACCCTTCTGGGCGGCCGCCAGGCGGCCACGCTTCTGACCAAGGCCAGCTGGGTGACGGGTGGGGCCTTCATGGGGCTCGCGCTGCTGCTGGCTATCCTGTCGGCCCGCACGCGGGCGCCGGCCTCGGTGCTGGAAGGACAGCTGGCCCCGCCCGCAACTCAAGAAGTGCCGACGCCGTTGCTCGATCGCGAGCAGCAGCAGCAAGACGTTCTGGGGACGCAGCCGGGGGCCACCGAGGGCGCGCAGCAGCAGCAACAGCCGGCCCCACCTCCGGAAAAGTGAGGCCGAGCTGAGCAGGGGGCCCGGGCGACCGGGCCTTTTCGTCAGAGGAGGCTGTGCGGCGGCGGTTCCGGTGGCTCGGGGTCTGGGTGAAACTCCCGCTCCGGCGGAAGGTCGAAAAACTCGAGCCAGCGCCCCCGTTCTTGCTGGGCGGCCAGCCATGCGTCGAACTCGGAGGGAACGAGCCCACGGGAGCTTTTCTGGCTGCGCGCGGCACGCACGGCGAGATGATTGGCGTATTCGTTCTTGGGATTCCCGGCGTGTCCCTTGACCCAGCACCATTCGACACGATGACGCCTGGCCAGCCGGACCAGTTCGCTCCAGAGCTCGAGGTGCTCGATCTGCCCACGCTTCCGCTTCCAGCCACGGCGGGCCCAGTCGTGCACCCACTCCTTCATGCCGCGGATGAGGTAGTTGCTGTCAGAGAAGACGAGGACGCGCGAGCGCCGCTTGAGGGCGCGCAGACCTTCGATGGCGCTGCGCAGGGCCATGCGCTGGTTGGTGGTGTCGGACTCGCAGACGTAGAAGTCGCGACGTGTCCAGCCGCGCTTTCGGTCGAAGACCTCGATCAGGCCGGCGGCGGCGCCGGGAGTGGCGCGGTCGCGGAACTGGTTGCCGAGACACGATTCGTCGATATGAACGTAAACAAGATCACGTGACGCGGGCGTATTCATGATCCCTCAAGGTAAGTCAGAAGGTGAGCGCGGGCGAAGCGGGCTGTTGGTGCTCGAGGATGGGACCGTCTTCCGCGGGCGTCTGGCCGGTCACGACGACCAGGTCGCCCTCGGCGAAATCGTCTTTAACACGAGCCTCGCCGGATACCAGGAGATCCTGACCGATCCCTCATATGCCGGTCAGATCGTCACGATGACCGCCCCGCTCATCGGCAACTACGGCGTGACCTCGGAGGACGACCAGGCGACGCGCCCGTGGGTGGCCGGTCTGGTCGTGCGCGAGCTGAGCCCCACTTACAGCAACTGGCGGGCGGAGAGCGCTCTGCAGGCCTACTTGAAGCGCCACGGCATCACGTGCATCGAGGGCGTGGACACTCGCAAGTTGACGCGGCACATCCGGTCGGAGGGCGCGATGCGCTCGGGCCTGGGACCCGAGGAACTTGGCGTCGATGAGATCTTGCGGCGTGTGATGGAGCACCCACGGATGGATGGCCTCGACCTGACGAAGGTGGTCTCGACCCGAGAGCCCTTCTACATCCCCTCGCGAGGCGAGGCGCGGTTCCGGGTGGCGGTATACGATTTCGGCGTGAAACGGCGAAGCCTGAACAATCTCGCCAACCGCCGTTGCGAGCTCACGGTCTATCCCTCGACGACGCCGGTCGAGCAGGTTCTCGACTCGAGCCCGGACGGGGTCTTCTTGTCGAACGGTCCGGGCGATCCCGCGGCGGTGCCGGGAACCGCGGAGCTGATCGGGGCGCTGGCCGATCGTGAGATCCCGGTATTCGGGATTTGTTTAGGTCACCAGCTGATCTCGCTCGGCTTCGGGTCCGAGACTTTCAAGCTGCTCTACGGCCATCGGGGCGGAAACCACCCGGTCCGCAATCTCGACAGCCGGCAGGTGGAGATCACCTCACAAAACCACGGCTTCGCCGTGCGCGCCGATGGAACGAGCGTGCCCGGCGCACCCGACCTGACTCCGACCCACGTCAACTTGAACGATGGGACGCTGGAAGGGGTGCGCCACCGCAGCCTGCCGATCCTGGCGGTCCAGTACCACCCGGAGTCGGCGCCGGGCCCGCACGACAGCCGCTACCTGTTCGATGAGTTCGTGAAGCTGATGAAAATCCGGCAGG
>CAYGAJ010000126.1:0-7295 GCA_964347815.1 uncultured Gemmatimonadota bacterium | reverse complement strand
AGATCCGGCCGGCGACGGCTCGGTGGCTCGATCCGACGGTCGAGGCGAAGGATCTCTTCGACACGGACACCAACCTGCACCTCGGGTTCCGCTACTTTCGCTATCTGCTCGACGAATACAACGGCGACACGAGGCTGGCGCTGCTCGCCTACAACCGCGGACCGGGTCGCGTCGGTGACCTGCTGACGCTGGGGATCGATCCCGCGAACGGTTACGCGCGGCGCGTGCTCGGAGAGTAGAGCGGGCACGATCAAGGTAAACGGGCCGGAGCTGAAGCTCCGGCCCGTTTCGCTTTTCAGGCGCGACGGTGCCGCGTTACGAGTCCCCGCCGCTAGGGGCTCGCGCCCGTGTAGATCCGTACTTCATCCCCCGGGTAGATACGGCTGGTCCTCAACCCGTTCCATCGCATCAAGTCTCGGGTCGAGACGTCGTAGCGCTTGGCGATGGCCCACAGCGTATCACCGCCCTGAACACGGTACGTGATGTACGGCCCATCGGGCTTCTCGACCGTAACCCGCCGCGGAGCCGGTCGTCGCACCTGCGGCCGAGCGGCGGCCAGCCGGGGCACTTTGCCTGCCCGCGGAATGACGAGCCGCTGGCCGATCCGAAGCCGTCTGGGGTGCACTCCGCGGTTCGCCGCCTGAATCGACGCGATGCTGACGCCGTAGGCGCGGGCGATCTCGCTGAGGGTATCGCCGCGCCGCACGACATGCTGAACCCAGGTCACGCGCTCTGACGCCGGTACGTTCGCGTAGTTGAGCGCGAAACTGTGTCCGGTCCCCGGCGGGACTCGCAACGTATGGGGCTCACCGGGCGGCGTGACGCCACGGAGTATCTGGGGGTTCAGCTCGGCGATCTCGTCGATCGCAACGCCCGCCGCTTTGGCGATGACATCGATGCTCGTCGCGTCGGAAACCTGGACAAGATCGTACGCCAGCGGCGCGTGTGGGTCGACGACGGTGAATCCGAACTTCTCGGGCTGCTTCGCGATCAGCGCCGCGGCAATCAGCTTGGGAACGTAGTTTCGCGTCTCACGCCGGAAGTATCGGCGTCGCGACAGCGTCCAGAAATCGTCGCTGCCCGACCTCCGAATCGACCTGCGCACACGATTCGCCCCACCATTGTATGCCGCCGCCGCCAGATACCACGAGCCAAACTCGTCGTACAGATCCTTCAGGTGAGCGGCCGCGGCTTTGGTCGCGAGTATGGGATCGCGACGCTCGTCGATCCAGTAGGTGATCTTCAGACCGTAGAGACGCCCGGTGCTGGAGATGAACTGCCAGAGCCCGACCGCCCGGGCGCGGCTGTAGGCCCGAGGGCTGAAGCCGCTCTCGATCAGCGAGATGTAGACGAGATCCTCGGGCAGACCCGCGTCTCGGAAGACCGCCCGCATCATCGGTTCGTAGCGGCCGCCTCGCTGCAGGTAGATCTGGAAGTTCTCCCGGCCGTCCGTCTGAAAGTAGTGCAGCCAGCGCTCGACGGCGTCGTTTATCGTGATCGGTATATCAAAGCTCGGCGTCTCGGACTCGATCTCTTCGAGCTCGCTACCGCCGAACATCTCACGGACCTCGGCTTCGACCTCGTCCAGGGCCACCGTGTCCGCGGCCCCGTCCATCACTGCCGCCGGCAACTCGAGGCTGTCCGGAAAACCGGGCTCCACCTCGGGCGCTGCTGCCGCCTCTTCCAACTCCAGCGGTTCCACTTCCGGAACGGGCGACTTCGGTCCGCACGACAGGGCCAGCGCCGCCAGCGCGGGAGCCAAGAACCTCGACAGCCTCCTCATTCAGATCCCCTCAGCACCTCGTCGACAGCGCTCAAGAAGAGCATAACGTTCTCCTGTCGGCATGTTTCGCCCATCAGGCCGATCCGCCAGATCTTTCCGGCCAGCGGCCCCAAACCGCCGCCGATCTCTATACCGAAACGCTCCAGCAAGTTCCTCCGGACCGCCAGATCATCCACGCCCGCCGGAACCTGGACCACCGTCAGCTGCGGCAGCCGGTAAGGCTCAGCCACGAGCGTCTCCAGCCCACGCTCTTGCAAGCCCCGCACCAGAAGCCCGCCCAATCGGCGGTGGCGCTCGAAACGCGCCTCCAGTCCCTCCTCGAGCACGACGCGCAAGCCTTCGTGCAGACCATACAGCGCGTTCACCGGCGCGGTGTGGTGGTACGCGCGCTCGCCCCCCCAGTACGAAGCGATGAGCGACAGATCCAGGAACCAGCTCTGCACCGGCTGCTTGCGCGACCGCAGGCGTTCCACCGCTCGGGCCGACACCGTGAGCGGTGAAAGACCCGGCGGCACGCTCAGACACTTCTGCGATCCGCTGTACGCGACGTCGATGCCCCACTCGTCCACTTTCACCGGGACGCCACCCAAGCTCGTCACCGTATCCACGACGAAAAGCGTATCGCTCAGCCGCAGATGCGATCCCAACTCCTCGAGCGGTTGCAGCACGCCGGTCGAGGTTTCGGCGTGGACCACGGCTAGCAAACGCGCGTCGGGATTCGCCCGATGCGCCGCGATCAAATCGTCCACGTTCAGCGGCTCACCCCAAGGCGCCTCCACCCGGGTGACCCGAGCGCCTGCCCGCTCGGCGATCGAGACCATGCGGCCGCCGAAGACTCCGTTCACGCCAATGATCGCGTGATCGCCCGGCTCCAGGAAGTTCACCAGCGCCGTCTCCATCCCCGCCGAGCCCGGCCCCGACACGGAGAAGGTGAGCGTGTTGGACGTGCCGAAGACCTCCCGGAGTTGCGACGCCACGTCGTCCATCAGCCGCAGAAAAGCGGGATCCAGGTGGCCGACGGTGGGCCGAGCCATGGCCAGTCGCACCCGCGAGCTGACCTCCGAGGGACCCGGTCCCATCAGGATTCGCCGCGGCGGCTCGAATGCCGAGAAGCTCATCTGCGTCGAATCCTCTACACGCGCGTCAAGCCCGATGAAGCCACGTCTAACGTCCTAATCTGCCGTCGCCAAAAAATTGCCCAAGATCCGATTGGTGGCGTTGAGAACCGCGCGCGCCACACCCTGGGGCATGTTTCCTTCTGGGGCAAGCGCCGTGCCAATCAGGCGCCGCTGCTCGCCGGTTTCAGGGTCTTGAGTCCCCAGAGCCACGATGGCGACAGAGTCATCGAAGGCCCTCACGGACTTCACGCCGACCAGCCGAAAGCTGACGCGCCCGGCGAGCACCTGGTGCAGCGCATCGAGGGTGGCAAGCGCACACACCCGCAGGTCGATCGTCCCGTGGCCTACGCCGGTCGCCCTTCCACGGTACTCCACAGCCCGCCACTCCAACGCGACCTCGGCCTGGGCCCGCGTGTCGGCGCCGTGGGCGAGTTGCGAGTCGACCAGCTTCACGCGCTCGCGCGTGTGACTATCTTGCCAGGGTGTCCTCATGGCCGCTCCGGCGGGACTCGGCGGTATGGGGGTTTTCAGCCTCGCGACGGGGGGAGCCGGCACCGGGCGGGTCGGTCGGCCAGCCGCCGGATTCTAGATCGGGGGGCGGCATCTGTCAACGCCGTCGGCCCGCTTAAAGGGTGTAGTTCGGGGCCTCTCGGGTGATCGTGACGTCGTGCGGGTGCGACTCGCGCAAGCCGCCCGGGGTGATCCGAACGAAGCGCCCCTTGCTACGCAGCTCCTCCAGCGAGGCCGCGCCGCAGTAGCCCATGCCGCTGCGCAGCCCCCCGACCAGCTGATAGACCACGTCAGCCACCGGCCCCTTGTAAGGCACACGCCCTTCAATCCCCTCGGGCACCAGCTTGTGCCCGTCCAGCTCTCCGTCCTGGAAGTAGCGGTCGGCGGTTCCCTCCTCCATCGCCGACAGCGAACCCATCCCGCGGATGACCTTGAAGCGCCGTCCCTCCAGCAGGAACGACTCGCCCGGACTTTCCTCGGTGCCCGCGAGCATCGATCCCATCATCACCGACTCCGCCCCCGCCCCCAGCGCCTTGACGATGTCTCCCGAGTGCTTGATTCCGCCATCGGCGATGACCGGAATCTCACCTGCGCACCCTTCCGCGGCCTCCATGATCGCGCTGAACTGTGGAACGCCAACCCCCGTGACCACTCGCGTCGTACAGATTGACCCCGGCCCGACCCCCACTTTAACGGCGTCGGCGCCCCGCTCCCTCAGAGCCTGCGCGCCGTCTCGCGTTGCGACGTTCCCGGCAATCACATCGATGTTTGAGTAGGCCTCCTTAATTCGGCTCAGGGCTGTGAGCACGCCCTCCGCGTGTCCGTGCGCGCTGTCAATGACCAGGACATCCACGCCGGCACGTATCAGTTCTGCCGCGCGCTCCATATCTCGCGGATTCGTCCCGACCGCTCCACCCACTCTCAACCGGCCATGTTCATCCTTAGCCGCTTCCGGATACTGCCTGCGCTTGAAGATGTCCTTTACCGTTATCAGTCCCTTGAGATAACCGGCACCATCGACCACAGGCAGCTTCTCGATCTTGTGCCGATGCAGCATACGCTCGGCTTCCTGCAGCGATGTGCCCACCGGTACGGTGATCAGCTTGTCGCCGGTCATCACCTCGCGGATCGGTCGATCGAGGTCGGTCTCGAACTGCAGGTCGCGGTTGGTGACGATGCCGACCAGCCGACCATCCTCCTCGACGATCGGCACCCCGCTGATGGAGAACTGCCGCATGAGACGGTGGGCGTCGCGCAGAGAGGCGTTGGGCCGCAGCGTAATCGGATTGAGAATCATGCCGCTCTCCGACCGCTTGACCCGGTCGATCTGCGCCGCCTGCTTTTCGATCGACATGTTCTTGTGCACGATGCCGATACCGCCGTGCCGGGCCATCGCGATCGCCATCTCGGCTTCGGTCACCGTGTCCATCGCTGCCGAGACCAGCGGGATCGCCAGTTGTAGATTGCGCGTCAACCGTGTGCCGACACCGACGTCGCGCGGGTGCACCTTCGAATGCTGAGGAACAAGCAGCACATCGTCGAATGTCAGTGAAAGCGGAAACTGCGAATCGCTACGCATCGGCCTCATCGGGTTGTAAAAACGCAGGCGCCCGAGTCGCTTCCCGCGCTCGGGCGTCCAACACCAATCTCTGAGTACCTTTGTAGGTGCTTCCTCGCTCCATGGGTGAAGATATGCGCGCCCTCACCTCACTGTCAACGGCCCTCGGCCTTGCGACCCAGTCGCCGGCGCACCGGCGCCGGCAACCTGGCCGCCAGGACGCCCACGCTCTCGCGCAGCGACAACAGCATCTCGTCCGGACCGTCCCAGTGCGCCTGGACCACTTCGTACCCCGCCCGGGCCACGAGCCGGTCCATCGTCAGAGCCAACAGGAAGAGATCGTCTAGCCGGCCCACGATTGCCAGGAAGTCGGCCACGAGGTCGAACGGGGTCAACGTGTAGACGACCGCACCAGCCAGCAGCGCCTTGTCGGCCCGCGCGACCCGTGGGTCGGCGATCAAGCGGACGAGCAGTCGTAAATAACGAGGTATACCGGCGATGAGATGTCGGACCCGCATCGTCGCAAAGCCCTCCCGCTAGTCCACGATGATCTTTGTCGGCCGACCCTCACCGCCATCATCGTTGCCGTCGCCGGCTTCTCCGCGAGAGCCGGCCAGATCTTCCGCTAACTCTCGCGCCGTCTTGGCCGCTGTCCCGACGGCACGATCGACGACGCTCAGCGCCCCCATGACACCCTTGAGGGCCCAAGGGGCGGCGCGACGCGCCCTGAGCTTGTCCTGAATACCCTCGGCGAATCGCTGCATGCTGTCGGGTTCTCGTACTTCCTCCCCGTACCGTTCTTCCAGAAACTCGATGTAGTCGAGCACCTGGTAGAGCCGCTCATCCGGCAGGGCTTCGAGCTTCCGCCACAAGCGCCGACGCAAAAACGCATCCGCCATCATGAAGTCTCCTCTCTCGGCAGCGGCAACCCGGTGCCGACGTTGACCTCGAACGGTACCGAAGACTCGGCCGGCCCCAGACGGATTCTCACGTCCAGCAGGCTGCCACCCAGCCACTCAACCTCCACCACATCGCACTCGCCGCTCGTTTCGCATTCGGCTTCCCACGGCAGCTCCAATCGCTCGCCGCGTTCGGCATCGACGACCGCAAGGCTGCGGCGACCGTCCAGATGCTTCAGCCAAACCGCTAGATAGCGGGAAGCCGGCGCCCACATCAACGAGTCGGGTCTCGCAGCGGACCACCGGCCCAGCACCCGCACCCGCGGCTTCCCGGGGCCGACCGCTCCGACACACGACACCGGACCCGACGTGCTCCAAGCCGCCCAACGCGGGTCGGGGGCGAGCGTCAGCTCGCGAAACCGAACCGGTCGGAGCTTCGGTATCGCCTGGGCGCACTCTTCCAGCGTGTCGGGCGCCGAACCCTCACTGGGCAGCACCGCCAAGACTTCAAGCCCGCCGTCCGACCGCGCTCCATACAGCGCCCGCTCGCCCAGAGCATACGAACCGACCCTCAGCGGCTCCGCCTGCTGGGGGTTTTCAGCGGGCGGGCCGGCCTCCTGGCCAGCGTCATCCCGGCAACCCGCCGGACCGAGCAGCAGCCCGCAGACCAGAAGCGCCCAGCCCCCGCCCAACCTGGACGGGTAGCGCCCCGATCGGCCGCGCACACGCATCATCGGATTCCCCCACCTATTCTACCCGAGGTCGAGTTCGGCGCCAGAACAGCGCATGACGGCCACGCGGCGCTTGATCGCGGCGGCCCGCCCTCACTAAGTTGCGGTCCATGCCGTTTCTACCGCTCCGGGACGTCCGGCTGAACGCTGCGACCCAGGCCGAGCATGACGCATGGATCGAACGGATCGAGGCCGAGCTGGCTCGCCCCGATCTCGATCGGAACGCGTTCTGCTTCCGTATCCTGCGTGATATCTACTTCCCCGAGTATAGCGACCGGGATATCGACGAACTGCCCGAGGCGCTTCGATTCGCGTTGCACCAACTCGACCCGCGCAACATCACTCTAGAGCCGGAGTACTACGCCGAGATCGATCAGGACCGGTATGAGAAAGTCAAGCCGTTGCTCTGGCTTTGGCAAATGTTCGACAAATCGCCGCTCGGCAACAACGTTGCCCTAGGCGTGCGTTTTCGCAGAGCCCTCGCTCCCCACATCTTCAAGCGCTGTGGACGCAACTTCAAGTGCTTCAATTACGTCGAGTTCTCGTTTGGGTACAACCTGGAAGTCGGTAACGACGTCGTCGTTCACCGGCACGTGCTGCTCGATGATCGGGGCGGAATCGTGCTCGGCGATCGGGTTTCGATCTCGGACTTCGCCAACATCTACTCGCACACCCACTCGATTGTCGATCAGCGCA
>CAYGAJ010000125.1:1157-7368 GCA_964347815.1 uncultured Gemmatimonadota bacterium | reverse complement strand
CAGCTCGTCGCTGATCCGGGCGGCGATCTCGGCGCCGTAGCCCCATGAGAACGAGTCCTCGTAAACCACCAGGGCCTTGTTAGTGCGCTTCACCGAGTCGGCGATCATCGCCATGTCGAAGGGGTTGAGCGTGCGCAGGTCGATGATCTCGGCCTCGACGCCTTCATCCTCCGAAGCGGCCCGGGCGGCCCGGATCGACCGCTCCACCGTCGCGCCGTAGGTAACGACCGTCACGTCTGCGCCCTCCCGGACCTTCGCGCCTTTAGCGAACGGGATCATGTAGTTCGGGCCCGGGTAGCGGCCCTTGTTGTAGGTCTGGCGGTAGAGGTGTTTGTGCTCGAGGAAGAGCACGGGATCGTCGCAGCGGATCGCCGTTCTCAGCAATCCGTTGGCATCTTCGGCCGTCGCCGGACAGACCACTCGCAGCCCGGGAGTGTGCGTGAAGATGCTGGCGCCGGTCTGGGAGTGGTAGATGGCGCCGCCCTTCAGGTAGCCGCCGTAGGTGACCCGGACGACCATCGGGCACTTGAATGCGTTGTTGGAGCGCCAGCGGATGAGCGGCACCTCATCGCGCAGCTGCATCATCGCCGTCCAGATGTAGTCAAAGAACTGGATCTCGACCACCGGCTTGATGCCGCGTTCTGCCAGTCCAACCGCTCGCCCGACGATGTTGGCCTCGGCCAGCGGCGAATTGTAGACGCGATCGGAGCCGAAGCGCTTCTGTAGACCCCAGGTCACCTTGAAGACGCCACCCTTACCCTTCACTTCGTCCAGCGCGTCCTCGCGGCTCGCGTCCGCCACGTCCTCACCAAAGACCACGATCGCCGGATCCCGCTCCATCTCCTCGCGCAGGCAAGCGTTGAGCAGGTCCACCATCGTGGTCGGGTCCCCTTCGCCGTACTCGGGCTCGGTGTCGAACTCTTCCGAGGTCGGGTCGACGTCGGGGGAGTAGACGTAAAGCTGGGCCGATTCCGGCGGAGGCTGCGGCGCCTCCAGCGCCCGGTCCGCCGCCTCCTGGATCTCGTCGTCCACCTGCTGGCGCAACTCCACGAGCTGCTCCTCGCTCGCGATGCCCTGATCGACCAGGAACTTGGCGAAGCGGGTCAACGGATCACGCTGAGCCTCTTCCTCCCGCTCCGCTCCCGATCGATACAGGCGCTCGTCGTCCGACATCGAATGCGAGTACGGGCGGATCACGTGGGCGTGCACCAGCGCGGGCCCGCGCCGCTCGCGGCAATACTCGACCGCGCGCACCATCGTCTCGTAGCTGGCGAGCGGATCGCAGCCGTCCACTTCCGCGATGTGAAGCCCCGGCACGCCGCTCATGCAGCGTGAGATGCTGCCGCCCGCCGTCTGCACCTCGATGGGCACCGAGATCGCGTACTTGTTGTCCTCCACCAAAAAGATGACCGGCAGCTTCAGCGTGGCCGCCGTGTTCATCGCCTCCCAGAACTCGCCCTGACTGGTCGTGCCATCGCCCGACGTCACGAGCACGACCTCGTCCTCCTTGAACAGCTCGGTGCGTTCGCGCAGCTCTTCGATCCGGGCGAAACGGTGGCCGGCCTCCGCGCACCCCACGGCGTTGAGAAACTGCGTGCCCGTGGGGCTCGAGGCCGTGACGATGTTCAGTTCTTTCTTGCCCCAGTGGCTGGGCATCTGCCGGCCGCCCGACGCCGGGTCCGCTTCGGCGCCCACGGCCTCCAGGAGCATCTCGTAGGGGGTGACGCCGAGCTGCAGACAGAGCGCTCGGTCACGGTAATACGTGTAGAACCAGTCGTAGCCGGCCCGCAGCGCCAAACCGGCCGCCACGTTGACCGCTTCATGGCCGGCGCCGCTGATCTGAAAGAAGATTCGATTCTGGCGTTTGAGCTGGATCTCTTTGTCGTCGAGGCGGCGTGAGAGATAGATGGTTCGGTAGATGTCCACGAGCTGCTCATTCTCGAGCCCGTGATACTTGCCGGTCGTCTCCTGTGCAGTCGGCGTTCTCGTGGCCATCGTCCTGCTGCGAACTCTCCGGTCCTAAAGCGAAAAACGCCCGCGGGCGCCTGTAGGGAACCCCAAAGATAGGCAGGAGGGCGCTCTCGACGCCAGCCGCACTTCAAGAACGGTTACGAGCGGGCGGCAAGAGCAGGGGGCGAATCACCTCGGATCCCCACATTCGGGTGGGAAACCGTGGAACTGGCGCTCCGCGACTGTTTCTTGTATAGTGGAGGCCCTCCCCAAAAGAGCCGTCCGTGCAGGGTTTGCCCTGCCCGGTTGAGACGAGGCTCCGGCCTCCTGTTGCCTAAGTCTTAGTCCTTGCTATGTTTTCGGGCCCCAACCAGCCCGTTGCCGGCTAAGCGCGGCCTATGGACGATCTCGTCTGCGTAAACTGCTCAACGCCCCTGCCGGGCGGTAGCAAGTACTGTAACGAGTGCGGTACGCCTGTCCCTGGACAGGGCGAAGTGTTGCGCCGATCCAACAATTTCCCCACCGATCTGCGGCAGGCGCTGCAGATGGCCACCGCCGGCGAATACGAGATCTACCACGAGCTGGGGCGCGGCGGCATGGGCTCGGTCTTCCTGGCGCGTGAGATCGGGCTGGACCGTCTGGTCGCCGTGAAGGTGCTGCCGCCGAGCCTGATGTTCGATGAGGGCCTCATCGTCCGCTTCAAGCGCGAAGCCAAGATGGTGGCCAAGCTTCACCACCCGAACATCATCCCCGTCTACCGCGTCCACCATACGAACAACCTCGCCTTCTACACGATGCATTTCGTGTCGGGCCGCTCGCTCAGCGAGATCATGTCCTCGAAGCAGGTGCTCACGTTGCCGGAGATCGAGCGCATCATGTTAGAGGCGGCGGCGGGGCTGGGTTGCGCGCACAAGCGCGGCGTGATTCATCGGGACGTCAAGCCGGCGAACATCCTGCTCGATGCGGACGGCCATGTGCACCTGACCGACTTCGGGATCGCCAAAGCGCTGGTGGGGAACACGCACCTGACCGAGACCGGCGCGGTCATCGGGACGCCCCAGTACATGGCGCCGGAGCAGTGCGAGGGCCGGCCGGTCGACGGACGCGCCGACCAGTACTCGTTGGCGGTGGTCGGCTATCAGCTGCTGGTCGGGCATCCGCCGTTCGAGTCGGACTCGATGAAGGAGCTGTTGTATCATCACCTGTTCACGCCTCCGCTCCCGTTGAACAGCGTCCGTCCCGAGACGCCGTTGCCGTTGAGGGACGCGATCCACAAGGCTCTGTCCAAGGACCCGGCCGATCGCTTCGACTCGATGGAAGACCTGGCGATGGCGATCGAGGGGAAGGGTCCGCCGATCTTCATCAAGTGGCTGGATGAAGCGGGCGAGGTGCAGGCGACGCCGCCGACCAACGATCGCCGGCGCCGCACCATCGACCTGCCGACCACGAAGCGCCTGCCCGACGCGGGTTGGCTCTGGGGCGGCGCGCCCTCCGAGGCGCCGGGACCGCGGCTGTCCACGTACCAGCGGACGGTTGGCGCGCTGGCGATGGCCGTGCTCTCGATCGGGGCTGTGGCGGTGCTCGCTCTGTTCAAGGGAGCGGGGCTGGCCGGCTCGCTGACGGGGAACGGCGAGACGGTGGCGCAGATCTCCGCGATGCAGCCGGGTGTCGGGTCGATCTTCGGCGGTGACAACGGCAATTCCGCCGATCACGAAGCCGAGGCCGGCGAGCTGCGAGCCGCCAGCGCCCAAGGGCGACTGGTATTCACCGGGGTCATGCCGGCGAGCGCAGAGTTGGAGATC
Source organism: uncultured Gemmatimonadota bacterium (assembly GCA_964347815.1). GTDB lineage: Bacteria > Gemmatimonadota > Gemmatimonadetes > Palauibacterales > KS3-K002 > CAYGAJ01. Next base: position 3,616 of record CAYGAJ010000125.1, on the reverse strand, counting down.
GACGGCCAGCCGGTGGACGTGAATCTGGCTGCCGGATCCGGTCTGCTCCTGTCAGGAGGGAGTCATCACGTCTCGATCAGCGCCCCCGGGTTTGCGACGTGGGAGGGTGAGATCTACGTCGATCCTGAGGCGACGGTCGAGCTGCCCGCGGCACTCGTCCCCGTCAAGGTCGCGAAGGAAAGCGGCCCACGTTCGAACCCGACGCCGGCGAAGCCGTCGGTCCCGTCCAACCTGTTGGACGAGTTCGAAGCGAAGATGCGCCAGGCTTTGACGTTTAGAGAGCTGGGAAGATACTTCGACGCGGAGGACACGTACACGGAGGTCGAGCGAGCGGCGCGGGAGGTGGCCGGGAACTACCGCGACGGGGCTGTGTTGCTGGCGTTCGCCGATAGCGCCGCGAAGCAGCGCCAGGATGCGCGGCAAGCCTGTCGTTTGGAGCAGCTACCGAGCTGCCCCAAGTGACGGCTCAGGCGTAGCTTCAGGGACCCAACCTTCCTTATATTGTCTGCCCAGAGAGCGGCGGCCCGTTTATTCCCCCGAATAGGCAACCCTGTTGGCTGACAAGTCGGTAACCCGTCAACCGAGATGAAGTATAGGCACGTCTGGCTCGGCATCCTGCTTTGCCTCACCCTGCCACCCCTCCGGCCGGCCCGGTTGGAAGCGCAGGATCCACAGCCGTACACCCTCGAACAGCTAGTGCGGATGGTGGAGGCGGGCGTCTTTCCCGACGGGCGGATCCTCGCCCTGGCCCGGGAGAACTGCCTCGCCTTCACGATGGACGCCGAGGCGCGGAGCGAACTGCGTGAAGCCGGCGCCTCCGAGGGGCTCATCGCGGGCCTGCGCGGGATGTGTGTCCGCCTGCCTCTGGTGGTGACGACGATCCTGGTGACCCCGGCGGAGCTGGAGCTGCCCGTCGGCGCCAGCCGTCCGCTGCGGGCCCAGGCGCTGGCTCCCGACAGCAGCCGCATCGCGAACGTGACCTTTGAATGGAGCTCCGAGGACACCATCGTCGCCGACGTGTCGATGGGTGGCCAGGTGACGGGCAAGGCTCCGGGAAGCACGCGCATTCGCGTGAGCACGGCAGACGGTCCGGTGGCGACGGCGCAGGTGCGGGTGGTGCGCGCGGCTGCGGAGGCGGGCACCCGTGATACCGCCACGCGCCCCGCGGCGCGCCGCTCGGGAAAGAGCGCCGGCACCGCCGCGGCTCTGGGCTTCGTCGTGCCGGGTGGCGGCGAGTTCTACAGCGGGAATACGGCGAAGGGCGTCGTCGTGCTGCTGGGCGCGGCGGCCGGGCTGACGGCGGGCTATTTGATCACCAGCGAGGACGTGCTGTCGACCACGCTCACACCGACGGCCACCCCGAATTGCGACGCCCAGCAAGCCTCCTGCACGATCTCCGTTGACAAACAGACGGAGATCGAAGAGACGCGGCAGATCGTAGTGGGTGCCGCGATCGCCGGCGCCTTCTGGCTGTACGGGCTGGTCGATGGCATCCGCAGCGCCAAGCGGGCGCCTGTGACGACGGATGCGATGGGTGAACCCGAGTCGGGCCTGTCGTTGGAGCTGATCCCCGCCGACGGTCTGCGGGTCTCGGTGAGCGGGGACGCGGAGCTCACCCTGTTGCGGATCCGATCATGAAGCGCTGGGTCTGGCCCCTCGGGCTCATCGGTGCCGTTCTGCTCGCCTCGAGCTGCGAGGAGATCACCACAAGATCGGAGACGAGCTCGTTCGTCGTCAGGATCGCTGTGGGGAATTCGCCGTTCATCCTGCAGGGCGACACCCTGGTGAACGACCAGGTTCGCTTTACGGCGACGGTCACCGAGGACGGGCAACCGGTGTCGTTTTCCGGTGCCAGCTTCAGCTCGAACGATCCCAATGTCGTCCAGATCCTGAACGCGAGCACTGGTGAGGCGGCGTTTGTGGGCACCGGCACCGCCAACGTGTCGGTCGAGATCGCCACGCCGGAGCTGGAGGGAAGCGAGCCGCTCCAGGCGAGCATGAACGTCCGGGTCACCGAGTTCACCGTGGCTCTGGGGTTGCAATCGGTCGTTACCCAGAGCCAGGTGCCGCCTGCGAACGCTTTGCTCAACGACACGCTGCAGATCACCGCGACCGTTAGAAAAGACGGCAACGTGGTGACCAGCCGTATCAGCAGCGTCACCTCGCAGAAGCCGAGCGTCATTCAGCCCGGGGCGGGAGGCCCGGACCGGGCGGCGCTCAACGACACCGGCACGGCCATCCTCACGGTCACGCTGGACCAGCCCGAGGTGCCGGGACCGAGCCTCAGCGAGACGCTCTCGGTCACCGTCAAGGACTTCATCGTGGTTCTGGGCGTCGCGTCGCTGGTCGACAACAGCTATCTGACGAACGGCGACACGCTGCTCACCGACTCGGTCCGTTTCAGCGCGACCCTGATCCGGGCCGGCAACGACACGGTGCCGACGACCGGGCGGATGTGG
>CAYGAJ010000125.1:0-1057 GCA_964347815.1 uncultured Gemmatimonadota bacterium | reverse complement strand
CTTCGCCACCTCGAACGACTCGGTCATCCGCATCCTGAACCCGGCGACGGGAACGGCGTTCGTGAAGGATACGGGGACGGCGACGGTGGATGTGACGATGACGAGCCCGACGCTGCCGGCCGCCGTGGCGGTCGACACGGCACCGCCGACCGGCGTGACCGTCGAGCGGTTCTACGGGCTGTTCTCGGACACGACGGGCACGTTCGGGCTGACGGCGCGCGGCGACACGGTGATCGTCGCAGCGTCGGAGCTGCATTTCTTCACGGGCACCACCCGCGTCGAGTTCCCCAACGGTGCCCTCGCTTTCGTCGATTCCGTTAAGGCCGACACGCTCATATTCCTGGTGCCCGCCGGTGCGGATACGGGCCAGCTGGTGATGCGGAACCTGGTGGATGATCTGGGTAACCCGCGGGACAGCGTGCTGACCCGGATCGTGTTCAACGGGCCGGGCTCTGCTGCGCTGGATGACTTTTTCGAGCCCTCGGGCAATGATACGATGCCCCTCGACTCGACACTGCTTGTGTCCTATCCGTTCCAGGCACTGCTAAGCTACGACCACACAAAGACAAGCCCGGCGGACAGCAACTTCCTCTGGTTCACTGTTTCTGATGCACCGAACGATACTCTGGACATAGTAGCGGACTGGCAGGTGGATGCGGACGTCGATTTCAAGATATGCAACGCGGTCGGCGACCCGCCGACCGGGTACGATCCTGTTCTGTGTCCCCGGCCAATTGGGAACAACTCGACGAACCTTAGACGCGAAGAAGAACTCGGCCTGATTCTAAGCGTTAACCGATACGTCATCGGCTTTTATTGCAAATCGTCTTGTCCGGCTTCTCTCCCCCTGACATACCGAGTCACGATCACCGAGCAGTGACGGCGAAGCGTTCAAACATCCGCGCGTAATAGAGGTGACCCGCGCGGATCGAATGCTGACTGTCTTACCTTGATCGTCGCCGCTCGATCAGAATGGGGGCGCCATAATGGCCAGACGAGACCAACTCATGATCTGCAAGACCTGCGGCGAGGTGAACCCCGCCGACGCCATCTCCTG
>CAYGAJ010000124.1:0-7408 GCA_964347815.1 uncultured Gemmatimonadota bacterium | reverse complement strand
ACCAACCAGCTCCAGCAGCCGGTGTAGTTCCCCTCGCAGGTATGGATGATGATCATGTGCGGCACGCCGGTGGAGTCGGCCGCCCGGTCGTTGAAGTTGGGCGAGGGGCGCCAGAGCGCCGGCGCGTAGTCGGGCGGACCCGAGTCGGGCGGCGGTGGAGGCGGGGGAGGCGGCGGTGGACCTGGCGGGTAGGTGTGTGGGATCGGCAAAGGGACGCAGCGACTCGCCGCGGCACTCAGATCGCCACGCAGCACCGCCCGGTCGAGCACGCCAACGGCCAGCGCGCGGGCGACCAGCCGCTCGTAGGCCGACCGTCCCGACTCGAGCTCGATCCCGCTGTGACGAGCGACGATGGAGATCCACGCGTCCGGGAGCGAGCGATCGATGCCGGCCGTGCGGGCGTCGGCGTCGAGGGTCGCAGCCGCCGCGCGGATGTTGGCGAGTGGGTCGCGGCGCGCGGCGTCGAGTGAGACGCCGGCGAGCGTCGCGCCACGCTGTAGCCCTTCACCCCTTAGCGCCATCACGCCGAAGGCGGGGGGCTGGCCCCGGAACTCCTCGGCGCCCTCCACCATCTGCCACCGTGTCTCGACCCAGCCGATGGCCTTGAGCAGGTGCGGCGGAACATCGAACTCCGCGCCCGCTATCTCGAACGCCTCGTCGAACGGCGTCGGCGTGAGGTCGAGCGGAGCTCGATCGCCAGCTCTTGCGGAGGACGGGACCGCGGTGAACTCCGGGCAGGTCACGTCAGGTCCCGCGGGCTCGTCGCCGCACGCGGCGGACAGCGCGAGGAGGAACGCGGCGGCGTAGCTTTCCCGACGTCGCGATCGCGACCGGGCTTTCGCGCTCATCGAGGGTGTCGGATGTCGAGGACCAGGCGGGGCGGCGAATCCAGCTCGAGCACCCGATACGGCGTTTTGGCCGCGAGCCCCAGGGCCCACTCGACGTGTGCCTCGAAGTCGCAGGTGATCGTCAGCTCTCGTAGCGTCGGCAGCGCCAACCTGCGCCGGCGCTCGGCGACCGTGACGTTCCCGCTGTCGTCGTGAGCCCGGGCCGGCTGCAGCCGCACGCTCAGTCGACTCGCGCCCGCCACCTTCACCGCGTCGCCCGACCCGCACGCGTACACGTCATCCACGTACGAGACATGGTAACCAGGAAGCGGGCCCGTGCCGAACTCGAAGACGACCCGGTCGTAGCCGGCGTGGGCGGCGGTGCGCACAGCGCGGAGTGTCATCACAGGCGGGGCGGTCGGACCGGCGCGCTGGATCGGATTGAGCGTGCCGGTGAAGGTCGTGTCCTGGGGAGGGGCGGACCGGCTGGAGTCGGGGATGCTTGCGGCGGTGTCCGCCGAGCTGGGGCGCCGGGTCGCGCCGCCGACCTGTTCGACCGACGGTTCGCGCTGCGACTGGCAGGCGCCGAGCGCGAGCTGGAGGGTGAGCGCGCAAGCCAAACCTCGTCGGCTCATGAGTAGATGATACCGGGCGCGGCGCGGAGTGGCCAGTTGGGCGACGGGTCGTTGTGCTCACGCCGGGCGAGCGGCACGGCTCGATCTTCAGCGGCTCTTTCGGGACGCGAACCTCGTCCCCGATGCCCACCTCGCCGTCGAGAGCGGCAGCGAGCTGATCACGACCGATTGCGACTTCAGTCGCTTTTCCGGACTCCGCTGGCGCCCACCGCCGATCTGACTGTTCTCGCTCGCAACCTTGCGGGCGCGCGCAGGGCGGCCGCCAACGTGATTTGACTTGCCTGGCCCCATCACCGTCAATTCACTGGAGTAACCGATCGCCGGTCGTTAGCGTTCTTACATCGCCCGAATATGTCGAAAGAGATCTTCAGCCAAGGTTGGGCCGAGGCGTGGGCCGCGGAGCTTAACCGCAGCGCCGCCTACCGCGAAGCGGCGCGCGCCTGGGAGTGGCCCATCGCATTCATTCTAGAAGGCGATGATGGATCCGGTGCCCGGAGTCGCGGCGTGTATCTGGACCTGTGGCGCGGCGAGTGCCGCGTGGCGCGTTCCGCCTCGAACGCCGACCGCTCCGCCGCGCCCTTTGTCATCGCGGCGCCAGCCCCGGTTTGGGGTGAGATTCTGGCAGGCCGGCTCGATCCGGTCATGGCGCTCGTGCGGCGGAAGCTGACGGTTCGCAAGGGCAAGGTTCTCACGCTGGCGCGTTATTCCGCCGCCGCGCGCGAGATGGTGGCCGCCGCCGTACGCGTGAGCGATCTGGCGTCGGACACGTCCGTCGATAACGGAGTAGAGTCGGGTCGCGCACCGACCCGGCCGGCGCCGGCCGTGGTCTTCGCCAGCACCAGCCCCGGTGGACTCGACCACCAGTCTTTCCCGATGAGGCTCTACCAGAAGGCGAAGCGGCTAGGCATCTGGAACCCCCTCGACATCGACCTCACAAAGGACATCGAGGACTGGCGTCGCCTCGACGACCTCGAGCGCGAGGTGCTGCTCCACCTGACGTCGCTATTTCAGGCAGGCGAAGAGTCGGTGGCGCAAGAGATCGTGCCGCTCATCGCCGCGATCTCCGGCGAGCGGCGGATCGAGGAGGAGATGTACCTCGCGACCTTCGTGTGGGAAGAAGCGAAGCACACCGAGTTCTTCCGCCGCTTTCTCGATGAGGTCGCCGGTGACGCCAGCGATCTCTCGCGATTCCACGGCGCGAACTACCGTACGATCTTCTATCACGAGCTGCCCCAAGCCATGCGGACGCTGCTCGACGATCCGTCACCGGCGGCGCAGGCGCGTGCCGCCGTCACCTACAACATGATCGTCGAGGGCACGCTCGCCGAGACGGGCTACCACGCCTACTACGCCATGCTCGAGCGCAACCAGCTTCTGCCCGGGCTGCGCGAGGGGATCGGGCAACTCAAGCGTGATGAGTCCCGGCATATCGCTTACGGGATCTATCTGCTGTCCCGGCTGGTGGCGGCGGAGCCTGCGCTTTGGGACATCGTCGAGGGGAGGATGGAGTCGCTGCTGGAGCCGGCCCTGGGCGTCATCCACGAGCTATTCGATTCCTACGAGTCGATGCCGTTTGGCCTGGTCATCGACGACTTCCTCGGCTATGCGCTCAGCCAGTTCGAGAAGCGGTTGGCACGGTTGGAGCAGGCGCGCAGGCTTGCGCCTGAACAGCTCGCCCGCGAGATGTCGGGCTTGGCGGCGGACGAGTTGTAAGCCGGCTGGTAGGTCGCTAGCTGAGCGGCCTGCTCTTCTTCTGCGTCCGCTCGATATCGCGGGCGATGCGCCGAGCCTCGATCCCGATCTCACGAAGCATCCCGGTCGGCGCCACGAAAAACCCGCAGAAGTACAGGCCCGGCACGGAAGATTCACGGCCGCTGCACTTGGGAACGCCGTCGTCGTCCAGCGCCGGTGTGTTGCCTAGGAAGGATCGCACCGCGGGTTTGTAGCCCGTCGCCAGGACGATGGCATCGCAGGCGAGCTGCGTGCCGTCGGTGAACATCACGTTCCCGTCGACAAAGCGCTCGATGCCCGGGCGCACGTCCACGCGTCCCTGCCGGATGAGGTCGAGCGTGCCCACGTCGAGCAGTGGGATCCGCGCTCTGCCGTGAATCTGTGCCAGCGGCCCATACCGCGCCGGGGTCAGGCCCAACTTCCGGATATCGCCGACCTTCCAGCGCAGGATCGGCGCGTTGATCGCGTCGGCCAAACGGGCCGGCAGCTTACTCATCGGGATGGCGATGGCGAGGATGGGGAGTCCGAACAAGTCGCGAGGGACGACGTTTACCGGGCTCCGCACGGCCAGCGCCGGCCGCGCGCCGTGCTCGCACAGATCGATAGCGATCTCGCCCCCGGAGTTGCCGAAGCCGACGACCAGCACGGTTTGGCCGCGGTAAGGCGCGCCGTTTCTGTACTCCGAGCTATGCACGATAGAGCCGGCGAACGTCTCTTGGCCCGGCCACGAGGGCACGATCGCCTTTCCCGTATAACCGGTGGCGACGACCAAGTGGCGCGAGAAGTAGGCACCGTCTTGCGTCTCCGTGCGCCAGCCGCCGTCTTCGCGACGCGCGGCGACCACCTCCTGGCCGAAGCGCGGTTCCAGCTTGAAGCTCGCGGCATACGACTGCAAGTAGTCGATCACCTGGCCGCGAGATGGGTAACGGGGACAACCCCTCGGAAAGTCGAGGAAGGGCAGGGTGGAGTGAACCTTGTCGGTGTGAAGGTGCAGCCGGTCGTAGTGACGATGCCAGGCCGTACCGACCGTGTCTCCGCGCTCGAGGATCGTGAACGGGATGCCGGCGCGACGGAGACAGGCGCCGACGGCCAACCCCGCCGGGCCGGCTCCAATAACGACCACCTCCGCCCGCTGTGAAGTCGTTTTGGGCTCGGCGTCAGCGGGTGGGTTCACGCTCTACATCCAGTCGCGGTGTCGTCGCCGTGCCCGGCGCTGCGCAGTGGCCTTAGTGGCGGGGGCAGGGAAGTCCGATCGCCGCACTCTACCAGGGCAGTAGCATCGCCCGGGCGAAGTCGTCCGGCATCCCATCTTTGATGGCTCGTTTGAGCAGGTCCAGTTCACCTCCATCAAGCCAGACGCCCTCGCAGGTGGGGCAGCGGTCGACGACGATGTTGAGCACGATCTCCTTGGTCATCTCCGTGGCGTGAACGGGGCACCTCCGCGCGTTCTCGCTCATTGCCTCCAGGCTGGCCACGAGCAGCTTCGCGCAGCTCTCGCAGGTGGGAACGCCGGCCACCTCTCGCTTCGTGCGCTTCTTTCCGCAGCGAACGCAAGTCTCCCCGAATAGCGCCATCTCAGCGACTCCCTTGTTGGGTTGTAGGGGCGTCGCACGCGCCCCCTTTTCTTGGCGAAGTGTGGCGACCGAGAGCTCGACCCGACTAGCTGGACTTCTTCCGAGTGGCTGTGAGCTCCATCACCTTTCGCTCCGGGCCGTCCTCGGCCTTTTCGTAGCTGATGTAGTGCAGCTTGTCCTTGGAGATCTTCATCACGCTGCGGCTCTCTTTCCACATGCCGGACATCGGATCCTTGAACCGACTGGTCAGGATCATCTCGTCGCCGGTCTCGTTGATCGAGCCGCTATACGAGTAGATGGCCGTGGACAGGTCATCGACCCACATGGCCTGCAGCTTGCCGGTGATGTTGTCGTAGCCGTACAGCCCCATGCCCTTGAAGGGCGAGCCCATGAACTCCGAGCTCACCTTCTCCTCCAGGAACCGCCCGCCCATGACCATTCGGTACTCGATCGTTCCCGGCGCCGTCATCGGAGGGGCCGAAGGGTCCATCCAGAACTTCGTCTCGGCCTGCCAGGTCCCGACGAGCGCGGCCAGCTGCTGGTGCTGCTTCCCCGGCTTGCCCGCCTTAATCCAGGCCTCCATCGCGGCCTCGGGCTCCTGTGCCGCGGCCGGCGTGGCCCAGAGTGCGAGGCAGACCAGCAGGGAAGCCGCGGAGATAATGCTGCGGTGCGACATCGTGTCCTCGTCTTTCGCTAGCGGGTTATCGAGAGGGCCCGGGCCGGAACACCGGTCCGAGGTCGTGTTCACGGCTATGCGTTGCGGCACCCAAGGTGAAACAGGCGCGCCCGTTTCGCCAGCCCCGGGCGAAAAGCCGCGTCGTCGTTGCATTGCCTCGGGGTCTCATCCGCGCCTAACTTGGGGCATGGCTGGCATCTTCATCAGCTACCGCCGCGAGGACGCCGCCGGCGACGCGGGTCGCCTTTACGACCGCCTGGTGGAGCACTTCGGTCGCGATCGTGTCTTTCGAGACATCGACAACATTCAGCCGGGCGGCCGATTCCCCCGCGTTATCGACGAGCAGCTCTCCCGCTGCGACGTTCTAATCGCGTTGATCGGCCGGCGCTGGTTGAGCGAGGCGAACGCGGAAGGCCGTCCCCGATTGGAAGATCCCGACGACTTCGTGCGCCTCGAGATTGCGACGGCGCTGCGGCGCGACGTGACGGTGATCCCCGCATTGCTCGACAAGGCGGAGATGCCACGCTCGGCCGCGCTCCCATCCGACTTGAGGCCGCTCGCCTCGTGCCAGGCCATCGAGATCGACGGCGCCGACTTCCACGACGACGTGACCCGCCTGATCGCCGTGCTCGAGAGGCGGGTTCGCCCGGCCGGAGGATTCCGCTCGCTACGTGGCAGATTGCGAAACATGCCGCGGACCGTTGTGGCTGCGGCTGTCGGCCTCATCGCTCTCGCCGCGGCGCTCACGCTGATGCGCGATGGGCAGGACGTGCGGCTGCGCAGTGCGGGCGCCGAGCTCAACGCCGAGCAGGTCCGCGCCATGATCATCGAACGCGGTTTCTTCTCGGCCCGCACCAACCCGGGCGCCGCTGGCGTCAGGCACGATTACACGGCGGCCGTCGTGGAAGGCGTGGCCGTGGTGATCGATGAGGCGACGGGTCTCATGTGGGAGCAGACCGGCTCACAACGCCTGGTGACGGGGGGCTGGGAAGGTGCGGCCGCGCACGTCCGCGCGCTCAACGGCCGGCGTCACGGTGGCTTCGCCAACTGGAGGTTGCCGACGCTCGAGGAGGCGATGTCGCTGTTGAGCAGGGAGAAGGCCGGCGACTTCCACATCGACCCGGTGTTCAACGCGCGGGGTGCGCCGTTTATCTGGACGGCGGACGCCAGCTCGGCCGATGCCGCCTGGGTCGTCTATTTCTTCGATGGCCACGCGGTCGACGAGGGCCGGGGCTCCAACGCGTTCGTGCGGGCGGTACGCTCTCGCTAGCGGTTCGTCGGAGGCGCGTTCGAGCGTCGCTCACCCTTCGAGCGCGCATCACTGATACGATACCCCCGGATACAGCAGGTTGACGGCTGCCAGAAACAGCGGATTGAACAGGTAGTCGAACACTTGCCAGGCGATGATGATCCCGATCCACGCCAGGCCACGCTGACCCCAGGCAAAATCTTGATAGCGCCGCGTCGCCTCGGGCGACAGCAACAGCGGCAGCGCGCCGCTGCCGTCCAGGGGCGGAATCGGCAGCATGTTGAGGATGAGCAGCACGAGGTTGAGGGAGAAGAAGACCCCCAGCAGGAGTGCGATCGAGCCCATGAAGCCGCCACCGCTGGCCGCGGTGACGTGTCCGAACGTGATGCTCTCAGGCGAATAGAAGACGTCGAGCGCCACGCCGACGTTGATCAAGACCGCCGCTATAATAATGAGCAACAGGTTGGCGCCGGGCCCGGCCAGCGCCATCCAGGCGGCGCGCCGGGGGTAGCGCCGCGCCCATGTGGGATCGTAGGGGGCGCTGGCGAAGCCGAACGGCCAGCCCGACAGCAGAACCGAGATGACCGGGAGCACCACCATTCCGAAGGGCTCGCGGCGGATGTGGGGCATCGGGTCGATGGAGACCTGTCCGCCGTGGTAAGCGGTGAGATCGCCGCCGCGCTTCGCCGCCCAGGCGTGCGCCGCCTCGTGCAGCG
>CAYGAJ010000123.1:0-7466 GCA_964347815.1 uncultured Gemmatimonadota bacterium | reverse complement strand
ATGCGGCTTCGTCCGCTCGAATTTCGCCTTCGCCATTTCTCCCCTCGCTTCGGCCGTTCGAACCCCGGACCTACGCCCCCACGGCGGCCGTGGTCTGGCCACGATTCAGAATCTCGTCGGCCTTCTGCTTCGGCACATCCTCGTAGTGAGAGAACTGCATCGTGTACACCGCTCGCCCCTGGCTCATCGAGCGCAGCGCCGTCGAATAGCCGAACATCTCGGCCAGCGGCACGCTGGCACCCACCACGCGGGCTTCGCCCCGCTGCGCGATCCCTCCGACTTTGCCCCGGCGGCTCGACAGGTCACCGACCACGTTCCCGATGTACTCGTCCGGTGTCACGATCTCGACATCCATGATCGGTTCGAGCAGAACCGGCTTCCCGCGCCGCACCGCCTCGCGCAGCGCCATCGAGCCCGCGATCTTGAACGCCATCTCGGACGAGTCGACTTCGTGGTAAGATCCGTCGACCAGCGCGACCTTGAGGTCCACCATCGGATAGCCCGCCAGCACGCCCGCGTCCATCGCCTCGCGAATCCCCTGCTCGACCGAGCGGATGAACTCTTTGGGGACGGCGCCGCCGACGATCCGATCTTCGAACATCAGACCGCTGCCCGGCTCCCCGGGATCGAGATCGATCACCACGTGCCCGTACTGGCCGCGACCACCGGTCTGCCGGATGTACTTGCCTTCCACCTTGTGCGCCGCCGCACGTACCGTCTCCCGATACGCCACCTGCGGCCGGCCGACGTTCGCATCGACGTTGAACTCGCGCCGCAGCCGATCCACGATGATCTCAAGGTGCAGCTCGCCCATACCCGAGATAATCGTCTGTCCGGTCTCCGGGTCGGTGTGTACCTTGAAGGTCGGATCCTCTTCGGCAAGCTTGGCCAGCGCCCGCGCCAACTTGTCTTCGTCCACCTTGGTCCGCGGTTCGATCGCCACCGAGATCACCGGCTCGAGGAATTTCATCGCCTCGAGGATGATCGGGTGCTCCCCGTCGCAAAGCGTCTCACCGGTCTTGGTGAACTTCAGGCCGATCACCGCACAGATGTCGCCGGCGTAGACCTCATCGCGCTCCTCGCGCCGATTGGCGTGCATCTGCAGCAGCCGGCCGATCCGCTCCTTCTTGCCGATCGAAGCGTTGTAGACGTAGCTGCCGGCCTTCAGCGAGCCGCTGTAGATCCGCAGGTAGGTCAAGCGCCCGACGAACGGGTCGGTCGCGATCTTGAAGGCGAGCGCGCTGAACGGGGCGTCATCGCTGGTCTCCCGTGTGACACTCTGCTCATCGTGATGGGGCAGGTGGCCGGCGATCGAGGGGACGTCCAACGGGGAGGGGAGATAGTCGATGACTGAATCGAGAAGCTGCTGGACGCCTTTGTTGCGAAAGGCGGCGCCACAAAGCACGGGCGTGATCTGGCTGCGGACCGTCGCGCCGCGAATGGCGCGCTGCACCTCCTCTACCGTGAGCTTGGCCTCATCCTCGAGGTACTTCTCGAGCAGCTTCTCGTCGTGCTCCACCGCCGCCTCGACCAGATTGTGCCGGAGTTCCGCCACCCTCGCCTGGAGACTCTCGGGCACCGGGCCCTCGCTCCACTGAGCGCCGAGCGACGCCTCGTCGTAGACGATCGCGACCTGCCGCACCAGGTCGATCACGCCCGTGAACAGCTCCCCCTCGCCCAGCGGATACTGAACGGGGTGCGCGTTGGCGCCGAGACGCTCGCGGATCATCGTAACGACGTTCTCGAAATTCGCTCCGACGCGATCCATCTTGTTCACGAAGGCGATCCGCGGCACCCGATAGCGATCCGCCTGGCGCCACACGGTCTCGGACTGCGGCTCGACGCCTCCAACGGCGCAGAACAGCGCGATGCTCCCGTCCAGCACCCGCAGGCTCCGCTCGACCTCCGCCGTGAAGTCGACGTGGCCGGGCGTGTCGATGATGTTGATCCGGTGTTCTTGTCCGTTCCGCTTCCAGAAGCAGGTCGTCGCGGCCGAGGTGATCGTGATCCCCCGCTCCTTCTCCTGCTCCATCCAGTCCATCACGGCGTCGCCATGATGCACCTCGCCCATCCGATGCAGCCGTCCGGTATAGAAGAGGATGCGCTCGGTCGTCGTGGTCTTACCGGCATCGATGTGCGCCATGATGCCGATGTTCCGCAACCGGTGTAACGGTACCAGCGGTAGTGGGCGAACGCCTTGTTCGCCTCCGCCATGCGGTGTACCTCTTGCCGCTTCCGCACCGCGGCCCCTTCGCCCTTCGCCGCCGACATCAACTCTCCAGCCAGGCGGTCGGCCATCGTCTTCTCACTCCGCTCTCGCGCCGCCGTCACCAGCCAGCGGCGCGCCAACGCTTCCCGCCGCCTCGGCCGCACCTCGACCGGCACCTGGTAAGTGGCGCCTCCCACGCGCCGGCTCTTGACCTCCAGAACCGGCTTCGTGTTGCTCAAAGCCTGGCGGTATACGTTCATCGCGGGCTGCCCGGTGCGCTCTTCGATCAACTGCATCGCGCCGTAAAAGATGCCCTCGGCCACGGACTTCTTGCCGTCACGCATCAGCGTGTTGATGAATTTCGCGACCGAATCGCTTCCGAACTTGGGATCGGTCGCCACCTTTCTCTGCACTGCCTTCTGTCGTCTCGCCATGGCTTCTCAGCGCGGATTCCCGGCTCGCGCCCCGTTACGCCTTGGGCCTCTTCGCCCCGTATTTGCTTCGGCTGCGCTTGCGATCCGCCACGCCCGCCGCGTCCAGCTTGCCGCGGATGATGTGGTAGCGAACCCCCGGCAGGTCCTTCACGCGTCCACCCCGGATCAGCACGATCGAGTGCTCCTGCAGGTTGTGACCCTCACCGGGTATGTAAGCCGTGACCTCGTACCCGTTGGTGAGGCGTACACGAGCGACCTTGCGCAGCGCCGAATTCGGTTTCTTCGGCGTGGTCGTATAGACTCGGGTGCAGACCCCCCGCTTCTGGGGGTTCTTCTCCAGCGCCGGGGCTTTATCCTTGGCCGCCACCTTCTTTCGGCCCAAGCGCACCAGTTGGTTGATCGTCGGCATACCTTACCTGAGAGGTTTCCGTTCGCCGTGAACGTCCCCGATCCTACCGAAAGAAAGGCCGGAGACGGTTTCCGCCCCCGACGCTTGCAATGGTCCGTGCTGACAAAATCGTCGGCAGACCTGCAAAGCTAGAGCGGCCGCGCCGAAGCGTCAAGGCCGCTCGAACCGCACCACCACTGCGTTTTCGGCCTTTTTTCGTGGGCTTCCAAAGCTAGCAGCGGCACCCCGGATGTCAACGCCTTCGCGGCCTTTCCCCGGGCACTTCGCCCGGCCCCCCGACCCCCTGCCCGGGGCCCGGCACGACTGGGCCCCGGCGGCCGCGGCGGCGGCCCCCGGGGCCTCGCACTCCGATTGAAAGACGGCTGGCTTCAGTCGCCGGTTCCCGAGGCCGGCGGCGTGGCTCCACGGACCAGGTCGGCCAAGCTGACCTCCTCCTTGGGCTCGTCCCGGGCGCTCGCCATCTCGCTGATCTCGCGCTCGATGGACGCGCCCTCGACCAGGAACTCCACGTCGTGGAAGCGGTGGATACCGGTACCGGCCGGTACCAGGTGCCCGATGATGATGTTCTCCTTCAGACCCTCCAGCTCGTCCCGGGCGCCGCGGACCGCCGCGTCGGTCAGCACTCGCGTGGTCTCCTGGAACGAGGCGGCGCTGATGAACGATCGCGTCGTCAGGCTCGCCTTAGTGATCCCGAGGAGCAGTGGCTCGGCTCGAGCCGGCTTCTTGCCGCCCTGCCGCATCTTGGCGTTCATGTCCAGGAACTCGACGCGATCCACGTGCTCGCCCTCAAGGAACTCGGTGTTGCCCGGATCAACGATACGCACTTTCTGCAGCATCTGGCGCACGATCACACCGATGTGTTTGTCGCTGATCCGCACGCCTTGCAGGCGGTAGACCTCCTGGATCTCGTTGAGCAAGTACTCCTGAACCGCCCGCGGCCCTTTGATCCGCAGGATGTCGTGCGGGTTGACGGGGCCTTCGGACAGACGGTCGCCGGCGCGCACGCGATCGCCCTCGTGGACGCGCAGGTGCTTGCCTACCGGAATCTCGTAGACCTTCTCTTCGCCGCTTTCGGACATGACGACGACCTCGCGCTTGCCGCGCTTGATGGCACGGAACGAGATGGTGCCGTCGACTTCGGCGATGGTGGCCGGATCCTTTGGCCGTCGGGCCTCGAACAACTCGGCGACCCGGGGCAGACCGCCGGTGATATCGCGCGTCTTGTAAACCTCGCGGCTGATCTTGGCCAGCGTGTCACCCGGTTCAACCTGGTGTCCATCTCGAACGACGAGCTGTGCGCCAACCGGCACGATGAACTCTCGCACCTTTTTGCCATCGCGCTGGATGTTGATCTGCGGGTGCAGTTTCTTCTCACGATCCTCTATGATCGTCAACTGGCGGCGGCCGGTCGATTCGTCCAGCTCTTCCCGGACCGTCTCCTCCTCCACGATGTCCTGAAAGCGGATCTTCCCGCCCACGTCGGCGACGATCGGTTCGGAATACGGATCCCAGCTGAACAGCAGCTGCCCGGTCTTGACTCGCGTGCCATCATCGACGTGCAGCGTCGCACCGTAGGGGACCGTCAAACGCGATCGCACCTGACCGTCGACTGTCAGCATCTGTATCTCGCCTTCGCGGCTCGTCACGATGCGCCGTTCTTCGTCTCCCGAGACGAAGCTCACTCGATCGAACTTGATCGTGCCGTCCACTTTCGACTTGCGCTGCGTCTGCGCCGCGATGCGCGCGGCCGTGCCGCCGATATGGAAGGTGCGCAGCGTCAGCTGCGTACCCGGCTCACCGATCGATTGGGCGGCGATGATGCCGACCGCTTCTCCTAAGTCGACCGTGTCCATCGTTGCCGGATTGCGACCGTAACAGTGCCGGCAGATCCCCCGGCGCGACTCACAGGTGAGGACCGACCGGATCTGTACCGACTGGATGCCCGCCTCGTCGATCGCTTCGGCCGCCTCCTCATCGATCAGTTGACCGGCCTTGACCAGCCGCTGGCCATCGATCGGGTCGACGACTTCCTCCAACGCCACACTTCCCACAATCCGCTCGCGCAGCGGCTCGATGATGTCCTCGCCCTCTTTCAGCGCCGTGACTTCCAGGCCCAGCACCGTACCGCAGTCTTCCTCGCTGACCGTCACGTCTTGTGCGACGTCTACCAGGCGGCGCGTCAGATAACCCGCGTCGGCCGTCTTCAGCGCCGTGTCGGCGAGTCCTTTGCGGGCTCCGTGCGTCGAGATGAAGTACTCCAGCACCGTGAGCCCTTCGCGGAAGTTCGAGAGGATCGGGCTCTCGATGATCTCACCGATCCCACCCGTGAGCTTCTTCTGCGGCTTGGCCATCAGCCCACGCATACCGGCCAGCTGACGGATCTGGTCTCGCGAGCCCCGCGAACCCGAGTCGAACATCATGTAGACCGGGTTGAAGCCGCCACGCGACTTCGCCAGACCGCCCACCATCGCCTCGGCCACATCGTTGTTCGCGTGCGTCCAGGAGTCGATCACCCGGTTGTACCGCTCGCCGTTCGAGATCACACCGCGCTCATACGCTTTGGTGAAGCGCTCGGTGTCGGATCGCGCTTCACCGATGATCTCCGCCTTCTGCGGCGGGATCTCCAGGTCCTCGATCCCGATCGACGTACCGCCAATCGTCGCGTACTTGAAGCCGAAATCCTTCAGCTGATCGAGGAAATCGGTCGTCCGCTTGAGGCCCACGCGGCGGTACGAGGCAAACACGAGCCGCGACAGAGAGCCCTTGCCCTGGGCCTCGTTGACGAACCGCAGCTCGGGTGGGATGATATCGTTGAAGAGCAACCGCCCCACTGTCGTCGGCAGCCACTCGCCGCCGTGGTGGAAGTGGATCGGCGCGTGATAGTCCAACGCGCCATCCGGCCTCAGGAAGCAGCCGTTGGCCAGCGCCAGCTCGACCTCGTGCACCGACGCGTAGCGCGGTGCCGCTTCGATCCGCTCGTCGAAATCGGCAGGCAGCTTCGTCAGGTAGTGGATCCCCAACACCATATCTTGGCTGGGCGTCGCGATCGGCTTGCCGTCCGACGGCTTGAGGACGTTGTTCGAAGAAAGCATCAACACCCGGCATTCCAGCTGCGCCTCGAACGACAGCGGCACGTGTACGGCCATCTGGTCGCCGTCGAAGTCGGCGTTGAACGCCGCACACACCAGCGGGTGTATCCGGATCGCCTTGCCCTCGACCAGCACCGGCTCGAACGCCTGGATGCCGAGACGGTGTAGCGTAGGCGCACGGTTCAACAAGACCGGGTGGTCTTTGATGATGTCTTCAAGCACCTCGTAGACCCGCGGATCGTCACCTTTCTCGACGATCTTCTTCGCCCGCTTCACGGTCTCGGCTTCGCCGCGCCGCTCCAGTTCGTGAATGATGAATGGGCGGAACAGCTCCACCGCCATCACCTTCGGCAACCCACACTGGTGCAGCCGCAGCTCCGGACCGACGACAATGACCGAGCGGCCCGAATAATCGACCCGCTTCCCCAGCAGGTTCTGGCGGAACCGGCCCTGCTTGCCCTTCAGCATGTCGGAGAGCGCCTTGAGTGGCCGCTTTCCGCGTCCACGGATCGCTTTGCCGCGCCGCCCGTTATCGAACAGCGCGTCGACGGCCTCCTGCAACATCCGCTTCTCGTTGCGCAGGATGACTTCCGGCGCCCGCATCTCCATCAGCTTCTTCAACCGGTTATTGCGGTTGATGACGCGCCGGTAGAGGTCGTTCAGATCCGACGTCGCGAAGCGGCCGCCGTCCAACGGGACGAGCGGACGAAGATCCGGTGGCAGCACCGGGATCACGTCCATCACCATCCATTCGGGCCGGTTGCGACGCTCGGCGTCGGCGTCGCTCGTTCGGAAGGCATCGACCACCTTGAGACGCTTCAAGTGCTGCTTCTTCCGGTGCTGGCTGGTCTCTGTCGCGACCTTCCGTCGCAGCTCCTTCGCCAGCTCGTCCACTTCGACCTGCCGGAGAAGCTGCCGGATGCCCTCCGCCCCGATCTCGGCCCGGAAGCCCTGGTCACCCTCCTCGCGCGCCTTGGCCTTCAGCTCGAAGTACTCCTCTTCCTCGAGCAGCTGCTTGACCTTGACCTTTTGTTTCCCCGCGTCCACCACCACGTAGTTCGCGTAGTAGATGATCTTCTCGAGGTCGCGCAGGGTCATGCCGAGCAGATAACCCATCTGCGAAGGCAGCGTCTTGAAAAGCCAGATGTGCGCCACCGGAACCGCCAGCTCGATGTGGCCCATCCGCTCGCGCCGCACTTTCGAGAGCGTGACCTCGACGCCGCACTTGTCGCAGACGTGCCCACGGTAGCGAATCCGCTTGAACTTGCCACAGTGGCACTCCCAGTCCTTCACCGGCCCAAAGATCCGCTCGCAGAACAGGCCGT
>CAYGAJ010000122.1:0-7481 GCA_964347815.1 uncultured Gemmatimonadota bacterium | reverse complement strand
TCGTGCTCGGCGGTTCGATCATGATCCCGATTGCCACCGCCTACCTCGGGCTGGCGGCGGTGCAGGCGGCCACGGCGAGCGGCAGCGGCTTCGGGCTGGGGTTCCTCACGCTGCCAACTCTGTTCAACAACTGGGGCTGGTTCGCGCCGATCGCGGGCGCCATGTGGTTCGGACTTCTGTTTTTCGCGGGCATTACCTCGTCGCTGGCAATGGGACAGCCGATCCTCGCCTTCCTGCAGGACAAGTTCGACATGTCGCGCGGGCGGGCGGCTTTGGCCTTCGGATTCGCCGCTTTCTCGCTGGGCTTCGTCTGCGTCTGGCTCTATCCCGGCGGCGCTTTCGACGAGTTCGACTTTTGGAGCGGCACCTTCTCGCTTGTGATCTTTGCCCTGGCCGAGGCCTTCATCTTCGCCTGGATCTTCGGTATCGATCGCGGCTGGGAGGAGATCACCCGCGGCGCTGACATGGTGGTGCCTCGGATCTTCCGGTTCGTCATTCGATTCGTCACCCCGGCGTTCATCCTCGTCGTCTTTCTGGGCGCGCTGATCCAGCCGACGGGTCGCTCCTGGGGCGCGGCCTTCCGCTCGCTGTTCGCCGGCGAGGGCTGGCCCTTCGCTCCGGAGAGCGTGCTGGGCAGGATCTTCCACTTCGGCGATCCGCGCTACGCCTGGTTCGATGCCGGAGGGCAACCCACGGCCGCCCTGGTGCAAGACGGCACGCGGTTATTGCTGCTGCT
Source organism: uncultured Gemmatimonadota bacterium (assembly GCA_964347815.1). Taxonomy (GTDB): domain Bacteria; phylum Gemmatimonadota; class Gemmatimonadetes; order Palauibacterales; family KS3-K002; genus CAYGAJ01. The sequence continues at coordinate 6,745 of CAYGAJ010000122.1, read as the reverse complement.
CGTTTTTCTGGCTTGTGCCGCCCTGGTCTGGCGGGCCTGGCACCGAAAGGGGAGAAAACAGCATGAGCTTTAGCGGCTTGCTGACGATGCTCGCGGCCTGGTCGGTGATCACCGTGTTCACCGCGAGGCTACTGATCAAGGTCGTTCGAACCCCGGAGCGCGACGCGTAGCGGGACGAACTACCGGGGCGATCGGCCGCACGCGCCTTGACGGCGACCGCCCTCTCTACTTCCCGCCCAGCTCCTTGGCGAGCCGCTCGGCGTCCTCGCGCGCCTGCCTGAAATCCGGCTCCATCTCCACCGCCATCTTGTAACTGGCCAGCGCATCACTCTTGCGCCCTTGCTTCTCGTAGACCGTACCCAAACGCCAGTGGGCTCCGGCATGGCTCGGCGCGAAATCAGGCAGCTCGGGAAGCTCGATATAGGCGAGCAGAAACTGTTCGGCTCTGTCCAGCTCCTGCCCCTGCAAAGCCCAGATGCGCGCCCGGGAGTAGGAGACCCTCGGATCGTCCGGGTGAGCCGCATAGAGCTGCGCAACCAGCCGTTCGCTCAACGCCAGGTCTTCGACACTCGCCACCACGGCTGTCGCCGTGCCGACCGCATAGCCCGCCGTATCCCCGGCGGTCCCGATGAGCGGAAACGCCGTGTTGAAGAACTCGCTCAGCTCGTCGTCCCCGGCCTCTCCGACACGTAGCCGATAGCGAGCGAACACGCCCATGAAGGGATCGCGGCTCTCGATCTCTTCCGCCTGGCGGCCCGCCTCCTCTTTGCTACCACCCGCGATGCCCGGCGCGTTGATATGGAAGAAGAAGAGCTGCATGCGCGCGGCCAGGTTGTCGGGATCGAGCTCGATCGCGCGTTCGACCGCCGCCTTGCCACGCTTCGCCGGCGCCAACGCCCCGAGCCCACCCCGCTCGCCTGCCAGCTCAATCAACGCTTCGCCCAGTATCAGCTGATGGTCGGAGGCGTCGGGCTCCAGCTCTACGCAGCGGTCGCCCGCCTCGATTGCCGCCTCCAGCTCTCCGGCCGCGTTCAACGCTAATGCGTAGGCGCAGTGAGCCGCGGCCTCTTGCGGCCGCCCCTCCGCCGCTGCTCGGGCGAACGCCAGCGCTCGCTCGTCCTGGTCCGCAGCGAGCAGCTGGCGCACCGAATCGATCGCTGACGTCTGGGCGAGCGACTGTTTCGTGGGGTGAGAGAGCGCAAGAAGCGCGAGCGGGGCCAGGACGAGGAGACTGGGGCGCATCCGGTCCTCCACAACTTGAGTGAGTGAGGGTATATAGGCTGAGACTCTGCCACGTACGGCGCCGCCCGGTTCGGAGTTTCGTCCGGCCTGGAAGCTAACGTGAGACGCAGCGGTCGCGATTGACACCCTAAATAAAGCGCTTGCGCTCCCCCAGACAATGCGGCCATCCTGTGCCGATGCCCCAGTCGTCGCTCAGCTTCCAACACCGGCGCCTCAGGCTTGGCGAGCTGCTCGAACGCCCGCGGTGGGTATCGGGCATCCGACTCGCCACACGCGACGCCGCTGCCCGGCTTCGGCCCGTATGCTGACGCTGGCCGCGATTCTTCTCTTCCCGGCACAGCTGGCCAGTGCTGACATCTCGATCGATCTGTTAGAGAGCTTCGCCGTGGTCGAGGCACATTTCGCGCTGCCGTCAGACTCCGGTCCGCAGCGCTTAAGCCTCATACGCATACCCGGTCAGCGGCTCGAGCCCGTCGAACTCGACGACCCGCGTGCCGGCCTCGCGAATTGGGAGACGCGCCGGGGACTCACTTGGATCACCTATCCGGCCCGCGAGCCGACGGGTACCGGACGTCGGGAGGTTCGGCTGCGTTACCGGCTGACCGGGCGGCTCGAACGGATCCCCCTCCCGGTGCCGCAGATCCCCGCGGAGCCCGGCCAAGGCGCGGTGGTGCTCACAGTGCGCGGCATCGACATGTCGGCGCGACTCCTCGACGGCTTCCCGAGGCTGGTCCGGCAGGCAGACGGCTCGGCCGCGGCCCGGCTGGACAACGTGCCGAGCTTTGTGCGCCGGCCTCCCACCGGTCCGGCGTGGTCCGTGAGCCGGGGCGTGCAATGGTTCGTCGTGTTCCTCGTCGTCGGCAGCAGCGCCGCCTGGGCGCTGCGAGCGCGCCGAAGGGGACGGGCGCCTGCGACCCCTGGCGCTGGCCCCGATTAGCAAGGGCACTCTGTGGGCCTCGCCCTCCCCGTCGTCCTCGTCATCTACTTCGGCTTGGTCCTGGGTATCGCGGTCTGGACCGCCTTCCGCACCCATACCGAAGAGGACTTCCTCGCCGCCGGGCGCTCCATCGGCCCCATCGTCGGCGGCGCCGTGCTCGCGGCCACCCAGATCAGTGCCGGCACCGTGGTCGGCACTCTGGGCCGCCACTATCTGACCGGGGTCTCTTGGTGGTGGATCTGGTTCGGCGTCTGGGCCGGCTGGTTGGTGTCGGCATTTCTCGTCGCGCCCAAGCTCCGCCGCTTCGGCGCGCTGACCGTGCCCGACTACATCGGACACCGCTTCGGCAGCGAAAAGGCGCGCGCGCTGGCGGCGACGCTGATCATCGTCTCCTACACCATCTATCTCGTGGCGCAGTTTCAGGCCAGCGGAGAGATCGCGCTGGCCGTGTTCGGTATCCCACCGCTGACGGCGATGCTGATCGTCGTGGCGAGCACCGCGCTCTACACGCTGCTGGGCGGAGTGCGGAGTAGCTCTTATATAGAGTTCCTACAGACCTTGATCATGGTGGCCGGCCTGGTGGTGGCGGTGCCGGTGTTGCTCGACCACGTCGGTGGTCTGGGCCGGGCGGTTTCGTTCCTCGACTCGCTGGACGGACGGCTGATCGGCTGGTACTACGGTCCCAAGGAGATCGTCGCCTTCGGTGTGGCGTTCGGCCTCTCCATCGCCGCCGCTCCCTACGAGATGACCCGCTTCTACTCGATGCGCGACGAGCGGACGGTGAAGCAGGCGATCGCCGTATCCATCGGCTTCCAACTGATAATAGGACTGTCGGTGATGGCCATCGGGCTGCTCACTCGCGTCCTCTTCCCCACCCTGGCTTCGGAGGATCAGGCCAGCTCGATCATGGCCTTCGAGGTGTTGCCGCCGATCGTCGGCGCACTCCTCATCGTGGCCATGCTCTCGGCAATCATGTCGACCGTCAACTCGATCTTGATCGTAACCGGCGCCGCGGTGGCACACGATCTCTACGGCAAGTTCGTGCGGCCGGATGCCGGCCAGGCGCACCTGGTGGCGGTGAACCGCATCGCTATCGTCGTACTGGCGCTGATCCCGGTATTCTTCGCGCTCCAGAAGTACGGAGACGTGCAGGCGATCGTCGTGGAACAGTCCAAGTTCATCGCCAGCTTCTTCTTCGTGCCTGTGGTGATCGGCCTCAACTGGCGGCGCGGCACGGCGACAGGCGCGATCGCCGCGATGCTGGGCGGATTCCTCGCCTGCCTGGTCTGGGAGTTTACCGGGCAGCGCGGCTTTGCCGTCCACGGGATCGACGCCGTGGAGATCGGCGTGGCGACCTCGCTCGTCCTGTTCATCGTCGTTTCTTGGTTCACCCGGCCGGTACCCGAGGAGAATCTGCGCACGTTCTTCAAGTCGCCCCGAGCTTCCCCGACCACCAACGACCCGTGACAGTACCTGGGAGGACTGATCCATGAGCCTCAAGAATCGCGGTACCCGCTACACATCTTACTCGTACCTCGACAAAGACACGGACTACCGCGCCTTCGAACTCGCGCCCGAACTCGATCGGGTGCCTTCTCAGATCGTCCCGCTTTCGGCAGAAGAGGAAGAGCACGTTCGCCGCCTGCTCGAAGAGCATGTCTACATCTCGCTCCACGAGCACTTGGGCGTCTTCCCGAAAGACATCTCCGAGTCGCCGGCCTACACCCACGAAGGGCGCATGGCCACAGCGTTCCAGGGATTGGCCGCGTCTCACTGGGACGCGGTCTTTGACAACCTGATGGACGGTATCCTCAACATCGAGTCGCGGGGCGGCTGGAAATGGACCGAGGTGATCCACGACCTCGGGATGCGCCTCTGCGACCTCGCCCATCAGGACTTCGTCTTCCACGCGACGACGGTCGACGACATCCGCCGCGCTCACGACCAGGGGCGCGTCGCATGGATCGCCTCGCTCGAGGGTGCGGCGATGATCGAGAACGAGCTGGACCGCATCGACATCCTCTACGGCCTCGGCGTGCGCGCACTGGGGATCACCTACAGCGAGTCCAACGCCTTGGGCTCGGGTCTGCGCGAGCCGGGCGACGGCGGCCTCACCGTCTTTGGCCGGCGCGCCGTGAACCGAATGAACAAGCTGGGGATGCTCATCGACTGCGCCCACTGCGGCGATCAGACGACGCTGGACGTGATCGAGGCCAGCGAGGTGCCCATCGTGCTCAGCCACATCGGGGCGCGCGCACTCTGGAACTCCAACCGACTGGCCCCGGACCAGGTGATCGAGGCGTGCGCGGCAAAGGGCGGCGTGATCGGCGTCGAGGCGGCGCCCCACACGACGCTCACGCGGAACAACACCACCCACTCGCTGGAATCGGTGATGGAGCACTTCGAGTACATCGCCAAGCTGGTCGGGATCGACCACGTGGCGTTCGGGCCCGACACGATTTACGGGGACCACGTCGGCCTCCACGACGTCTACGCCGCAGCGCTCTCGATCCAGCACGCCCACGGCTCCGGCGGCACCGGCCCCAAGAACCCGCCCTTCCAGAAGGTGGAGTATGTGGCGGGCCTGGAGAACCCGACCGAGGGCTCCAGCAACATCGTGCGCTGGCTGGTGAAGCAGGGACACTCGGACGCGGACATCGCCAAGGTCATGGGTGGAAACGTGCTGCGGGTTTTGGGTCAGGTCTGGGGCTGAGGGTTAACCGTAACGGTCGACGGCTAGGGGTACCGACAGGTCGATCGCGCCTTCCCCAAGGCGTGGCCCTGAAGCCGGACGGCGAAGCGACCACCCCCTCTGCTGCCAAGGAAAAAGGAAGCGCCGGGCCCGGTCAGGCCCGGCGTTCTCTCGTTCCGGGGGACTCACTTGACTAATCAATAGTTGTCGCGTAGCTTGTTAGCCATGAACCGCTCGCACAGCCCGCTCCAGCGCGAGATGCGCCAGACGCGGCCCTTCCGCTCACCCGGTCAGGAAGCCGCGGTCGGGCTCTTACGCACCGCCGACTTGCTGAAGCGGCACTTCACCGCCGTCCTCGAGCCTTTCGGCATCACCCTGCCCCAGTTCAACGTGCTGCGGATCCTGCGTGGCGCCGGGCCCGCCGGGCTCCCCACCCTGGAGGTGGGCGAACGGCTGATCGAGCAGGCGCCCGGGATCACCCGCATGATGGACCGGCTGGAGGCCCGCGGCTGGGTCCGCCGCGAGCGCTGCCCCGAGGATCGCCGCCGGGTGCTCTGCCACCTGACCCCCAAAGGATCGCGCCTCCTCGCCAAGCTGGATTCCCCTATGAACCGTGCGGACGAGAGCGCGCTCCAAGGGCTCAAACGGTCCGAGCAGCGGCAGCTGATCGCGCTGCTCGACGCCGTGCGGGCCGGCCTGCCCTGACCGAATCGCACTTCTCAGGAACCGAGGCGCGGTACGGCCGTTATATGATTAGTCAACTATTGAATAGTATCGCAACAGACCCGCAAACTGGAGAACGGTCATGTTGAAACGTCTGCTCGATACTCGCGACGACTGGGTCGCGCTCTTACTCCGCGTCACCCTCGGCGTCGTCATCTTTCCCCACGGCGCCCAGAAGCTGCTCGGATGGTTCGGCGGAGCCGATTCTCGGCAACGCTCGGCTACTTCGACCAGGCGCTGGGCATCCCCGCCGTCCTCGCCCTGCTCGTCATACTCTTCGAGTTCTTCGGCGCGCTCGCTCTGCTCTTCGGTGTCTTCAGCCGCGTCGCCGCGGCGGGCATCGGCGCGATTATGGTGGGTGCGACCTTCAAGGTGCACCTTGTCAACGGGTTCTTCATGAACTGGTCGGGGAGCCAAGGAGGCGAAGGGTTCGAGTATCACCTGCTGGCGCTGGCGCTGGCGCTCGCCATCCTGATCAAGGGCTCCGGCGCCCTCTCTCTCGACCGCAAGCTCGCCACCGCGGCCGCCTGACCCGAGCAGCCATCCAGTCCGCCCGGCGCCGGTCAACGCGCCGGGCGGATCTTCTCCCTGTCCCCTCTCACGGACGTTGCAACGTTCCGAGCTTTATCATCGTCCATCTTGTGCCGGCGGGAAGCCGGCGATGTCTCTGATAAACTTGCCGCCCTGAAACGCGCCAAGGCATATTCCGAGCATATTCTCGGCGTCGAAAGCATACGCTTCCCACGTATGGCCGTTTGACACACGACCCAACGGATACGCGCGGTCCTGCACTGAGATGAGCGAGAGCGACAACCGCCGACGTGGCCTGCTGGCCGAGCTCAAGCAGAGGAAGGTCGTCCGGGTGCTCATCGTCTACGGCGCGGCCGTCTTCGCGGCGCTTCAGGCGGCGGACGTGTTGGTGGAAGCGCTGGCGCTGCCGTCCTGGACGCTCACGCTGCTGGCTGTACTCGCGCTGCTCGGCTTCCCCGTGGCTCTGGCCCTCGCCTGGTTCTTCGACATCACGCCCGAGGGGGTCCGGCGCGCCGATGCGGTGGACAGCCAAGCGGCAACGGCGGTCACGCGCACGCCCTGGTTTTCGATGCGAACCTGGATCGTCGCCGTTCTGCTCGTCGTCGTTGCCGGGGCGGGCG
>CAYGAJ010000121.1:0-7506 GCA_964347815.1 uncultured Gemmatimonadota bacterium | reverse complement strand
GCTATCCGCGCTTGACCTTCAAGTTCGACTGCCAGGCGATCGAGCAGATGATCCAACCGAGGCCGGCCCGGGAGATGTTCGTGCACGGCACTCGGACGGCGGGTGCTCACTTGCGGTTCGGACCCGTCGCCCGCGGGGGGCTCCGCTGGAGCGAAAGGCCGGACGACTTCCGGACGGAGGTCCTGGGGCTGGTCAAAACGCAGCAGGTAAAGAACGTCGTCATCGTGCCGGCCGGTGCCAAGGGGGCCTTCTATCTGAGAAAGCCTCCCAGCGACCGGGCGGAGCTCGAACCGGCCGTGCGTCAGAGCTACCGCGACTTTATCGCGGGGCTGCTCGATGTGACCGACAACATCGTGGAAGGGAAGGTCGTGAATCCCCCGGACACGGTCGCCTACGACGGCGACGATCCGTACCTAGTCGTCGCCGCCGACAAGGGCACCGCCGCCTATTCGGATGTGGCGAACGAGATCGCCGCGGAGTACGAGTTCTGGATGGGGGACGCTTTCGCCTCGGGCGGGTCCTACGGCTACGACCACAAGAAAGAGGGGATCACGGCCCGCGGCGTCTGGGAGTGTGTGACCCAGCACTTCCGTGAGCTGGGCAAGGACATCTCGAAGGAGCCGGTCACGGTCGTCGGGATCGGGGACATGAGCGGGGACGTATTCGGTAACGGCATGCTGCTCAGCCGCACGCTCAAGCTCGTGGCCGCCTTCGATCACCGGCACATCTTCATCGACCCCGATCCCGATCCTGAGGCATCTTACGCTGAGCGAGAACGGCTTTTCCGCTTGGCGCGATCGAGCTGGGCCGACTACGACCGCGCCCTGATCAGCAAGGGGGGTGGAGTCTATCCGCGTGGGGCCAAGGAGATCCACCTTTCTCCGGAGGCACGGCACGCGCTCGGCATCAACGCCGGCGTGCTCAACGGTCAGGCGTTGATCAAAGAGATCCTCAAGGCGCCCGTCGACCTGCTGTGGAACGGCGGGATCGGGACCTATGTCAAAGCCTCGGATGAGAGCCACGTCGACGTCGGGGATTCGAGCAACGACGCGGTTCGCATCGACGCCGTCGATCTGCGCGTCAAGGTGGTCGGGGAAGGCGGCAACCTCGGGCTGACGCAGCGGGCACGCATCGAGTACGCGCTGGATGGCGGCCGCCTGAACACCGACGCCGTGGACAATTCCGGCGGCGTCGACATGTCGGACCACGAAGTCAACCTCAAGATCCTGCTGCAGGCGCTGGTCGATCGAAACGAGCTGTCCTTCGACGAGCGCAACCGCGTGCTGCAAGAGGTCGCCGATGACGTGGCTCGAGCGGTGCTTGCCAACAACCGCTCGCAGGCCAGGGCCCTCGGCCTCGAGCGGCTGCGTGCGAACGAGCGTTTGAGTGACTTTCGGGACTCGGCTTACTATCTGGAGCAGCGAGCCGGCCTCAAGCGTTCGCTGGAATTCCTACCCGGGTGGGGCAAGCTCCGGGCACGGCAGGAGGTGGGCAAGAGCCTCACGCGACCCGAGCTCGCCATTCTGCTCGCCTACAGCAAGCTGCACCTGAAACGTGAGATCATCGCCTCGGCACTGCCCGACGATCCGGCGTTGCTGCAATCGCTGCGCGATTACTTTCCGGCCGCGGTCGTCGCCCGCGTCGACGAGCGCGACCTTCGTGAACATCGACTGCAGCGCGAGATCGTCGCGACGGTCCTGACGAACCGTCTCGTCGACTTGATGGGCACCACGTTCATCCCGCGGGTGACGCGGGACGCCGGGGCATCGCCAGCAGCGATCGCCCGCGGCTGGTACGTGGCGGCGGAGATCGCCGGGGCCGGGGAGCTGCTGGAAGGTCTGGAGCGCAGCCGCGATCGTTTGTCTGCCGAGCAAGAGTACCGCTGGCTGATGGCGCTGGAAGGGGTGTTGGAGCGAACCGTTCGCTGGGCGCTGGAGAATCTGCCCGAAGAGGCCGATGTCGGCGCGGCGATCGAACGGTTCAAGGTCCCCGTGCTGGAGCTATGCGAGGTGCTCCCGTCGATATGCCACGGGTCGCAGCTCGCCGCCCTCCAGGAGGCGCTTCAGCAGCTCGAGTTCAGCGGAGTGCCGACCGACGCGGCGCAGCGTATCGCTGCGTTGCAATTCCTGGGCGACCTGATGGCGGTGACGCGCATCGCCGACGAGGTGCGGCGACCTGTGGCCGAGGTGGGACGGGTCTACTTCTCGCTGGCCGAAGACGTCGACTTCGGTCTGCTGCTTGAGTTGCTCAACATGGCTCCCGGCGAGGACGAGTGGGAGCAGCGTGCTGCCCAAGGGCTGGTGCAAGATCTCGGTCAGGCGCGCCGCAACCTCACGCTGGCGGTGCTGGCGAGCGGCGACCGGGCGAAGACCGTTGATGAGCAGCTGCAAGGCTTTCGTGCTCAGCATGCGGCGCGCCTCGGCCTGGCGCGTGAGGTGGTGGAAGAACTTCTACAAACCGAGCACATCAATCTCGCGGCGCTGACGGTGGCGACCCGAGAGACGGTCCGCCAGTCGATGGCGATCCTGGAAAAACGCCCCCCAACGGTCCGTCCGGTGTGACGCCGCGAGCGTGACTCACATTCCTGTTCGCCGACGTGGCAGCGTCACGCTGCCACGTCGTGCTCAAGCAGCGCAGCGTCCCGCGCTGCGATGATCGGCTTCGCGTTTCTGGGACGCAGCGAATTCTTGACCAACAGGGGAGGCCCAATGCGCGAGCAGCGTGGTTCTGAGGACTCTTGGGGTGTCGCGACCCGTTTGATACACTCGGCGACTGGGAAAGAAGTCTACGTCGAAGGCGGCGGTGCGGCGATCGCCTCTCCGATCTGGCAGAGCTCGACCTTCGAGTTTCGAAAGCCCGAAGAGATCGCTGAAGCCGCGCTCGCTTTCCAACCACAGACGTACTACACGCGCTACGGCAACCCGAACTTCAGCGCCGTTCAGGAAGCGGTGGCGGCACTGGAGGGCGGCGAGGCGGCGCTGGTCACGGGCTCGGGCATGGGCGCGATCACACTCGTGTTCCTCGGGCTGCTGAACAGCGGCGACCACGTCGTCAGCCAGAAGACGCACTACGTCGGCACCATGAAGGCTCTGCAGCGCTGGCTTCCTCACTACGGCATCGAGACGACGTTCGTCGAGCAGACTGATCTGGATGCGTTCGAGGCGGCTCTACGGCCCAACACGCGATTGATCTATGTCGAGACGCCGACGAACCCGACCCTGGCACTGACGGACCTCGGCGGCATCGCCGCGCTCGCCCACGATCGCGGCATCACGACGTGCATGGACAACACCTTCGCCACGCCGATCAATCAGCGTCCCCTCGAGCACGGTTTCGATCTCGTGGTCCACAGCGCCACAAAATACCTGGGCGGACACAGCGATGTGACGGCGGGCATGGTGGTGGGTGATCGCGAGCGTATCCAGACGCTGTGGCAAGCGCTGATCGTCTTCGGCATGATCTCTCACCCGTTCGAAGCCTGGTTGCTGGCGCGCGGTCTGCAAACCCTTCCGTTCCGGGTGGCCCGTCACAACGCCAACGCCGGGGCCCTCGCCGAGTTCTTGGAGTCGCACCCGGGCGTGGAGCGAGTTCACTACCCCGGGCTGGCCACCCACCCTCAGCACGACCTGGCTCGCAAGCAGATGGACGGCTTCGGAGGTATGCTCTCCTTCGAGTTGGCCGGTGGCTACGAGGAGGCGAAGGAGCTGACGTTGCGGCTCGAGCTCGCCCGGCTCGCCGTCAGCCTCGGCGGCACCGAAACGCTCGCCGTCCACGCCGCCTCGATGATCCACGCACACCTCAGCCCGGAGCAGCGTGCGGCCGCCGGGATCTCCGACAAGCTGATCCGCGTCTCCGTCGGGCTCGAGGAGGCGGCTGACATCATCGCCGACTTCGATCAAGCGCTGAAGGGATGAAGCCCCCGCGGGTCCACCTGAGTCTGGTCGCCGTCACCGTCCTGCTCAGCTGCCTTGTCTTTGATAGTAGCCGGGCGCACGCGCAGATGAGCTTCAGGCGGGGCGCCCCGCTGCAGCCCGTGGCGCTGGCCAAGCGAGGGGACCTGCTGATGGGATTCGGGCTCGGTTACGAGGCCGACGTGCGCGCCCCCCTCATCGCCGTCCAGGGCGACCTGACCCGGATCGCCGTTCTACAACTGTTGTACGCGGTCGCTGACGGTGTGCTGATCGAGCTTGAAGGCGATGCGTACCGCGTCCTGAGCGTGGACAGACAGGGCGTTCCGATCATCGAGCCGGACGAGTCTCTGATCGACGGCAAGATCGGTGGGGCCGCGGACTTTCGGGCGGCCGTCGCCTTTCGGCTGCTGGGAGGCGATCGGGGCCTGGCCGTGGGCGGCCGTTTCCAGTTCAACATCCCGGGCAGCGACGCTTCGAAAGGCCTGGGGACGAATAGCCTCTTCGTCCGCATCGGCGCGCAGGGAGGGTATCGGCGTGGACCGCTGGTCGCCGTCGGCGAGGTGGCGCTCGCCATCCTCGAAGCGCCGGTGGATAATCTGGAACAAAACGACGTCGTCGCCTATAGCGCCGAGCTGCTCTATTCGACCCGTCTGGCAAAATCGCTGCGCCTCTACGCCAACGTCGACGGGCGCGCCAGCATCCGCGCCACCGTGCCGCCGGGGACCGAGGATCTGGGGGTGGCCCGCTTCGGTGTCGATTGTCGTCTCGGTTCGTGGCTGCTGGACGTGGGAGGATTGTTCGGCTACGCGGGCAACTCGGCGCACTGGGGGATCACGGGCGGTGCCGCGCTCACCCTGGGCCGCCATCGTTCGTCCTGAGGGGGGTTGGGCGGCGGCTGTCGCCGTCATTGATGAGCAAACGGGGGGCGTTTGGCGCCCCCCGTTTTCCTCGTCGGCCAACCGGCGCCGCGATGCTCCGGCGGCGCGGTGGGTCCCGCTATCGGCTGCCCACCATCGCCGCATCCGCCGCGGCCTCGTCCGGGACGAGCCGGCCGGTCGTGAGTTCGAGCACGATGCGGTCGGCGTCGTAGATCTCGTCGAGAGCCTCGATGATGCCGCGCACATCCACGGCGACCGATCGATTGATCTGCGGGTCATAGATATAGTCGCCCGGCAGGCTTTCGATGTTACCGTCGAAGATCAGGCCAACGACCTCGAGGTTCTGGTTGATGACCGGCGATCCCGAGTTTCCGCCGATCACATCGGCCGTGAGCACGAAGTTGAGCGGCTTGGACAGATCGAACGACTCCGGGTGCTCGAGCCAACGCTTTGGCAGGTCCCAGTCACCGCCACCGTGTGAATAGTAGCGGTCGTACAGTCCATAGAACGTTGTGTGGCTCGGCGCGTACGTGCCGTTGTACGAATACCCCTCCACGACGCCGTCGGCGATGCGCAACGAGAACGTCGCATCGGGCGGGATCTTCGTGCTGTAGACATCGAAGCGCGCACGGCCCAGCTCGGCGGCGACCGCCGTTTCCTGCTGGTTGAGCTGGCCGATCCGCTGCTGAAAGACGCGGAAGCGGTCGAAGAACGCGCCCACCAGCTGGACGGCCGGGTCGTCAAGCGTCAGGCTGCCGTCGCTCAAAGCCGCGGCGGCCTTCGCGGAATCGGAAAGCGGTGAAGCGGCGATGATCGACTCGGCGACGGCCTCGGGTGTGCCGCCGCGCAGAATCCGCGTCACGACTTCGCTGTCACGACCGAGGTGGCGCTCGAAATCGCTCAGCCGTGCGGTGAGCAGGCGAAGCTGCAGCGGTGTCGGCTGGCTGCCGACGGAGAGCAGCTGCTCCTTCACCCCCTCCAGAGCGGCCTCGGGCGCGCCGCCGGCACGCTGGTTCAGATAGATGCTCGCCCATAAGCCTCGCAGCAGGACGGCGGAGGTGAGGCTGGGGCTTCCCAGACCGGCGAAGGCGCCGAACTCGGGGGCCACCTCTTGCTTCCGCTGCTGGATGTCGGCCATCCGCTCGAGCAGGCCGCCGAACGGGGCGCTCAGCTTGGGGTCGGATTGGATGGCCTCGCGGAAGCGGCGCTCGGAGTCACGCCGTCTGGCCATATAGAGAGGATTGAACAGGCCTTCCCACATGCCGCGGTAGCGCTTCTCCTCGTTTCTGAGCGAGAAGATCGTGTTGCGGATATCGCGCGCCTCCGCTTCTTCCGTGTACTCGTCGTAGAACCACTGCAGGATGTCGGCGCGGCTGGTCAAGAAATCGAGGATGATTTTATCCTGGACCTGGCGTCGATAATCGAGCTGCGAGACCGTCTGAAGGCGGCTCGAACCGCCCGGGTTTCCGATGACGAACACCGCATCGCCTTCCTCGGCGCCCCTCTCGCTCCACTTGAAGTAGTGCTCGGTCTTCAGCGGATTTCCTTCCGCATCGTAGATGCGATAGAACGACATGTCGAGGTTGTAGCGGGGATAGGTGAAGTTATCGGGATCACCGCCAAAGAAGCCGATCTGAAGCTCCGGGGCGAGCACCAGCCGCAGGTCGGTGTAGCGGCGGAAGACATAGGCCGAATAGCGGGCCCCGTCCCAGAGCTGGATAACCTCCACAACGATGCTGTCGGCTTGATCCGCGTGCCGCTCGGTCAGGCGGCGCTGGATCTGCTCCTCCGCCTGCTCCCGGGCCGCCTCTTTTTCGTCTTCCGTCGCCTTTCCCGCCTCCGCCGCAAGGATCTCATCCGTCACGTCGACGATCGTGATGAGCTGATCCGCCGTCGCGCCTTCCGCGCGGCGCTCCTGCTTTACGGCCTGCGCGTAGAAGCCCCGGTCCAGCAGGTTCTCTCCCGCCTGGCTGACTTCGGTCACGCTCTCGCGGGCGCAGTGATGGTTGGTCAGCACCAGCCCGTTGGGCGACACGAACGAGGCCGAGCAGCCCTGCAGGCGGAGCGCCCCCAGGCGGGCGCGCGCGAACCAGCTCGAGTCGGGCGAGAAACCGTAGGTCTCCCGGAAGTAGTCGAGGGGCGGATACTCGAACGTCCACATCTTGCCGTTGTCGAAGCGGCCCGCCCGGACGGTGTCGAGCCCGGGCGCTTCGCCGACGGCCGGCGGCCCGGCGACCGCCTCGGGCGCCGGCTGCGGGGCCGCGGGGGCCGGCGGCTCGAGGGCGCCGGTCGAGGCTCCGCAGCCCAGCGCGAAGGACAGCGCGGAGACGGCGATCAGGCGGCCGCCTCGCGCGTTACGCATCGAGAGTCTCATGGTGGTTCTCACGTTTGCTATAGTGACCCGTAATCGATGATCGGTACGTCGCTTGCGAATCTGTCACCGGAGCCGGGGTGGGGCAATGTGCCGGGGAGGGCAAAAGGACGGGCGGCGTCGCGCCCTGCGGCGGTGGGGTGGCGGCCTTCTGCAAGGCCCCGGGCGGGGTCGAAGACGGCTGGCGTTCGGGAGCAGGGTCGGGTAGTATTCGGCACGCATCGATCCCAAGAACGAGGGTCGGAGGCCCAAACGCGCGAGGGGAGGATCGTCCGCCGACTCGATGCCTAGGCGTGATGACATCAACAGCGTCCTGCTGCTGGGCAGCGGGCCGATCGTGATTGGG
>CAYGAJ010000120.1:0-7522 GCA_964347815.1 uncultured Gemmatimonadota bacterium | reverse complement strand
GCCGCTTGGCCCGCTCCTCGGCCGAGGCCACCATGAACACTTTCAGCTCGGCGTCCGGGAAGACCACCGTCCCCATATCGCGACCCTCGCAGACCACGCCACCGCCGTGTTCGGCGACGAGACGTCTCAACAGCTCGTTGACCCGCTGCCGGATCGCCGGGAACGCCGAGATCTTGGAAGAGCACGCTGTAACCGAAGGCGAGCGCAGATCGTCCCCCAGCCGACGACCGTTGAGGTAGGCCGTCAGCGTGCCGTCCTCGACCCCCGCCGTCACCTTTTGCGCCGCCAACTCTGACACCCGCTCGGCCGGCACCACCCCAGCCGGACTTGCCCAACCCCGTCGGCAGGCCGCCACCGCGAAGGCGCGGTAGAGCGCACCCGAGTCGACGTGCAGGTAGCCGAGACGCCGGGCGACCTCCCGCGCCGTCGTGCTTTTGCCCGCTCCCGCCGGGCCGTCGATCGCGATGATCAAATCGTTCCCTTGCCTCTCACCCGCCGTCCGCCGAGCTAGTCAAGGAGCGGCAGCTCTACGGTCATGCCGTCGTAAGCGACCGCCACTTCGCACGCCTGCCCGCAGACACGCCTCGCCTCCCGCTCTAGCACCTGCGGCCGCTCGGAGTACCGCGCGCTCAGATGCGTGAGGATCAACCGACGCGCGCCAGCTCCGCGAGCGACCTCGGCCGCCTGACGCGCCGTCGAATGTCCGGTGCGCTCGGCGCGCTCGGCCTCGTCGTCCGAGAACGTCGCCTCATGAATGAGAACGTCACACGCCGTCGCCGCCTTCCGCGTCGCCGCGCAAGGTCGGGTGTCCCCGGTGTACACCAGGGTGCGGCCCGGGCGCGGCGGGCCCATCACGTCGGCCGGAGCGACCTCACGACCCGACGGCGTGCGAATCACCTCGCCCCGCTGCAAGCGGCCAAAGAGCGGACCTTCGGGCACCCCCAACTCCCGGGCGCGCTCGGGAAAGAAGCGACCTGGCCGACCATCCTCACGCAAGACGTAGCCGTTCGCGCCGCCCGTGTGGTTGACCCCGAACGCCTCGATCCGATAGCCCGCATGCTGGACCGCCGCCGCCGGAGCGAGCGCGGCGATCTCCACAGTAAACCCCAGCTCCTCGAGCTCGAAGCCGACCGCCCCCTCCAGCAGCCGGTCGCCGCCGGGCGGAGTGAAGATGCGCAACGGGACTTCGCGCCCCTGCAAGCTCATGGTGCGCAGCAGCCCGACGGTCCCCAGATAATGGTCGGCGTGCATGTGGGTGAGGTAGATCTCCTTCACCGTGAAGCCGACCCCGTACCGCATCATCTGGCGCTGAGTGCCCTCGCCGCAATCGAAGAGGAAGAAATCGCCCTCCCGCTGGACGGCGATGGCGCTCGTGTTCCTCGACACGGTCGGCCGCGCCGACGCGGTCCCCAAAAACACCACCCTGAACATAGGCCCTGATTATTGCGGACCACAGCGCCCACGGCAACGCGGACGGGCCGGCGAGGCCCTCAGGCGCGGCTCAACCCGCCCCACGAGCCGGGGCCTTCATCGCCGCGAACATCTCGGCGACCGCCTCGGGCGGCCGGGTAAGGCGGCTCACGACGACGGTGGCGAGGGCGCCACCGACGAAGGCGGGGACGAGCTCGTAGAGCGACGAGCTGAGCGCCGGAGTCAGCTCCCAGACAAAGGTGATCGCCGTTCCGGTGATCAGTCCCGCAATGACGCCGGCCCTCGTGGTGCCGCGCCAATAGAGGGCGAGGATCGATGTCGGGCCGAAGGAGGCGCCCAGCCCGGCCCAGGCAAACAGCACAAGCCAGAAGACGAGGGCCTCGGCCACAAGTCCCACGACCAGGGCGGCTCCGACCAGCAGCACCACCATCAAGCGGCTGTAGAGCACGAGCCGGGCCTGAGGAACCGGCCGGTCCCGATGAAGGATCTTCTCGTACAGGTCGCGAACCACGCTGGAGGCCGCGACCAGCAGTTGAGAGTCGGCGGTGGAGATAATGGCGGCGAAGATCGAGGCGACGACGATGCCGAAGGCGACCGGGTGCAGATGCTGGGCCGCGAGCAGCGGATAGAGCTGCTCGGCGTCGGCATCGGGCAGGAGCGCGACGTCGGGGAAGTACACGCGGCCCGCGAGTCCGATGAACAGCGCGCCCCAGGCCATCACAACATTCCAAACCGTTCCCACGACCGCGGAGGTGCGAAGCTGATCGGCATCGTCGATCGACATGTAGCGCACGATGATGTGCGGGTTGCCGGGCGATCCCAGCCCGATCCCCAGAAAGCCGATGGCGACACCGAACGACAGGGCGACGGGGTCCACGAGTGTCGCGTCGAAGCTTCTCAGCTCGTTGAAGACGGCGAGCAGGCCGCCGCGGTCCACGATCGCGACGACGGGGACGATGACGAGGGCCACGATCATGATGCAGGCCTGCAAGGTGTCGCTCAGGCTGACGGCGAGGAATCCGCCCAGGGCGGTGTAGACGAGCACGATCAGAGCCGTCAGCAGGACTCCGGCCGTGGGGTTCAGGCCGAAGCTGGCCGCAAAAGCCTTCCCTCCCCCTACGAACTGCGAGGAAACGTAGCCGACCATGAAGACCAGGATGATGACCGTCATGATGATTCGGAGGCGCCCGTCCCGGTCGCCGAAGCGCGCCGCGAAGAAATCGGGGACCGTGACGCAGTCGTAGACTTCGCTGAAATGGCGCAGCCGCCGCGCGTAGAAGAGAAACAGGAACAACTCGACGCTGATGTAGCCCGTCACCGCCCACACGGCACCCGCACCCATCGTGTAGGCCATCCCGGTGACCCCGAGCAGCAGCCAGGCGCTTCGGCCCGAGACCACGGCCGACAGCGCGACGACGAACCGGTGCATCTTGCGGCCGCCGACGAAGAACTCGCTGACGCCGGCCGACGAGAAGCGGGCCGAGAGGACCCCGATGCCTACGATGACACCGAGGTAGCCGATGAAGGCGACGACGGCGAAGGGGTCGGCGGAGATCTGAACGGCCGCGCCTTCTTGCATCAGCGCAGCCGGCCCCGCGTGGCGAGTGCGAGGATCGAAGCGATCGCGATGATCACGACCGGCAGGACGAACATGGCCAGCACGAACGACGCGCTCATAGCGTGGGCACCTTGGCCGCTGCGACGAGATCGGAAGCTGGAACCGCGGACGAATCTTACGGCGTTGCCCGAGAGATGCCAGATGCCCGCGGTGAGACGCCTCGAGAGCGATGCCGCTGAAACCGCGTGAGACGGGCTAGCGGAGAACCAGAAAAAGGCTCAAGTTATAAACGGCGCCGCCCCCATCACGGCGTCTCGCGGGCCGATGCAGACGAACAGGAACGGGAACGCGTAATGCCTGGCGAACTGATACCTGTTGTGCTCTTCATCTCGATCGCGGCGGTCGCCATCTTGCGGCCTCTGACCACGCGGCTCGGCCGAACGATCGAGCGGTCGCACGCTGAAAGGCAGAGTGGGCCTGATCCTCAGATCGAACGCCTGATGCAACTGATGGAACGGGTGGTCGACCGTATGGATCGACTCGAGGAGCGGGTTGACTTCACGGAGCGCATACTCGAGCGCGAGCGCGCACAGGCTCAGCTCTTGGAAGGCGACCGCCAAACGCACCGTCGCTCGGTGTCGGGCCACCCGGCGCGAACCGGCGACGACACCTCTGGCGTCTAACGGCAGGAAAGAGAAGCCGGCCTGGCGGCTATGGACTGGGAAATCCTCGCCCCGCTCATTCTTGGCGTCACTATCACGTTGTCCGCCGCCGGGGTTCTGATCTTGCGACCCCTGGCCAAGCGCCTAGGGGACCTGATCGAGGCCACCGCCCGCGACAAACGGGTGCAGGCGAAAGACGAGGAGCTGACCCGGCTCACCGAGGTGGTCGGCCGTCTGACAGATCGCATCGAGAACCTCGAGGAGCGATTGGACTTCAACGAGCGCGTGCTCAGCTCGCTCGACCGGCCGGGAGCCCGTCGGCTGGCGCACCCGCCGGACAGCTGAATCGCCACCTTACCCTGGCTCGATTCGATCCCACTCAATCCACGGAGTGAATCCCAGAGTCCGCCGCCGGGTATACAGACCGACGCCACCGAGACTGTCGAACCGACCTTGCACCCAGAATAGAGGAGTTCGCCCATGACGCTTGGGCTCGCCCTGTTTCTTGCCGCGACCGTGCTCGCACCCGCTTCCGCCTCCGGACCGGCGAGCCAGGACGACAGAGGGCGCACGCTGATCCGAAACGTCGCCACCCATGACCGCTTCATCGTCTTCTCGTACGCCGGGGACCTGTGGCGCGTCGAGCGGAGCGGCGGCACGGCGGAGCAGCTGACCCGCGGACCGGAGGAGGACGACTTTCCGGTGTTCGCGCCGGATGGGCTGAGCCTCGCGTTCTCACGGCGCGGAGCGGACGATTGGGACGTCTACGTCATCGGGCCGCAGGGGGGAGAGCCGCGACGGCTGACGCACCACCCCGAGGCGGATATCGCCCGTGGCTGGACGCCGGACGGGCAGCAGGTGCTGTTCATGTCCCACCGTGACGAAGAGTTCAACTTCCGCCTCTACACGATTCCGGTTCAGGGTGCCTTCGCCACCCCGCTTCCCCTGCCACGGGGTATGGACGGATCGTACGGCCCCCGCGGCGAACGGATCGCTTACGTCCCGTCCGCGCTGCCGTTGGAACTGTTCGGCTCGTCCTGGCGCCACTACCGAGGCGGTATGGCGTCGCGGATCCTGATCGCCCGGCTGTCCGACAGCCGCACCGAGCCGCTGCCAGGGGCGGAGGGGAACGACCGCGATCCCATGTGGCTCGGCGACCGGATCTACTTCGTGTCCGATCGCTCCGGCACCTTCAACATCCACGCGTACCTTCCGGTCAGCCGGACCGTCGAGCAGCTCACCGAGTACGTGGGTGGCTACGGGGTCGAGTCCGCGGCGGCGGCCAGCGACGTCATCGTCTTCTTACAAGACGGTCGCATCCGCACGCTCGACCTGGCGACACGGACGATCACCACCGTGCCGATCGAGGTGCGACCGGACACGTCGAGCTTGCAGCCGCGCACGGCATCCGGCGCAAGCTTCGTACAGTCGGCCGCGCCGTCCCCCACCGGAGACCGCGTGGTCCTCGGAGTGCGCGGTGACGTGGTGATGGTGGACGTCGCGGGCGGGGCCTTCGAGAACCTGACGGCGAGTGCGGGCGTCGCAGAGCGCTACCCCGCCATCTCGCCGGACGGCCGCTGGGTCGCCTACTTCTCTGACGAGACGGGAGAGTATCAGTTGCACGTGAAGTCACTCGAAGCCTCCGGCGAGCTGAGGGTGATCCCCGTCGAACTGCGGCCGAGCTTCTACCGGGAGCTGACCTGGTCACCCGACTCGCGCAACATCGCCTTTTCCGACAAACACCTTACCCTCTGGGTCGCCGACATCGAGACCCGTGGCGCCCGTCGGATCACGACCTCCGAGTATTCCGATCAGGATCGGTACTTCCCCGCCTGGTCACCCGACGGAGTCTGGCTCGCCTACTCTCGCTACGAGCCGAATCGCCTGCGCACCGTCTGGCTCTTCGACACCGACCGCGGCCGCCGGGTGCAGGTGACCGACGGCAGCGTGCATGCCGAGCACCCTGTCTTCGACCGCAGCGGCCGTTACCTGTACTTCGTGTCCAGCGCCACCGCCGCGCTCGGTGAGTTCGGCTGGAGCGTGCTCTCGGGTGAGATCTGGCAGCCGCTGGTCTCCCGGCGCTTGCAGCTGGTCGTCCTGCGCCGCGGCGTGCCCGCGCCGATCATGCCGGTCACCGGCGAGCCGAACCCGGCCGCCGACACGGCGACGGCGCCGTCCGATACCGGTCCGCCTTTACGCGGGAGGCGCGAACGCCAGCAACCCGGCGAACGTCGCACACCGCCCGGAAGAGGCCGGGGGCCACAGGTGGGGCCCCCGACGGTGGTCGACCCGGCCGGGATCGAGGATCGCATCGTCCCGCTACCCCTCCCTGCCAAAGACTACGCCGGGCTGGCCGCCGGAGAGCCGGGCGTCTTGCTAGTGAACGTCTCGGAGTGGCCGGACTCACCACAGCCCGGTGCCACGCCACGCGCTACGCTCTACCGGTTCGACCTCTCCAAGCCGAAAGAGCTGCGGCCGCTCGTCGAGGGCTTCGACGCGTTCACCGTTGCCGCGGACGGGCGCCACATCCTGTACCGGCGCGGCCGCGAATGGGCGCTCGTGAGTTCCGACACGGCCGCCACCCCCGAGGCGGGCCGGCTCAACCTGGCGCCCCTGTCCCTCGAGATCGATCCGCGGGCCGAGTGGCGGCAGATGTATCACGAAGCCTGGCGACTCATGCGGGATTACTTCTACGATCCCAACCATCACGGACAGAACCTGGCCGGGCTCGAGCGGGATTACGCCTCGTACCTTCCGAGCATCACGAACCGCCGTGACCTCAACCACCTCATCGCCAAGGCGCTCGGCCACGTCTCGGTGAGCCACCTCGGCGTGAGCGGCGGCGACCTCGAGCGGCCGCCCGGAAGCAGCAGCGGCATCGGGCTGTTGGGTGCCGACTACGCGGTCTCCGAGGGCCGCTATCGGATCACGCGGATCTATCGGTCTGGCTCTTTCAACAGCGGGGTTCCACTCCTGCAGGCGCCCCTCGACCAGCCGGGCGTCGGCGTGCGCGAAGGCGACTACCTGATGGCGGTGGACGGCGAGGAGATTTTCGCCCGCCGCAACCTGTACGCGTACTTCGCCGGAAAAGCGCGACGACCGACCCAGATCCGAGTGGCGGCACAGCCGACCGGCGAAAGCGCACGCACCTATACCGTGGTGCCGCTGCCCGGCGAGAACACGCTGCGCCGGCTGAACTGGGCCGAGCGCAACCGGCGAATCGTCGAACAGGAATCGCAGGGCATTCTCGGTTATGTGTACGTCCCCAACTTCGGCGCTCGCGGCCTCGAGACGGTGTTCGAGCAACTCTTGCCGGCCCTGGATAAGCGCGGTCTGATCATCGATGAGCGCTTCAATGGCGGTGGCATCACTTCCGATTTCCTCATCGAGATGCTCGCGCGCCGACCCCTCTACTACTACATGTTTCGCGACGGCGGCGACCTCGGGGTGCCCACCAACGCGCCGCCGCGCGCCAAAGGCCTGTTGATCAACGACGCGAACGGATCCGCCGCCGAGACCTTCGCCCTCATGTTCAAGCTGGCGAACCTGGGCAAGATCGTCGGCACCCGGACCATGGGCGCCGGGATTGGACCCTATGTGTTCATGCCCGAGCTGATTGACGGCGGGCGCGTCAGCATCCCGAACCGGGCCGCCTTCAATCCCGAGGGCAACTGGGCGATCGAGAACCTGGGCATCGTGCCGGACATCGCGGTGGACTGGCTGCCGGCCGAGTGGCGTGCGGGTCGCGACCCACAGCTGGAGACGGCGATCAAGACGGTCTTGCAGTTGATCGTCGACAATCCGCCGCTCGAAACACGACGGCCGGACTATCCGGTACACAAGTGAGTCGGGCCGCCGCCCGGCTCGCTCG
>CAYGAJ010000119.1:0-7571 GCA_964347815.1 uncultured Gemmatimonadota bacterium | reverse complement strand
CCTGCCCGCAGTAGAACGGGGAGTGTCCCTTCTGAATTAGGAGGATTACCGTGAGACGTCTGGCCTTACCCCTTATGGCTTTGGCCGTGCTCGGGCTCGCGCACAACGCCGTCGCCCAGCAGCCGAAGGCAACCGATCTGGCGAACCTGCCTCCGCTCGTCGATCGGGAGCTGTTCTTCGGCGATCCCGAGATCTCGGGCGCCCAGATCTCGCCCGATGGGCGTTTCATTTCGTTTCGCAAGCCGTACAAGGACGTGATGAACATCTGGGTCAAGGGCGTCGATCAGCCCTTCGACGCTGCCCGGCCCATAACGGCGGACACCGAACGGCCGGTGCGCGGTTATTTCTGGAGCCAGGACAGTCGCTATGTCCTTTACGGGCAGGACAAGGGCGGCAACGAGAACTTCCACGTCTACGCCGTCGATCCCGCGGCCCCGGTCGAGGCGGCCACCGGTGTGCCTCCCGCCCGCGATCTAACCCCGTACGAGAACGTCCAGGCTCGCATCTACGCCGTTCCCGAGGCGACGCCTGACATGATCATCGTCGGCCTCAACGATCGCGATCCGCAGGTGCACGACGTGTACCGTGTCGACATCAAGACCGGCGAGCGCGAGCTGGTGCTGGAGAACGACGAGAACGTGGCCGGCTGGCTGACCGATCTGGATGGGAACGTGCGGCTCGGCGCGAAGGTCGGGCCCGACGGCGGGACGCACGTATTGCGTGTCGACGGCGATGCGCTGACCGAAGTGTATTCGTGCAACAACGAAGAGACGTGCGGGCCGGTGCGATTTCACAAGGACGGGCGCCGGGTCTACATGATTTCCAACAAGGGCGACGACGTCGACCTGACGCAGCTCATCCTCTTCGATCCCGAGACCGGCGAGCAGACGCCGGTCGAGTCGGACCCCGAGGGGGAAGTCGACTTTGGCGGCGCCGAGTTCTCCGACGTGACGGACGAGCTGGTGGCGACCTACTACGTGGGCGACCGCGTTCGTGTTTATCCGAAGTCCGACCAGGTCGCGCGCGATCTCGAGCTGCTGCGCAAGAAGCTGCCGGAGGGCGAGATCTCCCTGGGCTCGTCGACCGAAGATGAGACGCTGCACATCATCAGCGTGACCCGCGACGTCGACCCCGGCTCCACCTATCTCTACAGCCGTGAGACGGGTGATGTGGAGCTGCTCTACCGTTCGCGTCCCGAGCTGCCCAGCGAGCACCTCGCGTCGATGAAGGCGATCCGCTACCAGGCGCGTGACGGGCTCGAGATCCCGGCGTACCTGACGCTTCCCAAGGGCATCCCACCGAAGAACCTCGCGGTCATCGTCCTGCCGCACGGGGGGCCCTGGTCGCGCGACGCCTGGGGTTACGATCCCTTCGCTCAGTTTCTGGCCAACCGCGGCTACGCGGTGCTGCAGCCCAACTTCCGCGGCTCGACCGGCTACGGCAAAGCGTTCCTCAACGCCGGTAACGAGGAGTGGGGCACCGGAGCGATGCAGCACGACATCAGCGACGGCGTGAAGTACTTGATCGCGCAGGGGATCGCCGATCCCGAGCGCGTCGGGATCTTCGGGGGCTCGTACGGCGGCTACGCGACGCTGGCAGGTCTGGCCTTCACACCGGACCTGTACGCGGCGGGTGTTTCTTACGTCGGTCCGTCGAACTTGATCACGCTTCTAAACTCCATCCCGCCGTACTGGGCGCCGATCCGGAAAATCTTCGACGTCCGGCTCGGCGATCCGGACGATCCCGAAGATCGCGAACGGCTGATGGCACAGTCGCCGCTTTTCTCGGCCGAGAACATCACCGCGCCGCTGCTGGTGATCCAGGGCGCCAACGACCCGCGGGTGAAGAAGGCCGAGTCGGAGCAGATCGTCGTGGCGCTGCGAGATCTAAACCGCGACGTGGAGTATCTGCTGGCCGAGGACGAGGGTCACGGCTTCGCCGGCAAGGAAAACCGGCTCGCCGTGGCCGCGGCGATGGAGCGCTTCTTCGCCAAGCACCTGATGGGACGTTTCCAAGAGAAGATGCCGGAGACGATCGCCACGAAGCTGGCACAGCTGACCGTCGACGTGGCCGGCGTCGAACTGCCCGAGCTACCCGCCGCGGCGGCGGGTGCGGAGATGGCGCCGCTACCCGAAGCGGACGGGAGCTTGCTGAGGGCGGGGACGGCACAGTACACGACCACGCTGCAGGTGATGGGACAGGAGCTGGCGATCGAGGCGACGCGAGCGGTGGAAGCCGCTGAGCTCGACGGCCGGCCCGTTTGGCGCGTCGTGGAAGTATCGGTGCTGCCGATGGGCACGGTGACGGATACGCTCGATCTGGACAGGGCAACGCTGTTGCCGATCCACCGCCGCGTCTCGGGTCTGGGCAACATGACGCTGACGTACAGCGAGAGCACCGTCACCGGTGAGATGGGCTTTCAGGGTCAGACGGTCCCGGTGAACGTCGAGCTGGACGCGCCGGTGTTCGCCGGCGGCTCGGGCCTGGAGGTGTCCCTCGCCGGATTGCCACTCGCTCCGGGCTACGAGGCGACGGTCCGTAGCTTCGATCCCGAGATGCAGAAGGTTCGCATCTTCCAGCTGGTGGTCAGCGGCAGCGAGTCGACCGAGTGCGCCGCCGGAGTGTTCGAGACGTTCGTGGTCGAGCTCAACCCACTCGACGGGGAGAGCGCCGGGACATCCACGTTTCGCGTGATGAGGGACGCGCCCCACCACGTCGTCCTGAGAGAGTTCTCGCTTCCGGCGCAGATGGGCGGCGGCAAGGGAAACAAGGAGCTCAAATCGCTCGGAGCGGCCAGCTCGCACTGAGCAGGCCGAACTTCCCAGTCGTTCCGGCCACGGCGCCCGGCCTACAGGGTCGGGCGCCGTCGGTTTTTCCGACGTCGATCTCGCGACACAAATCCGCCCCTGGGCGGCGTTCGAAAGGGCCCGTGCTGGCGGCGACCCACCGTTCTAAATTGGACGGGGGTGGATGGGGAAGTGAGACTCTGCGGGCTCCCGTCGCGATGGCACGAAGTGGTAGGGAATTGGGCGATCGGCAGCCCGCCACGCGGTCTGCGGATCGGTGCCGCGTCAGGAGGTTGGATATGACGATCGAAATAACCAGCGCCGCTTTCGGGAGCGAGGGGGCCATCCCGGCCAAATACACCTGCGATGGCGCCGACGCCTCTCCTCCGCTCGAGTGGGCTGGCCTCCCCGGCGGGACAAAGAGCTTGGCCCTGATCTGCGATGACCCGGACGCACCGGTCGGCACTTGGGTGCACTGGGTCATCTACGACATCCCTCCAGCGCTGTCTGGGCTTCCCGAAGGGGTGCCGCCGTCCGAGATCACGCCACAAGGGGCGAAGCAGGGGGTGAACGATTTCCGGCGAACGGGTTACGGGGGACCCTGCCCGCCGCCCGGCGGCCCTCATCGCTACTTCTTCAAGTTGTACGCGCTGGACATCGCGCCGGGCCTGCCGCCAGGCGCGAGCAAGGCCGACCTGCTGCGGGTGATGGAAGGGCACATCCTGGGTGAAGGCGCGCTGATGGGCCGCTACCAGCGGAGCGGCGGCCGCTGAGCCCGAGACCGGCCGCCTCGACCGGCCGCGGCTCTCCTAGGCGTCGCGGCTGAGGATCGGGGTGAACGCTTTCCAGGGCCCGACCTGGTCCGTGTAGACGCGGGCCATCACGCGACCGACCTGGGCGAGGTGTCCAAGATCGTGGACGACCCAGGTCGACAGCAGCTGCCGGGCCGTCACCCGGCCAAGTTCGGGGTGTGTGCCGGTACGGTCGAGCTGTGCGGGCGTGAGGTCCAGCCTCCGCAACGTATGCAGGTTGCCTTTCCGTAACTGCTCGAAACGGTCGAGAAGCTCCTCCAGATCCTTGCCGATGTTCTTCTCGAGCTGAGCGAACCGGTCGAAGGGATCGAACGGCCGGCTTTCACCGTGTTCGAGGATGATCTCGAGCCGCGGGATCCAATCCGTCTCTTCGCCGTGGATCAAGTGGCCGACGATGTCGAAGGCGCTCCAGGTCCCTGCGCCCTCGTTGCTCCGTATCCACTCCTCGGGCAGCCCTTCGAGCAACGCGCGCAGTGCTCCGGGTGTGCGCTTGAGAACGGCGATGGCATGATCGACCTGAAACTCCATTACACACCTCCGGAGTCGTGAGGGGTGCCCGGATCAAACCCTGCCTTCCGGGGCCGCTCGTTCTTGGGCCAAACCTCGGTTCACGCGGCGCGAGGCCAAGTACAACACAACTGCCGCCGCCGCTGCGAGCGCTACAGCCAGGACGGGGTGCCGTGCGTACAGGCGGGCGAGCCCTTCACCCGAATAAACGAAGAGCACCGTGCCCGGTATGATGCCCAGCGCGGTCGTCCAGAGAAACGTGCTCCGTCGGCAGAGCGTCAGACCCAGCCCCCAATTCAGAGCTGTAAACGCCACGGCGGGTATCAGCCGCGCCACCAGCAACCCCGGCCAGCTCACGGCCAATACCGCCACGTCCAGCACTCCGACGTAGCGGGAGGGCAGTACGCGCTCGACCAGCGGGCGCCCGAATCGCCGTGCCAGCTCGAAGCTGATGCAGGCTCCTGCCATCGCGCCGATCCAGGTCACGGCGACCCCCGCCGTGGGCCCGAAGAGCATCCCGTTCATCGCCGCTGGTATTTCCGCCGGGATCGGAAGCACCGCGACCCCCGCCATCAGGGTCACCGCCAGCGGATAACCCCAGATGCCGAGACCGTGAATCCAATAACCGATTGACCGTACGATTTCTTCCATAGGCAACCCGGCCAGGCTGGCTTTACCCGACAACTACGCGTGCGCAGCGCGCCAGGTGTCAGGCGGCCGGCCGCAGGCTGCCCAGGGCGAGGCCGTGGCGAACCTGGAACTGTTTGCCCGGGCGGCGGCGTTTCAGGGGGTGGAGCGTGGAAGGTCGAGCCGTTGCAACCCCAGGGCGGGCCCTTGCGTCTAATGGAATAGAAGTGACTCGACGCGGCGCTCACGGGAGCGCGAGATCAAGCACACGAGCATGTGAGGTAATACATAGATACGGACCTGGGCAGTTCGCGCTTTTCCCTCCTGTCCAGCTAGGCACTGGACAGTATCCTCTTGACTGTCCCACCTTGACTCCGCAATCGGAGGGGGCCGCTGGCGAACCCGCTGCGGCCCCTCTTCTTTCGCTGCGCCGCAGCGGCTCAATCGTTCGCGTTGTGCTTGAGACGGTTTAGGGCGCGCCGCTCTTTCTTGCTGGGTCGCCCCTTTTCGCGAAAGGAGAAGGTGGGAGCCGCCTTGCGCTGCCGGGCGAGGTCCGCTCGAGCCTGCAGGCTCTCGGGCGTTTCCTCGTAAAGCGCCGCGGCCTCCTTGGCCGGGCCGCGTCGCTCGGATATGGAGCGTACGACGATCTGGTATTCCACGGCTCGCTTCCGCACTCGCACCCGGTCACCGACCCGAAGGACGGACGATCGCTTGGCACGCCGTCCGTTGACCTGGACCTTGCCTCCGACGATCGCCTTGGCCGCCAGGGAGCGGGTCTTGAAGAAGCGGGCGGCCCACAGCCACTTGTCAAGCCGTGCTCCGGCTTCATCAGTCGGGTTCATGGTCGGTCGGGTTGTCGATCAGCGTGACGTTTCATCGCTATCGGGGTGAGGATCAAAGGCCGCATCCTTAGGTCGGCCGGCCGGAGCGCCCGGTGCATCGGGTAATAAAGGGCTTCCCTTGGGGCGCCCGGTCGGTCATCTTGGTGGTTTCGTCGCACTTCGTCGGGGACCAGGCTGGGCGGCCGGAGACAGGCGTCAGGACGGACCGCAGAGCAGGTCCCCGCAACCTGTGCCGGCCTGAAACGTCAAAGACCGGGCCGGCGTAACCTTAATATACGTAAAGACTCAGGCATAGCCGGGCAAAGGGTGGATCTTCCTTGAAACTCTCCGACACCGCCATCCGGCGGCCGGTGCTGGCCGCGATGATGAGCACGGCTCTCGTCCTCTTCGGCGGAATCGGGTACTTCCGGCTGCCGGTCCGGGAGTTTCCCGATGTCGACGCGCCGATCGTCTCGGTGACGACGGTGTTGCGAGGCGCGAACCCGCGCGTCATCGAGTCGACGGTCACGGACATCCTCGAGGAGGAGCTGAGCACGATCCCGGGGCTGCGAACGCTCACCAGTAGCAGCGCGGAGCAGGTCAGCAACATCACGCTCGAGTTTACGCTCGACCGTGATATCGAGGCGTCCGCCCAGGACGTGCGCGACAAGGTCTCGCGCGTGAGGGGGCGGTTGCCCCAGGAGATCGAGGAGCCGGTCGTCACAAAGCAAGACGCCGACGCCCAGCCGTTCTTCTGGCTCTCGCTCTCCGGCGAGAACTACACACTGCTGCAGCTCTCGGACATCGGGGACCGGGAGGTCAAGTCGCGGCTGCAAACGCTGCCCGGCGTCGGCCGCGCGCAGGTGTTCGGCGAGCGCCGCTACTCGATGCGGATCTGGGTGTCACCGACCGAGCTGTCGGCCCGCAGTCTCACGGTGCAGGACGTCGAGTCGGCGATTCGCAGCCGCAACGTGGAGATTCCGGCGGGCCGCATCGAATCGGACCGCCGCGAATTCACCGTGCGCTCGCTGGGCGAGTTGAAGACCCCGGCCGAGTTTTCGAACCTGACCGTGGCGAGCCCGAACGGTCAGCTGGTGAGGCTGCGCGACCTCGCCCGGGTCGAGCTGGGTCCCGAGGACGAGCGGAGCACCCTCCGCTTCAAGGGCACCTCGGCGGTCGCCATCGGCGTGACCCGGCAGTCCAAGTCGAACTTGATCGAGGTCTCCGACGCGATCCGCGGAGAGCTGCCAGCGATCAATGCCGCCCTGCCACCCGGCGTGAAGCTGGACGTCGCGTTCGACTCGTCGGTGTTCGTGCGCCGCTCGATCCAGGAGGCGCAGGAGACCTTGCTGCTGGCTGCGTTCCTGGTCGTGATCATCATCTTTGTCTTGCTGCGCAATCTGAAGGCGACGATCATCCCGGCGCTGGCGATCCCAACGTCGATTGTCGCGGCGTTCGGGCTCATGTATTTCTTCGGCTTCACCATCAACAACCTGACCCTGCTGGCGTTGATCCTCTCAATCGGGATCGTCGTAGACGATGCGATCATCGTGATGGAGAACGCCTACCGCCATCAGGAAGAGCTGGGCGAAGATCCAGAGACGGCGGCGCTCAAGGGGACGCGTGAGATCGCCTTCGCCGTCATTGCCACGACGGTCGCCCTCGTGGCCGTCTTTTCGCCGCTGGCCTTCCTGAGGGGCACGACGGGGCGGTTGTTCAACGAGTTCGGCATCGCCATGGCGGGCGCCGTCGTGATCTCCAGCTTCGTGGCGCTCACGCTGACGGCGATGACCTCCGCCAAGATCTTGCGGGTGCCGAAGAGTCACGGCCGTGTGTTCATGGCTTTCGAGAGGGGCTTTCTGGGCCTGTCGGCCGGCTACGCTCGCAGCCTGGCCTGGGCGCTTCGGCACCGCTGGTACATCGTCGGCGGCGCCGTCGCGACGGTTCTGATCGCCGTCGTAGCCTTCCGGGCGCTCAAGCGCGAGTTCGTGCCGCCGGAGGATCGCGGCTGGTTCATC
>CAYGAJ010000118.1:0-7595 GCA_964347815.1 uncultured Gemmatimonadota bacterium | reverse complement strand
AGCCCCACGAGTTCAAGCATCCATACGGCTTCGACCAGTGGCTGGACAACTGGGCGGAGCTGGTGGTGGCCAACGGCCTGTTCGACCGCGCCGGGATCACCTTGCTCGGCGACGTCCACCGAAACACCTCCTACGGGCCGCTCAAGCGCGCCCTGGTCAAGGTCGGGCTCGAGGAGAACTTCCACCTCCGCCACGGCGAGGTCTGGATGCGTCGCCTGTGCGAGGCGGGCGGCGAGGGGCGTGAGAAGGTGCAGCGCGGCGTGAGCTGGATGTTCCCGATGGGTGTCGAGTGGTTCGGCATGCCCGACGACAAGAAGCGCCACAACGCGCAGCTCGACTTCAAGCTGAAGGGGATGACGAACGACCAGCTGAGGCAGACGTGGCTCAACGCCGTGGTGCCGCTCTGCGAGGAGCTGGGGCTCGACATACCGGCCCACTGGGACGAGGCCGAGGGTCGTGCCGTGGTCGACTACGACTTTCCCGTCGACTTCGACGAGGAAAGCAAAGTCTGGCTGCTCGACCAGCACGTGACGTGGGAGGAGGCGTTCGCGCGTTGGAAGCGGCGCGGTCCCGCAAACCAGGCGTACGTCGAGTCGGTCCGGGTCGGTCGTACGCAGCTGCAAGGGATCAAGGCCGCATGAAGAACGGGGGTACGCGTGCCGCCGAGCCGCGCGTCGAGCAAGTCTGGGCGGCGCTGAAAGACGTGCTCGATCCCGAGCTGCCGATCAGCATCGTGGACATGGGTCTCATCTACGACGTGCGCTGCGACGGCCGCGTGGCCGAGCTGGACATCACCTTCACGGCCACCGCCTGTCCTTGCGCCGACTTCATCGTCGAGGACATCCGCACGCGCCTGCTGCGCGAGCCGGAGATCGAGGACGTCCAGATCAACATCGTATGGGATCCGCCCTGGACCAACGACCGGCTCACGCCGGAGGGCCGGGAGTTGCTGAGAGCCTTTGGTGTGAGCGCCTGATGTCCGACCGAGTCTACGTCGTCTTCGCCCGAAAGAACCGTGAGGACCCTCTCTACCATATAGGAAGCGTTCACGCCAGCGATCCCGAGCTGGCCAAGGTCTACGCCTGGAAGACCTACGACGAAGAGCGCTGGTTCGAGATGGTCGTGGCGCCACAGGACACCTTCTATCCCGTCAACCGCGACGAGACTCCGTTCAGCATCCATCGCGCACCTCCGTCTCCTGAGGTGGCATGAGCGCGCCCGACATCAAAACGCCGGGGGAGCTGACCGATGACTCGGCGCAGGCCCTGCGCGATCTGATCCTCTGTCTGGCCGACTCGAAGCGCATCATCGGGATCCGCTACGCCGACTGGGTGCTGGGCGCGCCCGAGCTCGAAGCCAACATCGCCGCCTCCAGCATCGCTCAGGACGAATGGGGCCACTCGCGGCTTCTCTACGCGCTGCTCAAAGACTTCGGCGACGAACCTCAGCAAATCGAGCACGGGCGCGAGGCCGCCGAATACTGCAACATCGAGGCGATCGACATGCCACTGGCCAGCTGGCCCGAATTCGTCATCGCCAACGCCATCATCGATCGCGCGCTCACGGTCCAGCTCCAGGCACTGACCGACTCGCGCTACGCGCCCCTTCGGCAGCGTGTGCAGAAGCAGGTGGAGGAAGAACGCTTCCACGCCGCGCACGGCGCCGCCTGGCTACAACGCCTGGGTAAGGCCAGCGACGAGTCACGGGCCGCCGTGGGTTCCGCCCTTGCCGCGTCCTGGAGCGCGGTGTTGCGCTGGTTCGGCCCGGACGACCACGGCGCCAGGCAGAAAGACGAAGGCCTGTGGGATGCTACAGGTGGCGAGCTGCGAGCGCGTTTTCTCGATCGAGTCGTCGGGCTGATCGAACGCAGCGGCCTCGAGACTCCGCCGGCCGATCTCGACTTCGGCGGTTGGGACCCGCGAAGACGCCGCTCCAGCGCCGCCGGCCCCGACGCCGAGGCGGTGATCCGCGCTCGCGGTGACCGGAACCGCGCCTTCCTCATGGATTGAAGCGGAGATGCCACCAAGCGATCCGCGTTCGGACGACGACTACCCGCTGCCCAAGTCCGTCGAGTGCCCGTTCTGCCGAGGGCGGAACACCGTGCTGCAGTCCCCTTTCGGCAGCGTGCTCTCGGTCGCTCAATACTACTGCCGCCGCTGCCGCACGATCTTCGAGTGGATGAAGCGGGATCTGCGCGATCCCAAACTCAACGAGTAGCGAGGCTCGCCGCTTTAGTCCTTGACGCGAGTCGTTCCAAGCGCCAACGTAGGGGCGCCATTAACGACTCCGGGACGCCCTTTCCCCCCATAATCCATTGGATGGAGGACCTCCCCATGAAGACACGTGTGGCCACACTCGCGACGATCTTCACGCTCGCGATCGCCACCGCCGTAGCGGCACAGGAACAGATGGCGGCCCAACTCGACGTGGCCGAGTCGGCTATCTCCACCCAAGTCGCCGACCGCCAGCCGGTGGACAACGTCACCTCCGTCCCGGCAGACGTGGGCAGAGTGTATTGCTGGACACGAGTCGTCGGCGCTCAGGCTGAAGTCGAGGTCGTACACGTCTGGTACCACAACGACATGGAGATGGCGAGGGTGCCACTTCGCGTGGGAAGCGACAACTGGCGCACCTGGAGCTCGAAGAACATCGAGCCCAGCTGGACCGGCCAGTGGCGTGTGGACGTCGAGGCGGCCGACGGAACCGTTATCGAGTCGATCAGCTTCACGGTCGGCTAGACAGACAGAAAGAACGGAAGCGAAAGGTGGCGCACGACTCCGGGTCGTCTGCCACCTTTCGCTCTTATGCCCCCGGACAGCGCTGCACGTGCCGGGGGGCGGGCCCTCTCATGGAGGGCCGTGATCAGGATTCGGGCCTGGACGATTCCAGATGGCGCACGCCACTCGGGCCTGCGACGATCAGGTCGGTGGCCAGCTCGAGGAAAAGGCCGTGCCCGATGATCGCCGCGCGCTCGTCCAGTCGAGCCGCCAGCGCCCGCGGATCGGCGATCGGCCCGAAGTGCGCATCGAGGATCATGTTGCCCTGGTCCGTCCGGAAGTACGAGCCGTCGCCCGTCCGCCTGACCGCCACCTCGGCGCCCAGCGCGGCGAGATACTCCATCTCGGGACGCCAGCCGAACGCCGCCACCTCGATCGGCACCGCCCATTTCGTGCCCAGCGCCGGCGACAGCTTCGACTCGTCCACCAGGATCACCTCACGCCGACTCGCCTGAGCCACGATCTTCTCCCGCAAGAGCGCGCCGCCGCCCCCTTTGATCAGGTTCAGCTTCGGGTCGACCTCGTCCGCTCCATCGAGGGTCAGATCGACGGTCGAGCGCACCTCGAGCGACGTGAGCGGAACCCTCAGCCGCTCCGCCTCCGACGCGATGAAGTCCGAGCACGGCACTCCGACGATCTCGTGCAACTCACCGGCCCCCAGCCGCTCGGCCAGCCGCCGGACCGCGAACAGCGCCGTGCTGCCGTGTCCCAGGCCAACCACCATGCCCGATTCGACCAGCTCGACGCCACGTTCTGCGGCCTGCTTCTTGTATTCGTCCGTTTGCTTGCTCATACGCTCTGGCCTTCCATCACGGCTATCGAGTTCGTCACGGGAGACTGTCGACTCGCGTCACCGCTGTCACGGCGCTTTGGATCGGCGCATCCTCCACGACGCCCTGCTGCAGACTCGCCTCGGTGATCCACAGTCGAGAGTTGAGCAAAAATAGGATGCTGCGACGGACCGCGTCATCGGTGACCACGCTGAACGCGGCGACCTGTTTTACGATCTCGACTCTGCGGTCCGATCCACCTAACCCGACTATGGCGTCGCTCGCCAGCGTGGTGTTACCGATGATCGAGCCCGCCTTCAACTCCGCGTCGACCCCATCGAATACCAGACGCACCTGCGAGTAGGTGCTGACCGGCGCGTCCTGCTCGCCGTGCACGTTGCTCGTATCGGAGTCCGACTGAAGGGCGATCGTTATGCCGTTGAGTGAGCCGAGATCGAACCAGTTGGTGCCGCCCGAGGAGATCGAAACCTGAACGTCGCCGGAAAGCTCGCCCGAAAAGGCGGCCGTCTTGGGGTCGTGCACCACACCCTGCGCCCGGCCGAGCTCGACCGGGTCGTCGTTACACGCAATGGCCAACGGCAGAATCGGAAGAAGAGCGAGCCACGGCCCCACCCTAAGCGCCGATGTCGTTCGCGGCGTCCGCTTCGGTATTTGATCTATCATCCCACCATCCTCACGCCGCCCGATCGCGACCCGCTTGATACGAGCTTTTCCGCCGCGTTCGCCGACGCCCGCGTCATCGCGCGACCCGAGCCGTTCCCAGTAGATGGTTCGCCGGATCGACGGCCACACGACTCGGCTCGCCCGGGAGCGCCCACGTGACTTCTTCCTCGGCCCCCTCGACCCACACGGTCTTTTGCAACCGATAGCCTTCACCCTCCGCCTCGACCTCGAGCGGGAAGCGGAACGGCGGCCACGGCTGTGTTTGCACGATTCGCAACGCCAGCTCGCCGGCGTCCCCGTCCCAGTTCGGGTGCACCTCCAGCCACGGATAGCCCGGCCGCTCGAGCCACTGCTCGAAGAACCAGGCGAGATCGCGCCCCGATACTTCTTCCATCGCGCGCCGCAGATCGGCGCTCAGCGCCGTGCCGTGCGCGTGCGTCTCGTAGTACCGTCGGATGCCGGCGAAGAACGGCTCGTCGCCGACCAGCCGCCGTAGCATGTGGAGCACCCAGGCGCCCTTCTGGTAGTGGTTGCTGTTGAGCAGCTCGAAAAGGTCGTCAGGCAGAGTGTCGATGATCGGTCTGTCCGTGTCGCGCGAAACAAGATAGCTCTGCTCGGCGCGGGCCCGCAGTCCGTCCGCGACGGCGGCGCCGTCGGTGAACTCATAGAAGACAATGGCGAAGTAAGTGGCGAAACCCTCCGAGAGCCACAGGTGCGCCCAATCTGCCTCCGTGACCGCGTCGCCGAACCACTGGTGCGCGATCTCGTGAGCGACGATCACGTCGCTGCCGCTCCGGCGCACGACGCCCTCAGCGAAGAAGATCGCGCTCGAGTTCTCCATCCCGCCGAATCGAGTGGAAGACTGAACGAGTGCCAGCTTCTCGTAGGGGAACGGGGCGATCAGACTATCGTAGAACGCCAGCATCTCGGGTGCCCGGCGAAAAAGACGCAGCGCCCGCTCTTCGTCCTCGGGAAACACCCACTGCGCCAGACGTATGCAACGGTCCGCGTCCGCCGTACAACCCAGCGCGCCCAGCTCGCGCACCGCCAGCACACCCGCGCCGACAACCATGGTGTACACGGGGGTTGGGCGCTCGGTGGCCCAGACGGTGAGCCGGCGGCCGTCGGCCAGACCGGTCTCGGACTTCAACCGCCCGACGCCCACTACCTTCCATTCCTCGGGCGCGGTTACGCGGAACTCCACCGTCGCCTTGTCACGTGGGTGATCGACGGCCGGGAACCAGTGACGGGCGCGGTTGGGCCAGTTGTCTGCGAACACGGTTGGCCGCCCATAGCCATCAGTCTGGAAGTGCAGACCGTCCCGCGGCGAACCGTGATAGAACACCTCCGCAACGACGGTATCGCCGGCGTCGGCGCGCCCCGCCAGCGCGATCTCGAGGCCGCCCTCGAGACGCTCGAAACGCGCGGCGGCCCCGCCCAGCATCACCGAGTCCACCGTCATCCCCATCAGGTCCAGTCGAACCGCCTCGACGTCGCCCTCGACGATGCGCAGGGCGATCTGGGCGCTGGCGTTCAGGGCGCGCGCCTGCATCTGAAGCTCGAGGCTGATCCGGTAGCTCAGCACATCGATGGGGCTCGGCGGCTCCAGCTTCGCCCGTTCGAGATCGAACGGCGCAGGGAGCGCACCCGCTGCCGCCGCGATCGCCGCCACGGACATCAGCAACAGCGCCGAAGTCCTAAGAGCCCGACGCCACATGTCTTCTCACGAACTCGGCGAGCCGAAGCGCATACTCCCGACCGCCCAACCACAGGGTGTCGTTGTGGCCGGCCCCCTGGATCTCGTACCACTCCTTGGGCTCGGGGCTCGCGTCGTAAAGGCGGCGGCCCATCGACGCCGGGACGATGTTGTCGACCGTGCCGTGAATGTAGAGGACCGGAGCCTTCAACTTCGGTACTTTCGACAGGGAGTCGAACTGGTGAGTCAACGCGCGGAATAGCATCGCCGGCAAGAACCCGTAGTGGATCCGGCCCAGCTCTCCCGCCGAGGTGAACGCCGACTCGAGGATCACCGCCGCCGCCGGCTCACGGACCGCCAGCTCGACCGCCACTGTCGAGCCCAGCGACCGGCCGAAGATGATGAGTCGGGCTGGATCCGCTCCGCGCGTTTCGGTCAGGTGGCGGTAGGCAAGCAGGCCATCGGCGTACAGCGCGCTCTCCGACGGCGACCCCTCGCTCTTGCCGTACCCCCGGTAGTCCATGATCAGCACGTTCAAACCGAGGTCCAGCAAAAGCGCCACGTTGTCCAGCCGATCGTAGAGGCTGCCCGCGTTTCCATGGAAGAACAGAAGCTCGCCCAACGATCCATCCCCGCGGGCGTAAAGTCCGTGGACCCGTACGCCATCGCCCGTGTCCAGCCACACCTCTTCGACGGCCGTGGCGCCGGGGATCGATGGTGTGGGCGCGCTCTGCGGCACCCGCGACGGAAAGTAGATGAGCTGCCGTTCGATCGCTTCCAGCATCAATCGTCCACCGAGTACAAACAGCAGGGCGGCGGCCAGCACGCCCGTCAGACCGTACAACAGGCGCCGTCGTGCCACCGATCGTCGAACCACGAAGTCCATTCACCTTCGTCCGCGCCGCGAGCGCTACACTCGAGTGATCAGGGCGCGGCAGCTACGGAGTGCGCGACGTCACCGACCCACCGGCACCGGCAGGCATCGACCCGGCCGCTTCAACGCCTGTCGATTCTAGAGCGCGGCACGCCGCTCCGCCAGCGAGCTGCGATGCGGGGCTCGAGAAAGGCCAAGGAATGCTGGACAACGTTATGGCGGTGCCCTAAACTTTCAGTAGACCCAACGGGCACGGCCGTCATGCGATACCTGTGCGCCTTCATCGCTCTGTCCCTGGTTTGCAGTCCGCTGGACGGCCACGCCCAGGAGCATACCGCACGGCAGCACATCCAGAGCGGACTCGCCCTCGCGGCCGCCGGCGACACGGCGGCGGCCCTGGTCGAGCTGCGTAAGGCCGCTGACGCCGCCCCCAAGCTGGCCGAGGCCCACTACCAGCTCGGCCGTCTGCTCGCCCGGCACGCGACCCACATCGAGACCGAGCCGCGGGGGCGCCTGCAGGCGGAAAAGGCGCTGCGAAAGGCGCTCTCGCTGGACCCCGACAACCCGCTCTACCTGGCCGAGTTGGGGATGCTGAGCCTGAAGCAGCGGCTGCGATCGGACAGCGAGCGCCTTCTGAAGCGGGCGCTGCAAAAGGCGGAGGAGGAGGGGCTGGCCGATTCGCTGGCTCTGGCGGATATCTTCTTCAACCTCGGGTCGCTCAACGATCTCAGGTACGAGCAGTTTCGAGACCGGCGCGTGCTGCCGCCGCTGCAGGAGCCCGTCGCCGTCGACGT
>CAYGAJ010000117.1:0-7628 GCA_964347815.1 uncultured Gemmatimonadota bacterium | reverse complement strand
GCTACTTCGACTTCACGCTCGTTGCCGGGGGCGGTGACTTGCAGGTCAGCTACGGCCTGCTCACGCGACGCGAAAAGGGGTTCCGCGGGGACCGCGTGCAAAACGTGCAGATCGAGGAGCCGATCCTGCGGCGCTGGCTCGGCCTCGCCTCGCTCCGCGTTCAGACCGCTGGGTATGGTCCGGGGATGAAGGCCGACGAGCGCGTGGAGACGCTCGCACCGATCGCCCGCTGGGGTGACATCCCGCTCTACCTGAACGTCGTGCTCCCAGGTCTGGTCTGGGAAGAGATCGAGTGGCGGCCATCTCACCCTCGGGCGCGGCGGCGGCTGTTCATCCGCCGAGCGTTGGTCGTCCTATTGGCGGCCCTGGTGTTGACCCTCACCACGCCCTACGGCGTCGTGCTGCTGGCCGCGCTGCTCCCGGCCTGGTTCCTCGCCACCGCGCACTACCGCCACCTGGGCCACGCTCGCGTCGGCGACCATGTGCTCGTCCGCGAGGGACTGTGGAACCGCCGGACCTACATCGTACCGGTACGCAAGATCCAGGCGATCCACCTGCGGCAGACGCCGCTGCAGCGCCGGCTGGGCCTGGGAACGCTCGTCATGGACACCGCCGGCAGCCCCCATGAATGGCATCCGCCCCGCTCGATCGATCTGGGGACTGACTACGGACGTAAGATGATGCATGGCCTGGCCACCGGCGTCAGCGCCACCGGTCTCAACTTCTGACGGCCGCCGTACGAGTGGCTTCCCGGCGGTCTCGAGGCCCGGACACGCCGCAAATCGGTCAGAAGCCGGGATATACAAAGGTGGGGACATCGCCGCTGGCCTTGCGCCGGGCCCGCTGGCTGAGCATGCTTTAGGCCGTGTGAGGGCCTCTACCCTCCTCCCCGCCCTGCCAGTCATACTGGGACGCGAAGCAACAGTGCTCGAGCGAACGCAGAACCGAGACGGCACGACCCTTCACAGCAGATGCTCGCTCGGTCTCAGGCTGACGCGACGTCACTGAGGTCTGTCTCTGCCCGACCCCATGGCCGACAACGAAAAAAATCGCCGGACCGGCTTCGAGTTCGCCACCGCCATTCTGGAGGCGTGCGCCGCGTTGATCGTGGTGCTCGATCGCGAGGGGCGCATCGTCCGCTTCAACCGGGCCTGCGAACGGCTGACGGGATTCTCCAGTCGCGAGGTGGAGGGCAAGCCATTCTGGGAGGTGCTGCTACCTCCTGAGCAGATTGGATCGGCCGAACGCGAGTTCGTTCGCCTTGGTGTCAACGACTTCCCCAACGAACGGGAAACTGTCTGGGTCACCAAGGGCGGCGATCGTCGTCTCATCGCGTGGGCCAACAACGTCGTGGTGGCTAACGATGGCTCGATCGATCTTGTGATCGCAACCGGCATCGACATCACCGATCATAGGCGGGTCGAAGAGGAGCTGGCAAAGTTCCGACTCGGCATCGAGCGCAGCGGCGAGATCATATTCTTGACCGATCCGGACGGGCATATCCTCTACGTCAATCCCGCCTTCGAACAGGTTTATGGCTTCAACAAGGAAGAGGCGCTGGGGAATACCCCTCGGATCCTCAAGTCAGGTCATCACGATCGAAAGTTCTACACGGAGCTTTGGGGGACGTTGCTAGCGAAAGAGACCGTATCGGGCGAAATCATCAACAAGACGAAAGACGGCCGACTGCTGACCATGGCCACCTCTGCCAATCCCGTAATGGATGAAGACGAGAACCTTGTCGGATTCCTGGCGATCCAGCGAGACATCACGGAGAACAAGAAGATCGACCGGGCGCTCCGGGCGAGCGAAGAGCGGCTGCGCACACTGATGGAGAAGGTCCCGGACGGGGTCAGCGTGCTTGCCCTGGACGGACGGATTCTCTACGCCAATCCGGCGATTTGCGCGATGCTCGGCTATTCGGCCGAGGAGCTGACCAGCCGACGTGTGTCGGACTTTCAGCATCCGGAGGACCGCGCCCGCGCCGCCGAACGCATCAAGGCACTTTTCCAGGGCGCGCCCGAGAGTCCAGCGCAGTACCGACTGATTCACAAGGACGGCGGTGATGTGACGACGGAGATCACCTCGCGCGTCATCGAGTTCGAAGGTGCGCCCGCATTGCTCAGCACGGTTCGCGACCTGACCGAACGTCTCGAGCTCGAGGAGCAGCTGCGGCAGGCACAGAAGATGGAGGCGGTTGGCCAGCTGGCCGGCGGGATCGCCCACGACTTCAACAACCTCTTGACCGTCGTGCAAGTCAACACAGAGCTGCTCGCCGACAAGCTACCCGGTGCTGATAGTGAGGTGACGGCAGACATCAAGGAGCTGAAGGCGGCCGTCGTCCGAGGCAGAAACCTGATCGAGAAGCTCGTCGACTTCAGTCGGCGTGAGGCGCTCAAGATCGAGCCACTCGACCTGGTGAAGGTGATCACCGAATTCGAGCCGACCCTGCGCCGCCTGCTCCCCGAGCACATCGAAATCCAGATCGAGGCGCCCCGCGAATCTCCGCCGGTCCTCGCCAGTGCCGGATCGGTCGAGCAAATCGTGATGAACCTTGCCACCAACGCCCGGAACGCCATGCCCGAGGGCGGTCAGCTCCGCATCGCATTATGGCCGACGCACCTGGATGCCGCCGACTGGTTCCCGACCGGACGGACTGTGCCCGGCGCGTTCGTTTGCCTGGCGGTGAGCGACACGGGCGTCGGCATGGACGAGGCGACGCAGGCCCGGCTGTTCGAGCCATTCTTCACGACCCGGCGCAGCGCCGGCGGTTCGGGTCTGGGCATGGCGGTGGTCTACGGTCTGGTGAAGCAGCTCGGTGGCCACGCCCACGTCTACAGCGAGGTCGGCCAGGGCACCACAATCAAAGTGTACCTGCCCGTGGCAGACCCCGACGCCGGCACGACGACGCCGGCCGGCGTGGTGGAGACGGAGGAGGTGCGTGGGGGCAGCGAGACGATCCTCGTGGCGGAAGACGAGCCGGCGCTGAGGCGGGCGGCGAAGCGCAGTCTCGAGCGTCTGGGGTACCGGGTCTTGCTGGCGGCGGACGGCGAAGAGGCGTTGAAGGTCTTTGCAGCGAAGGGCGGCCGCATCGACCTCATCGTCACCGATATGATCATGCCGAAGCGCGGCGGCCGCGCTCTTTACCGAGAGCTGCGCGAGCGTGGCAAGGAGGTTCCCTTTCTTTTCGCCAGCGGCTACACGGCGGGGGACATCGAAGAGACGGCGCAGCTCGATCCCGGGCTACCCTTCCTGGCCAAGCCGTGGACGCTGAGCGAGTTGGCTCAGAAAATCCGGCAGGTCCTCGACGCCGACGGAGCCGAGAGCTAGGCGATCCGCCGCTACCTCTGCAGTACGGTGGGATGGCGAATCGTCTTCCCTTCCACCTGATAGACGACATCCTCGCCGATGTTACAGGCGAGGTCCGCCACGCGCTCGATGTTGCGGCCGATCAGAATGAAGGACAGCGCCTGGCCGATCTCCGCGGGCGACTCCATCATGAAGGTGATTGCCGATCGCAGGTGGGACTCGTGAAGCTGGTCGACACGGTCGTCCCGCTCAAGCACGCCGCGCGCTTTCGCCGGATCGTGCTGTACGAACGCATCGAGGACATCGCGAAGCATGCCGCGCGCGATCGTCGCCGCCTCGGACAACTCGATTGGAAGAGACCAGTCGCTGTCCCGCGAGATCAGTCTCTGGGCGGCTTCTGCGATGTTGACGGCGTGATCGCCAATCCGCTCCAGGTCGTTGTTGATCTTGAGGATCGCGACCAGACGGCGAAGGTCACCGGCCATCGGCTGCTGTAGAGCCAGTAGCTCCACGCATTCTTCCTCGATCTCGACTTCCGTCGCGTCGATCTCACGGTCGCCGAGAATGACCGCCTCGGCCTTGCTGGCGTCTTTTTCGTGTACGGCCGCCAGCGCCATGTCGATGAGCCCCTCAATCAGGCGTGACATCGCGACCAATCGGCCCGTCAGGTCGTCCAGCTTCTTTTCGAAGTGCGTCCGCGCCATCTCGTCCTCTAGCCGAACCGGCCTGTTATGTACGCCTCGGTTCGATCATCGTCCGGGCTGGTGAACAGCCGATCCGTCTCGCCGTACTCGATCAATCGACCCAGGTTCATGAACGCGGTGTAATCGGCGACCCGCGCCGCCTGCTGCATGTTGTGCGTGACGATCACGATCGTGTAATTCTTCGACAGCTCACGCATCAGCTCTTCGATCCGCCCCGTGGCGATCGGATCGAGCGCGCTCGCCGGCTCGTCCATCAGGATGACTTGAGGCTCCACAGCCAGCGCCCGGGCGATGCAGAGACGCTGCTGCTGGCCGCCCGAGAGGCCGAGGGCGCTGTCCTTTAGACGGTCCTTGATCTCATCCCAGAGCGCTGCCCTGCGCAGCGCCTGCTCCACACGCTCCGCGATGTCGCCGGTGTAGCGATTCACCTTCAAGCCGAAGGCGACATTGTCGAAGACCGACTTCGGGAAGGGATTCGGCTTCTGGAAGACCATGCCGATGCGGCGGCGCACCTCCACAGGGTCCACTTCGGGATCGTAGAGGCTCTCCCCGTTGAACAGCACGGCGCCTTCGGACCACGCGGTCGGAATCACATCGTTCATCCGGTTGAAGGCACGCAGTAACGTGCTCTTGCCGCTGCCCGAAGGGCCGATCAGCGCCGTGATGCGATTCCGCGGGATCGTCAACGTGATGTGGTGAATCGTCTTGGCCGAGCCGTAGTAGATGCTCAGATCCTCGGTCGCGAGCACCGGATCGGAGTGCACCATGATGTGCTTCGGATCGCCGTCCAGCTTGTCGAGAAATCCGAGCTTCTGAGCCGACCCTTCCGCTACGATCCCCGCTCGTTCCGCTTCCTGCGCACGCTGGGGCTTCCGCATCCTGACCTCGGCCACGCCGTCGAGACTCATAGTTTCTTCTGCAATCGGTTTCGGAGCACAATGGCCAACGCGTTCATCGTTAGCAAGGCGATGAGTAGAACGATGATTCCGGCGGCGGCCAACTCGTGGAAGCCCGCCTGCGGCCGTGAGGCCCAGTTGAATATCTGAATCGGCAACACCGTAAACGGATCGAGCGGTGTCTCCGGTGTGAAGGCGACGAACGTCAACGCCCCGATCATTATCAGCGGCGCCGTCTCGCCGATCGCCCGTGAGAGCGCGAGGATCATCCCGGTGAGGATGCCGGGCAGCGCGATGGGGAGCACCAGGTAGCGGAGCGTCTGCCACTGGGTCGCTCCCAACCCCAGACCCGCGTCTCGGATCGACGAGGGCACGGCCCGG
Organism: uncultured Gemmatimonadota bacterium; assembly: GCA_964347815.1. Classification (GTDB taxonomy): domain Bacteria; phylum Gemmatimonadota; class Gemmatimonadetes; order Palauibacterales; family KS3-K002; genus CAYGAJ01. Next base: position 2,338 of record CAYGAJ010000117.1, on the reverse strand, counting down.
ATCGCTTCCTGCGCCGAGATGATCACGATCGGCAGGATGAGCAGCGCCAGCGTCGCCGCCCCGGCCAGAACGCTGCGACCCAGCGCGATCCCGCGTACGAAGACCGCCAGCCCCAGCACGCCGTAAACGATCGACGGCACGCCGGCGAGGTTGGCGATGTTCGTCTCGATCACCCGCGTCACCCAGTTGCGCGGCGCGTACTCTTCCAGATAGATCGCCGCCCCCACGCCGAGCGGAAACGAAAGCAAGCCTGTAAAGCTCACCGTCCAGATCGTCCCGTAGAACGCAGACTTGATCCCCGCCCGTTCGGGAAAGCGAGAGGGGTAGCTATTCACGAAGTCCAGCGACACGCGTCCGGCGCCCTGACGCAGGATGTCGATCAACAAAGCGGCCAGCAGCAGCACCGCCACCGCCGTGGCGGCAAAGCAAATCGCGACGAATATCGTGCCCCACAGCCGACGGCGATCCAGCCGCACGTCGAACTCGACGGCACTCGCCACCGTGGCGCCCATCGACTTCACTCGTACACCTCACGGAACCGGCGCAAGATGACGCGGCTCAGGATGTTCATCGCCAGCGTGATGCAAAAGAGGAGCAGGCCGACGGCGAAGATCGTCTTGTACTCGATGGACCCGACGGGCGTGTCGCCCAGGCTTACCTGCACGATGTAAGCGGTCATCGTCTGAATGCTTTCCAGCGGGTTGGCTGTGAGCTTCGGCGTCGCCCCCGCCGCCAGGGTCACCGCCATCGTTTCGCCGATGGCTCGCGAGATCGCGAGGATGAACGAGGCGATGATCCCGGACAGCGCCGCCGGCACCACCACCCGGGTCACCGTCTCGAACTTCGTGGCGCCCAGACCGTAGGAAGCCTCACGCAACGCGCGGGGCACCGCGTAGATCGCGTCCTCCGAAAGCGACGCCACCATCGGCACGATCATGATGCCGACGACGATCGCCGCGCTCGCCGCGTTGAACACACCCGTATCCGGGAAGATCGTGCGGATGATCGGCGTGATGAAGGTGAGGGCGAAGTAGCCGTAGACGACCGTCGGGATGCCCGCCAGAATCTCCAGCACCGGCTTTAGGATCTTGCGGGCCCGGGCCGGCGCGTACTCCGCCAGGTAGATCGCGCTGGCCAACCCCACAGGCAGCGCGATCAGCGAAGCCCCGACCGCCACCATCACCGACCCCGCCACCAGCGGCAGCACGCCGAAGTTTCGCGGCACGAAGAGCGGCGTCCACTTCGTCCCCGTCAGGAACTCCCACGGCGACACCTCTCGGAAGAACCCGATCGACTCCCAAACCAGGACGATGACGATCCCGGCGGTGGTCGCCACCGAGACCAGACCGCAGGCCAGCAGGAGACTGCGGATCACCCGCTCGCCCCACCGTCGACCTCGCGACAGGCCGAGGGTCGGGCCGCCTACATCTCGGGGCCCGCCCACGTCGGCGGTTGTGGCTACGGCGTCGTGCACGCTTCGGGCGCTCCTGACCGGTGGCCCCGCCCCGCGACCTCCGGCCTCAAAGGACAATCTATTGCCATATATAGGTTTAATGCCGCTCCAATTACGGGCGGGCGGTGATCGCGCGCCGTCCGCAACGCTGGAAGCTAGACGCCATATGAGAAGGCGGCGTAAACGTTTTGTAACGATCGGGTATCAGCCCCGGCTCCGTCGAGCCGGGCTGGCGCCCATGCCCCGACGCCCCTACCATGCCCGGGCAGCGCGTCGCTTTCCCGGGCCCGTCGATCTCACTTGCGAGGAACCTCATGAGATGGAACCTTGGCGTCTCGCTCGTCTTGCTTTTCGCGTTTGGCCACTTTCCCCTTCACGCGCAACAGAAGATGAAGATCTATATCTCGGCTGACATGGAGGGTGTCGTCGGCGTCGTAACCGGCGAACAGCTCGGCCCCTCGGGGTTCGAGTACGAGCGATTCCGACAGTTCATGACCGCCGAAGTCAACGCGGCGATCGACGGCGCGCGTGCCGCCGGCGCAACCGAGTTCGTGATCAGCGACTCACACGGTAACGGCCAGAATCTTCTACTGGAAAGACTGCCGAAGGATGTCACGGTGGTGCGGTCCTGGCCGCGACCGCTGATGATGATGGAGGGGATCGACGAATCGTTCGACGCCGCGATCTTCATCGGCTATCACTCGAGCACGACCAACCCCGAGGGCGTCCGTGCCCACACGCTGTCGAGCGCGCGTCTCGCCGACGTGCGCCTGAACGACATCTCGGTGCCCGAGGCCGGCATCAACGCGGCGATCGCAGGACACTACGGTGTTCCCGTCGTGATGATCTCCGGCGATGACGCCATCGTGAAAGAGGCGCGCGGCC
>CAYGAJ010000116.1:5280-7635 GCA_964347815.1 uncultured Gemmatimonadota bacterium | reverse complement strand
CCGAGATCGCCCGCATGAAGCTGATGCTCGAGTCGCTGACCGCGACGGAACGCGGTCGGTGATGTCCCGAAACTTACCCAATCAGAGGAATCCGTCATGACTTTCGCCGCCTCGGGCGCTCGTGCCGCCCTATCTGCGTCCAGCCGGCTCTGGCTTCTGCCGCTGGCCGCCGTTCTGTTCGCCCTTTCCGGCTGCGCCTCGCGCTCCGCAGGTCCCGAAGTGGCTCCTTCGGCACCGAGCCCCGACCCCCGCATCGGGCTTGGAGCGGGGCTGTTCGACGCCGAAGAGGCGGTGTGGAACCTCAGGGTGCTTTCCAAGACGCCGCCGCCCGAGGAGTTCGTGGGCGTCAGCAACTCGGACCTCGCCTTCATCGACCACTACGCGATCCAGGGGAACTACAACGGAATCCAGATCTGGGACATCTCGAACCCCAGTCAGCCGTCGCTCGTCGTCGGCTACGTTTGCCCGGCGTCGCAGAGCGACGTTTCGGTCTATGAGAACCTGCTCTTCGTCTCCGGCGAGGGGTTGGGCGGCCGGCTCGACTGCGGCACCGAAGGCGTTCGGGAGGCGGTGAGTCCGGACCGCCTGCGCGGGATCCGCATCTTCGACATCAGCGACATCCGGAACCCCAAGTACATTGCTAACGTGCAGACCTGCCGTGGCTCGCACACGCATTCGGTGCTGGTCGACCCGGACGACAAAGAGAACGTCTATATATACGTGTCCGGCTCTGCTCCCGTGCGCCCCGCGGAAGAGCTGCCCGGTTGCTCGGGCGCCCCGCTGGACGAGGATCCGAACTCTGCGCTCTTCCGCATCGAGGTCATCCGGGTGCCGCTCGCCCACCCCGAGCAGGCGGCGATCGTCAGCTCGCCCCGGATCTTCAGCGACCTGGTGGCCCCGCCGCGGCACGGGCTGGCGCCCGAGGACATCGCCGAGGTCGAGCGGGCCCGGGCGCGCGGCGCCTTCATCGCCGACATCGAGGGCCAGCCGTTCGTGCTGCCCGACCGCTGGAGCCGGGCGATGCTCGACAGCATCGTCGAGTCGCGCGGCGGCAGCGGCGCGCCGACGGCCGCGGACAGCGCCGCCCTGCGCGACTACATCCCGAAGCTCGTCGCGCAACGCTTGGGCGAACGCGGAGAGGGCCCGCGTCCCGGGCCCACCCAGTGCCACGACATCACCTTGTACCCGGAGATCGGCCTGGCGGGCGGTGCCTGCGAGGGCTACGGATTCTTGCTCGACATCAGCGACCCGGTGAACCCGAAGCGGATCGACGCGGTCAGCGACTCGAACTTCGCCTACTGGCACTCGGCGACGCTCAACAACGACGGCACGAAGATCCTGTTCAGCGACGAGTGGGGCGGCGGCGGCCAGCCGAAGTGCCGCGCCACGGACCCGCCGGAGTGGGGCGCTGACGCCATCTTCACCATCGAGAACCGGAAGATGCGGTTCCGCAGCTACTATAAGCTGCCAGCCCCGCAGACGTCCCTCGAGAACTGCGTCGCCCACAACGGCTCGCTGATTCCCATCCCCGGGCGCGACGTGATGGTACAGGGGTGGTACCAGGGCGGCATCTCGGTCTTCGACTGGACCGATCCGAGCAACCCGGTCGAGATCGCGTTTCATGATCGCGGTCCGGTGGACCCAGCACGGATGCAGGGAGGCGGCAGTTGGTCGGTCTACTGGTACAACGGTCTGATCGTCAGCTCCGAGATCGCACGCGGCCTCGACATCTTCGAGCTGACCCCCAGCGCGTACGTGTCGCAGAACGAGATCGACGCCGCCAAGTCGGTGAAGCTCGATTACCTGAACGCGCAGGGCCAGCCGAAGTTCGTCTGGCCGCCCAGCTTCGCGCTGGCACGGGCCTACGTCGACCAGCTCGAACGCTCGGGCGGTCTTTCGGAAAGCCGGGTCTCGTCGACGCGACGGGCGCTGGATAGTGCGGAGAAGGCGTCGAACGCGGCGCGGCGCGAGGCGCTGGCGAAGCTGGCGGCGGAGCTCCGGGCCGAGGCGACAGCGAAGGCCGCGATGGAGCTGGAGGGCACGACCAGCGGGTCGCATGACGGCGGCAAGGTGCGGAAGCTGGCCGACGCGGTGCGCGAGCTGGCGGGGGAGGCGCGCTAAGGAGAAGAACCGAACCGAACGTCAGGATTGTTCGTCGTCACAAACGCCAAGCCCGGAGGAGAGATCCTCCGGGCTTTCTCTGTGACAGAAACGGCACGAGGACTTGCCCGTGGACCGGGGGTGTACGGTGGTCGTCCCGGCGCGTCGCATCGATGTCATCGAGCGGGATCCAGGCGACAACCAAGTTCTGGAATGCGCGGTGGAGCGCGAAGCCGAGTGGATCGGCCGGGGGAC
>CAYGAJ010000116.1:0-5270 GCA_964347815.1 uncultured Gemmatimonadota bacterium | reverse complement strand
GGCGCGCTAAGGAGGAAAACGGAACCGAACGTCAGAATTGCCTGACGTCAAGAACCCAAGCCCGGAGGAGAGATCCTCCGGGCTTTCTTCGTGACAGAAACGGCATCCACCCACGAGGACTTGCTCGCGGACTCGGGATGCGGTAGAGTAAGGATGTAAGGAGTCATTGCACCCTCGCGCAGGAGGCACCGGGTTGGTTGAGAATCGGATGAGGTTTGCCGCTAAACTGACCTCGAAAGGACAGGTGACGATCCCGAAGCCGGTGCGTGACCGGCTCGCGCTGACCCCGGGTGACTACGTGGTGTTCGAGGTGGACGGCGATCGCATCAACTTTGCCCGGGCGCCCGTGGCGCCGACCGAGGACTTCGACTCGCTGACCGAGCGCATCGCCACCCGGTTCAAGCAGCGCGGAATCACTCGGGACGATGTGGCCGAGGCCATCCGGTGGGCGCGGGAGAGGAAAGGCGGGTCAGAACCGTAGTACTGGACACCAACGTCCTGGTGTCCGCTTACGGTTGGAACGGGCCCGAGCGCCGCGTCTACGAGCGCCGCCGAGCCGGCGAGCTGCGCCAATCGATCTCACCTGATCTCCTGCTCGAGCTCGAGCGGGTGCTTCACTACCCAAAGCTTGAATTCACCGAGTCCGAGATCCGGGCCTGTCTTCGCGACTTGGCCGCGCACGCGAAGTTGGTCGTTCCGGGTACATCGCATCGATGTCATCGAGCAGGATCCTGGCGACAACCGGGTTCTGGAATGCGCGGTGGAGAGCGGAGCGAAGTGGATCGTCTCGGGAGACTATCACCTTCTCGATTTACACGACTTCAGGGGAATACAAATACTGAGTGCTGCCGTGGCGCTGCGCCTGCTGCGGACGTGAAGTGCCCAGTTCCTGACTGCGGGCGAGAGCATCGGCCGGGCCCGGACCGCAGCACGGTGGCCGCGGCCCGGTCCCACCCGGTGGGCTAGTCGTCCCAGGCTGGACGATCCTCCTCACCCTCCTCCCCTCCCAGCGCCTGGTTGAACTCGCGGCCGCGAGCCCGCTGCTCAGCAGTCGACTCACACACCACGTCGATCTTGCCCGGACGCAGGCGGACCTCGGAGCCGGTCAGGTCGCGGAAGGTGATGAACCGAGGCGGCCGCCGACGCCCGAGCTGCCGCACGATCTCCTGCGCGGTCTCGCGCGTGACGAAGAAGCAGCCGGCCCCGCCGGCGACGATGTAGAACTCCTCGGTCGGACGCCGCTCTTCCGGCGGCTGGCCGAAGTACCCCTGGAGTCGGTTGATCACCATGGTTCTCACCTCCTGCTGGCCGGCTCCTTCCGGCCTCGGGACCCGGCCCTCCGGGTCCGCGATGTGACGCGAGCCGGACGCTCGGCCCGGGCCTTGGAGTCGCGTCCTCTGTACTGCACCCGGACCTCGCGCCCGATCGCGTCTAATTCAGCATCCAAAAACCGAACGCCCCACCCGGCACGCGGCGCAGGTGGGGCGTTGCAAAACGCTCCTGAACGAGAGATGAGGCTCTACGGAGCTTCACCTCCCGCGCTTCCCGCACCGCTCATCTCAGCCACGGGTTAACCGATGGTCCGTAGCTGGACCGTGGAATCGCGACCGATCGCGCCGCCCGGCCGCGTACGCGAACCGGGGGCGGCGGCCGGACGCACGTGTCCCACGCCGAGGCCGTTCGACCTCGAGCCGGACATTCGTCGTGCGGCTGACCGCTGCATCCATTTCGGCACTTTCAGTCACCCCTCAACGGTGCGGGTTTCGTCTAACCGTTAGACGCTGAAACCCTCCAGAAAAACACAAGCGCGTCTCCGACGCCGCCACAGCCACCCTGCGCTGCGGCCCGGCCCCGGCGGGCTCACCTCTCGCCCGGCCTAGCCGGCGTGTGCATCGGGACGCGACTCCCCAGCGGCCGCCACTATACGGGATCGGTGTGGCCGTTGTCAACCTGCAGTTTGCGCGACGACCTAGCGCAGTCTCTGGGGAATACTCGCGTCTAATGCTCGCGCCCTCTGACACCGGTCTTAGGCCCACCTCACCAACCCATCAAAGCTGGGCGAACAAGTTGCGATGCGCTTACTGATGCGATATGATGCACTATTGGCTGCACAGCTGAACCCGTTAGGCCCGATGACGGCCTTGCCGATCCGTTGACGCCGGGGGGACACTCTTGCCGCAGCGCCACCGCCAGAAACGCCGCGCCTCGCCTAGAGCGGAGGTGAAAACGGTGACCCTCAGAAACCTGCCCCCTGCCCTGGCCCGGGAGATCCGGCGACGGGCGGAAGAGAACGACGTGAGCCTGGCCCGGGCCGTGATCAGCCTGCTGGAAGAGCGACTGGGCCTCTCTCGTCCGACGTCCCCACAGACGTACCACGACCTGGACGAGCTGGCGGGATCGTGGACGGACGACGAGGCCGCAGCGTTCGACGAGGCGCTCGAACGGCAGCGGCGGATCGACCCCGATCTCTGGAAATGACGCGCCTGCTCCTCGACACCTCGGCCTACTCCGCCTTCATGCGCGGCCTCGAGGCGGCCAAGCTGGCGCTGCAGAGCGCCGACGAGATCTACCTGAATCCGATCGTGCTGGGCGAGCTGCGGACAGGGTTCCGTCGCGGCGGCCGCCGTCAGAAGAACGAGGGCGAGCTGGCCCGGTTCCTCGCCGCGGACCGCGTCGGCGTCCTCAGCATCGACGAGGAGACCGCCGACCGTTACGCGGCGATCGTCGACTCGCTCTGGCGGGCCGGCACGCCGATCCCTTCCAACGACATCTGGATCGCGGCCACGGCGATGCAATATGGCCTGCGGCTGCTAACGACCGACTCGCACTACCTCGAGCTGGATCAAATCATAGTCGACTACGTCGCGACTTAAGCGGCCGGTCGGCTTTGAGATGGGGTCCACCGGTTGAAAGGTTTCCGTCGTGGAGCCCACGGATGCTGGCTCAGGCGGCAATCGGGATGCCCTGCCCCAGGTCCAGCTTCGCCGGCAGCTCCAGTGAGCCCGTCTTCTTCTCCATCAGCACCAGGCCGGCGCAGCTCACGCGGCCCGAGCCTTTGCACTTGCCGAGGCTGATCTCTTTGATCCTGGCGTCCTGTATCTTGAGGACGATGCCCTCGACCGTGAGGGTCAGGTCGACGTCCAGCTCGATCTTCTTGCTGAGCGGCGTTCCGGCGAGCGTGATCTCCAGGTAGGGCCGCTGCTTCGATCGGATGGTGTGCTCGAGCAGCTCGACGTAATGCACGGCGTTCGGGTCGTACGCCGACTTGTCGAGATACTTCTTCATGACGCCCGACTCGTTCCACGTCTTGATCATGATCGAAGAGACGGGCGTGCTCAGCAGCTCGTCGACCTGGCTCACGATCTCGGCGATCGCATCGACCTGGCGGATGCCCGGCGCCTTGCTGGCAATCTCGGCCATCAGGTGCCGATACTCCTTGCGGCCGAGCAGCTTCTGCAGTCGCCGCTTGCCCTTCCGCACGGCGCCCTCGCCGAAGCATTCTAATATGTTGGGCAGCGTATCCATCATTGACTCTCCAACGGCGTGGTGAGGGCCCATTCCCGCTTGATCACCGGCCCGTCACTCTCGATGCTCTGCTGGCCCGGATCGAAGACCGGGCGCAGGCGCAGCTCGGCACGGATCAACGCGTCCTGTTCGCGATCCAGACCGCGCGTCCCGTCGTCGGGGTGGGCTTCGACCTTGAGATGCGCACCCGCAGGCGCCGGCTCTCGCGGCTGCATCCTACGACCGCGCCGCAACCCGATGGCGATGGCGCTTCCGAGCAGCAGCGCCAGCCCCGCGCCGCCGAGCAGCAGCTCCCAGGGGAAGGTCGGCGGCGGGGGCGTGGGTGTGGGCGCAGGGACCACGCTCACCAGAACTACGTCCGATTCCCTGACCAGGCCCGCCGCGTTCCGCACCTCGACGAGAGCGTCGTAGTCGCCGTCGTCGCGGTAGCGGTGCTCGGCCACGCTCGCGCTCCGCCAACCGGTATCTTCACCGTCGCCGAAATGGAACCGGTACTCCACCGGCGCACCCCTCGCCGGGCCCAACGCCTCGAACCGCACGACGCCGCCCGGCCGCGCCTCACGGGGACGGGCGACGAGGGTGATCGGCGGCAGCTCACCGCCCGGCCCCTGGACGCCCTGGACGCGCAGCGCGAGTCCAGTGCTGGCGATCTCCCGCTCACCCACGCCCGCCCGCAGCACGACCTCGTACGAGCCGGGGCGCTCGTAGGCGTGGTCCGCGACGGGCTCGGCCAGCCAATCGCTCCGCTGTCCGTCGCCGAACTCGAACTGGAAGCGTGCACCGTCGGTCGGCGGCACGAGCTGGCCGAACAGGCGCACCGGCTCACCCGCCTCGGGCGCACGATCGCTGGCCTCGAGGCTCAGCCTGTACGCGGCGGTCACCGCCACCCCGACGGCGCTGCGAGCGAACGGGTCTTCGTTCACGCCGACCGCGACGAACGCTCTGAACTCGCCCGGGCGCTCATAGACGTGGACGGCCGTGGGCTCCGGGGACCAATCACGCACCACGCCGTCGCCGAAATCGAAGCGGTACTCCACCGGCCGCTCCGGGGGCGGGTCGAGCTCCGCGAAAAACCGTACCGGCTGGCCGGCCGGCACTTCCGGTGGATCGGCCAGCAGCCGCAGGCCCGGCTGGCCCGCAGGGGGCGGACCGACCTCCGCCTGCCGAGGAACGACCGAGATCATGACCGGTTCGCTGGCCGCCTCCCGAACGATCCCCCGCCCTAAGTCCACCCGCATGAGCACCTGGGCGCGGAACTCGCCCGGCCCCTCGTACACGTGAACGGCGCCCGGCTCTCGCAGCCGAACCATCTGCCCGTCCCCGAAGTGAAGCTCCAAGGCCGCGCGCTCCAGCACTTCCGCCGAGAGCTCGCCGATCGGCCGGGCGGTGAACGTCACCTCGTCGCCGACCTGGACCCGGACCGGGCGCGCGGTCAGGATGATGGGCGCCTGCCGCTCCGCCCGCTGAAGCTCGCGCAGCCGTTCGAGTCGCGGATCGGGCCGACGCTCCTGCGCCGCGACCTGCATCGCCAGGGTGAGGAGAAAGACGGGGGCGGCCGCGCCGGCGAGCCAGGCCGATCTTGACCGACCTATCGCCGGGCGCCGCCTGTGGGAAGGACTATCCATAATGCCAATCGATCTCCCGGGGGCCATCGGTGGACCGCACGGCCGGCAAGTTAGGCCAGCCCCGTCAGCCCTCTATCATCTGTCAATCATTCCGGTATGGGCTGACCGGCAGCGGCGTGC
>CAYGAJ010000115.1:0-7683 GCA_964347815.1 uncultured Gemmatimonadota bacterium | reverse complement strand
CCTCATCCGCCCGTCGCCCCGCCTCCAGCAGGCCCCGGGCGTTGTTGGCGTTGGAAAAGTTGTCGGTGCCCTCCTCCTCGGCGACCAACAAAAAGCCCTCCGGCCGCCGAGCCAGAATCTTCAGCGCCACCTCGAGCATCTCGGCCACGCTCGGCGCGTCCGGCTCGTACATCGGCCGCCCGGAGCGTGCGAGCTGCTCTTCCGAGGCCGCGTTGAACGTGTGGTTGGCGGCGAAAAGGCCGAGCAGCCGCGTCGTGGTATCGGGTAGCGCCAACAGTTCGTCGCGAGTATAGACCACCGTGTAGCCGAGGCTGCGGGCCCGGTCGATCAAGTTCTGCCCATCCTGACGCACCCCGGGGCCGTGTACGCCGGTCGAATCTCTCGGCAGAAAGTAGCGCTCTCCGCCACCGAGAATGACCTCGGCCCGTGACTCCAGAATCTGGCGCGCAATCTCCGCGTGGTCCGTGCGCCGCGGCACGCTCGCTGCGAAGACACCGGTGCCGGGCTCGGTGATCGTGCCACTGTTGATCAGCCCGATCGCTCGGCCGGCGGCCTGGGCCTCGCGCATAATACTGACGGGCTCGCCCGAGCGCGCGCTCAGAGGCCGGCCGCCGTCCATACCGTAACTATCGGCCTCCACCTTCACGCCGAACGCGTGCACCGTAGCACCGCCCTGCGAGGTCGCCGTCAGCGCATCCTTCATATGGCCGGTGTAGACCGCCATGTACGGAAGCTGGTCCCAGTTGAGGCGTCCGTCCGGGCCGACGAAGTGGATGCGAACCGCGCCCCAGCTGTTGACACCCATGCCGTCGGGGTGAAAGAAGATGACGTTGCCCGTTTCCTGTGCCGCCAGCGATGCGGTGCCAGGCCACAAGCAGAATGCGGCGAGGACGGCGCAGGCGAGACGTCTGGCAGCGGAGGCGCGATAGGAACAGACGGGTCGGCCTGACCTCCGCCGTCTTGCCGCCACATCGGCGTCGTTTCGTTCCATAGCTGAAGTCGTGCTTGTTGAAGGGGCCGGGGCTCAGGTCGCGTAACCTGGTCCTGAGGGCGCGCCCAATCTAACCTCCGAAGCGTCGACTGTCAGCCGGCTGCGCAGCTATGAACTGGAAGACCTGGGGGGTAAAACCTGAACGGCTGGGGGGACCGGTGCGGTTGGGACTAGCGGTTAGGGCCAGAGGTAAGTTATGACGGTGTCCGCGCGCGAGGGCCCATCGTTTGTCGGATAGGTCGCCACCAGCACGACCTTCTTTGGATTGCTACCCACCGACTGCCAACTGAGCTCGATCTCGCCCTGCTCTCGATATCCCGACGTAACGGCGTCGTGCCCGGAGGCTTTCAGACGCTCAAGCTGGTCCGTGACCACCATCGAGATATCCGTGTCACGCCGACCAAACCACAACTCGAGCGAAGCCAGGCCGACGGCGCTGGCGAACCCGACGACGCCGACCGAGATGATGATGACGGAAAGCAGAAGCTCGACGATGGAGAAGCCGCCTCGGTTTTCGAACCTCTGGCGCCACGTAGAAGGCGGCCCGGGCGGCGTTGCCGCCACCGGCGTGTACCGCTTCCCCTGGCCTCTAGGTCGAGATCGCACGAGTCTCTGGCCTTCTCCTGATCGTCTGTCGGGCCACAGCCTGTCCCCTCGGACGCTGAATAGACGATTCAGCGAGCCTCGGAGTCACGTTGCGCGGAAAACAAACGTTTGGCACCCGCGTACGTCAGCTTGTCCGCCGGGATCACCGTCCTTTTACACATCGGGACAGGCATGTTTGGCGGGCAGCCGGAGCCTCAGAGCCGCTCCGCCGGTGAGACGGCGGGATCTTCGGGCCCCGACAGCCGTGCCGGTCTGTCCCGGGCCCTTTAACCCTCCCCCGAGGGCATTTCAGTATGTACCCGCGGGCCCTCGTGTGGCAAGGACTTCCTGGTACGGAGCGCCCAGAGAGCCGAAAAAGCGGGTGGGGCCTCTCCAGACCCCACCCGTTCCGAGTATGTGCCGCCTCGTTACCGGCGACGCCGAGCGCGTAACTTAGAGACCTTTCGGGCTCGACGTCGTCTTTTCCGGGGGCTCTATGTTCGGCGGACCGGTCTCATCGCTCCGCGCACCCGGGACGCTCACCGAGTCGCCAGGGCTGTTCTCGATAAGAGTGTCGCCGACCACCTCATCGATCGTAACCTGCAAGGCGATCGCCTCCCTCCAGCCCTCAACCTCTTCCACGAAGCTACGAGCCAATGCGCCGAGGTCGACGGGTTCGAGGTCCGACTTCTCCTCCAGCCCATCCACTCGCGCCAGGTTGGCCTGAGCCTTTCCGTGCGACTCGTCGAAAGCGAACGCCGTCCGGTACGCCTCGGCCGCCGCCCGATAGTGCCCCGTGCGCTCCAGGGCGATGCCCAGGTTGTTCTGGAAGATCGCCACCTCACCCTCCAGCTCCACCGCCCGTGCCAGCGGCCGCAGCGCGTCCATGAAGCGCTCCTGCTCGATCAGGATCAGCCCGAAGTTGTTCATCGACCAGACATCGCGATCGTCGATCAGAATCGCCTGACGATACGCGTCGATCGCGTCCTCCAGCCGCCCCAGCTGATGGTACGCGCGACCCTTGAGCCGGAAAGCCACGCCCGATTGGGAGTCGAGGATCAGCGCCTCGTCGATCTTGTCCAGCGCTTCCTCCGGCCGGTCCGTGTCCAGCAGCACGCGCGCGAAGTTGAGCCAGCTCTTCACATGCTGCGGGTCCAGCTCCAACGCGGCCTCGAACGCCGTCTCGGCGCTCTCGGGCTCATTCGACTTCCACGCCGACAGCCCGAGCATGTAGAAGCCCCAGGGGTTGTTGGGCCGGCGCTCGGTGTAGTGCGTGAACAGCTCGACAGCCTCGTCGTAGCGCCGGTCGAGGAACGCCGCCTCGGCCTCCTCGTAGGTGACTTCCTTCGGCTCGGGCTCCTCGACGGTCGCCACTTCGATCGGCTCCATCACCGTGACCGGCGTCTCGATCGGGGGCGGCAGCGACACCTCGGTCGCGACCTGCGACTCCGTAGCCCCACGCTCGACCACCGCCTCCTGCCCTCCGTCGCCACCACAGCCGATCACGGCCAGCGACAGGAGCAGAACCGCGAGTGCGGCGGCGCTGAAGATCACCTCGCCTCGGAACTTGAGCTCTCTCAACATGGTGTGCCTCCCCTCGTTGGGCGCCGTCAGGGCGCCAGGTGTGAGTTCCGTTGTCGCCTACAGAGGAGGCAGGCGGGGTGCCCGGCTGCGGGCCCGGGTCGAGCTGACGGTGTAACGGTAGATCTTACAACGGGTTCAGTGTGGGTTGGCCGCCGCCGCACCACCCCGACTCGTCACCTTTTGTGTTCGTCCGGACACCCGGCACGACGCCGGGATGTGTCCGGGCGGACACCCAGAACGGCGCCGCGGCACGCGCGACTCAGGGGGACGCGGTGTGGATGAACGTGCGCGCAGATCGTGGTGTGAGAGGAGGGATAGGCTCGACGTCGCGTCAAGCGTCAGCCGCGCTTGAGGTTTAGCCGGCGCATGATCTTCAACAGGCTGGCGTGGTCGGCGAGGCCAAGCTCTTTGGCCGTGCGGGTGATGTGCCAGTCATTGCGCTCGAGCGCCGCGACGATGATCTGCCGCTCCGCCTCGTTCTTCAGCTCCTGGAAGTTCTTCCCACGTGAGGCCACGCGCTTCGTGCCGCCGCCCTGTATGTCCGCGGGGACGTGGCGCGCGCCGATCTCCGGGCCCTCGGCGGCGAGGATCATCCGCTCGACGATGTTGCGCAGCTCCCGGACGTTGTTCCGTCGCCAATCGTGCGTCATGAGCGACTCGAGCGCGGCGGCCTCGATCCGCTTCCTGCGGATCCCGAAGCGCGAGCAGGTCGCGGCGAGGAAGTGCTCGACCAGTTCGGGCACGTCGGAGAGCCGGTCGCGGAGCGGAGGCACCTCCAGCACGTGCACGTTGAGCCGGAAGTAGAGATCGTCGCGAAAGCGATTCTCCTGGACCTCTCGGTCCAGATCACGATGGGTCGCGGCGACGACCCGGGCGTTCACTTTGATCGCCCGCTCCCCGCCCAGACGTGTGACCTGCGTGTCCTCCAGAACGCGCAGCAGCTTGGCCTGCGCCGGCGGCGGCAGCTCGCCGACCTCGTCCAGGAAGAGGGTGCCGCCAGAGGCAAGCTCGAACGCGCCCTTTCGGGTTCGGTTGGCCCCGGTGAACGCTCCGCGCTCGTGACCGAACAGCTCGCTCTCGATCAAGTTCTCCGGCAGCGCCGCGCTGTTGATGGCGATGAACGGCTTCGCGGGGTTCGAGCCCAGGCGGTGGATCTCACGTGCTACCAACTCTTTACCCGATCCGCTCTCACCCACGATGAGAACCGGGCTGGGGATCGGAGCCACCCGCGCGATCGCCTGTTTGAGCTGTCGAATCGCGGGGCTGGATCCGATGATCGGCGTGTCGGTGCCGAGGTCGCGCCGTAGCGCCTGAACCTCCGAGACCAGCCGCACGTGCTCGAGCGCGTTCTCCACCTCGCGAACGACCCGCTCCATCGACTCCGCCTTGTCGATGAAGCTGTAGGCGCCCAGGCGCACGGCTTGCACGCAGCGGTCGTAGTTGCCGGTGCCCGTGTACACGATCACCGGCCGCTCGTCGCCGCGCTCTTTTAGCGTGCGCAAGACCTCGAAGCCATCGACGCCCGGCATCTCGAGGTCGAGGATCACGCAGTCCACCGCCTCGCTGGCCATGAGGTCCAGCGCCTCGCGGCCGCCCGGCGCGATGAGCGTCTCGTAGCCGCCGACGCGCTTCAGATCGTAGGCGTACTGCTCCGCCATCGCCTGCACATCGTCGACAACCAGCACCAGCGTCATCGCACTCCTCCCGGCGTGCCCCGACTCGGTTCCGTTCCGCGCCGCTCCGCCGCGTCGTCACCGGTCGTCGACATCGTCTCTGCGTCCTGCGCAGCGGCCGGGAGTTCCACGGTAAAGCGGCTTCCCTTCCCCGGCGCGCTCTCCAACCGAATCGACCCGCCCAGGTCGGTCACCAGACGCCGGACGATGGAAAGCCCCAGCCCCGTTCCGTGTTCTTTGGTCGTGTAGAAGTCGTCGAAGGCCCGGCCCTGCTCCTCCTCGCTCATCCCGCGGCCGCTGTCGGCGACCGCGAGCCGCACGAGCGGCAGCCCGTCCGCCGCGGCCTCCAGGCGGGTCGTGACGCTGACCGTCCCCGCAGCGTTGGTCAGGCTCTCGACCGCGTTGTCGACCAGATTCTCGACGATGCGCCGCAGCACCACCGCGTCGCCCATCACCACACAACGCGCCGGGCTCAGCTCGATCTTCAGCTTCGCCGCGTTGGGAAGCGCCAGCGCAGCGACGACCTGCCGCACCACGTCGTTCACATCACACGGCTGGCGGTCGAGCTTGGGAGAGAGACGCGCGTAGTTGGAGGCCAGGGTCTCCAGGTAGCCGATCCCCGCGTCGATCGTCGTCCGGCGCTCTTCGAGCACGCCTGCGACCTGTTCCGGCTGTTCTTTCGCCACCTGGATGAGATGGCGGAAGACGTTGCGGATCGGCATGAGCCCGTTCTTGATGTCGTGGTTCACCTGCCGGGCCAGCTCTCCCAGCGTGGCCCGGCGCTCGGCGTCCTTGATGCGGCTGGCGCTCGCCCGCAGCCGTTCGGTCATCGCGCCCAGCAGTCGCGAGAGCGCGCCGATCTCGTCGCGGCGCCGGCTGCCGAAGTCGATATCGAGACGGTCGAGGTCGATGCGCGACGTCTTGCGCGCCAGATCCTCCAGCGGGCGGCTGATGCGCGTCGCCAGCCAATTCGCCAGCAGGATCGCCACGACCAGCGTCGCCGCCACGGCGAACAGCAGCCAGAGATCGATGTTGCGGCGGAGCGCCCGCAGCTCGTCCAGCGAATGCGTCACCCGAATCCGCGCGGGCTCGATCCTCCCCCGCTCCGCATCGACGTAGGGCAGGTCCAGCCACGAGGTGACCGCGGCCTCCCCGCTATCCGGCCGTGCGGTAGCTTCGAGCGACGCCAGCTCCGCGGCAGGTGTGGTCCTTACCGAGGTGACCTCTCCACCGGGATAAACGAGGGCGACGGTCAGCTCCGATTCGCGCTCCAGACCGGCGAGGAAGCGGCGCTCGGCCGAGACGCCGCCGACCAGGTAGAAGCGCCGGCCACCCATCTGGACCGAGTCGACCCGAGCCAGCGCCAGGAACGGCGATTCGGGGGTGCGGGCCGAGACCAGCGCTAGCTCACCTTGCGCCTCGGCCAGCTGCCGGGGCAGCTCGGGCTCCAGGCGATCGTACTCCATTCTGAAGTGTCCCGAGCTGATGATGCGGCCGTTCGCGTCGTGAATCTGCAGCATCCCGAGGCCGGTGAGTCGCATCGCCCGCGCGGCGTAATCGAGCAGGTAGGCGCGCTCGGCGACCGCAGCGTCCACGGCGGCCTGGCGGAAGCGGTTGTCGTCGCGCAGTGCATCGCTCAACGCCGAGAGCGTTCGGCCGATGTCCTCGCCCACGGCGCGCAGATCACCCTCGATGATCGCGATCTGCGACTCGACGCGTCGCTGGTATTGTGCTGTCAGACGGCGGCCCATCTCCTGCCGAACGATGAGCGCGAACCCGATGACCGGCGCCAGCACGATCAAGACCGCTGCCAACCGCAGCCGCGCACGAAAAGTCATCGACCTCTCACCGTTCGACCCGTCTCGACGACCGGAATGTAGACCGTCGCGTCCCAGTCCCGCGCCAGGGCCAGGCGGTCCTGGCGCGCGATGATGTAGCGGCGCGTATCCACGAGAGGGGTGAATGCGGCAGCGAGATCGAGTCGCCCGACCCCGAGCCACTCCACGCGCCGCGACAGCGCGACCCTCTCGTGGCAGACGTCGAAGGCACGCGTGGGGACGTCCAGCACATAGGCGAAATCGTCACCCACCCTCAGGCTGGCCTCGTACGCGTCCGCGTCCAGCCCGACGGCGAGCAACGCCCGCCCGTCGAGCAGCCGTGGCACGACCGCGCCTAAAGCCCGCGCCGACTCGGAAGCCGGGCCCGCCGACGCCAGCGCCACGATCCGCTCCGCCAGCGCCCGAGCCACCCCATCATCTTCGCGGTAAACGATCCGCCGCGGGCCCGAGCTACGATAGGCGCCCGCCGGCACGGCCGGCAAACCGGCGCCGGCACCCACGGCCCGGCACGTGGCGCTCTCGCCCCACCACCCGGGCGGCCGGTGAGCGCGCGCATCTCCACGCACCGCATCCCGCGCCAGCGCCGCAAGCAGCTCCGCGGGGAGCGGCTCGATGAGCCCTTCGTCGCCGCCCTCTCCGGCGAGCAGGCCGCGGACGCGCGTCGTCGAGAGCAGCAGGTAGGTGCGGTCCCAGGGGAGCGGCAGCGTCGTATAGCCCGGTCGCGTCCCTCCGTAGTCGATCACGGCGGGGTCGGATGAGACCGCCAAGTCGATCGCCCCTTCCAGCAGATCCCGGGCGTCTCGACCCGCTGCGGACCTCACGGCGAGCACAGGGCCGTCCGACTCGCCCGAGGCGCGCACCAGCACGACGGCGGGCGGTGCGCTCTCGATCGCCGCGATGCGGTACGGCCCCGATCCGGTGGGCCACGGCGTCCGATCGGTCACGTGCGCGACGGCGAGCTCCGGACGCGCCAGGACGCCGGGCGGCTGGGAGCGGGCCGCGTCCAGATGGA
>CAYGAJ010000114.1:0-7736 GCA_964347815.1 uncultured Gemmatimonadota bacterium | reverse complement strand
AGGGCCGGGCGATCGTGCGGGACTGGATGAGTACGGCGCCGGCTTCGGCGCCGGGTCCGAAACGGGCCGAGCGGCTGCCTTTGAGCACGGTGACCGACTCGATCTGAGATGCGGGAAGCGACGCGAGGTCGACGGCGCCGCTGAGTGGGTCGTTGAGCGGCGCGCCGTCCAGCAGGACGAGCACCTGGTCGGCGGCGCTCCCACGGATGCTGACCCCCGCTGTGCCGCCGGGCCCGCGCTGATCGATCACCAGCCCGGCGCGGCCCTCCAGCAGCTCCGCCGCCGTCCGCGCGCCGCTCGCCTCGATCTCGGCGCGCGCCAGGCGAAGCACGCCCGGCTCGGCTTCGGTGTCGCGAGTCGCCCGCGAGCGGAGTTCTGCGAGCACGAACGGATCGGCTCCCAGTCGCACGTCGAGCCGGGTCGTGATCCCGTTTCGGATTTCGACCTCTCGAACCGCCGTGAGATAGCCGAGCCGGCTCAGGCGAACGTGGTGGCGTCCCGGCTCCAGGCCGCGCAGGTAGAACTCGCCGCGACCGTCGCTCGACGTGGCATGACCCGTCCCGACGACCTCGACCCGAACCTGCTCGATCGGGTCGCCGGTGATTGCATCCACGACCCGGCCCGCCAGCTCGCCCGGGTATTGGGCGGAGGCGCCTCGGGCCGCGACCATGATCAGCACGGCGACGAGGGCGCACCGGGTCAACTGGCGCGTCGCGGTCGCGAACGAGCGCGCAAAGCGTCTCGCTCTTCTGGGTGATCTTTGAGCGGAAGCACTGCGCGAACAAACGACCCCGACCGCGGTGTGGGGTCCGCTCGCGTCGCTACCGGAAGCCAATAAGAAAGCCCGCACGTCTTGCCCTGGAAGAGTGCCGTGGCGCGCGGGCGGAACAGGTCTCCTGGCTCGAGGCAGCCGAACTCGCCTTCCCAGGACCGACCGATCGGTCCCAGTGGCGCGTCGAGCTGGCTTCTTCCGGCTTTAAGCCGGGCCTCACACAGTGGCGGGGCCGCGCCGGGTTCTCACCGGCTTCCGGGATGTTCCGCCCGCCGTTCTGTCTAAACTGTCAGCCTCAGACTACGGCGATTCGAACGCCGCCGTCAAGCCCGGGGCGCCTTAGCGTGTGAACCAGCGCGTCGCCACTCCGACCCCGATGAAGAAGTCGCCGGTGTCGATATCGACTCCGCCGTTGATGTCGAGCTGCAGGTCGGGTTGCGGCAGCAGAGTGAATCCGCCCTCGGCGATGTGTTGAGGGCTGGACGAGGAGTAGAAGCCGGCGTAACCGAAATAAGCGCCCGCGTTCGCCTCGACCGGCAGCGAGACGCTGGGCGTAACGATGAGCGCGAAGACATCGTCGAGCTCGTCGATCCCCAGCGTGTAACCGAGGTTGGCCGAGACGGTCCAGCGCTCGTTCACGCCGTAGTCGGCCAGCAGAATTGCAGAGGGGACGACCTCATCGCTGGTGAGAAAGTCGGCGCCCGTTGGCAAGGTCAGCGTCGCGAGGCCCGATACCGAGAGTGGCAACTCGGGGTTGCGGAAGAGTCGCACCTTGGCACCGACCCCGATGTCCTGCAGCCCTTCGTCGCTCGCTCCGTTGGCGCTGGCGAACACCAGCGAGTTGACGATGGCCTGCAGCTCGATCTGGGGCACGCCGACGCGAATCAGTAGCTGTCCGACGCTGAACAGGTCGAGCGGTCCGGCGTTCGCGTAGGAGATCCCGCCTTCGACCTGAATCGTGCCCGGATCCAGAACGTACGTGCCGCTAGCGAGGCCTGGCCGATCCGAGGCGATCGTCTCCTGGGCCCGGGCGCTGGGAGTGAGCGCGATCGCGGCCAGCAGACATAGGTTGAGCAGAGCAAGACTTCTTGAGTTCGCTTTCATGGCGGGTCTCGATTCTGTGTGCTTTGAGCTGGGATAAGGTTCGCGTCCGAGCCCGACGGTACACGCGTGACTCTACTTCAATCACCCGTCGACAGCCGCGGAAAGTTTAATCGACTGGGGGCAGCGACGAAAGTCGGACGCAGCGCGATGACCGCGCCGCGCCCTCAGGCCACAGCCGTCATCCGATCCGGCGGATCAGCTCCTGGATGCGTCCGGAAAGCGGGTTGGCGCCCTGTGAGTAGTTCGAGAGCACGGCGACCACGTAGCCGCTATCGACGAAGATCGCCAGGTCGCCGTTGATCCCCGGGAAGCCGCCGCCGTGTCCGACGACGAGCCCGCCCGGCCCCTGCGTCAAGCCGAAGCCGTAGCCGTAGCCGCTACCGGAATGGTCCCGCCACAGCAGGTCGCGCGACGGCTTCGACATCAGCTTCCCATCCAGCAGCGCCAAGGCGAATCGGTGCAGGTCGACGACCGTCGAGAAGCCGCCGCCCGCCGGTCCGCCTTTGATCACGTGCATGAACAGGTTGTTGCGCCATCCGTGCTCGCTGGCCGGATCGGGGACGTATCCGATGGCGAGGTTCTCGACGGGCCGGTCCATCTCGTAGCTGTCAGAGTTGGTCATGCCTGCCGGCTTGTAGATGTTCTCGCGGATGTAATCGAAGTAGTCCTGACCGCTCGCCTTCTCGATGACGACGCCCAGCAGCAGCATACCCGTGTTGCTGTAGCGGTAGTTCTCGCCCGGCTCGAAGGCCAGCTTCTCGTCGCGCAGTAGCGGCTTGAAATCGTCGATGTCGCGATAGACCGCACGCGACCCGTTCCAGAACGTGTCGTTGAAATAGCTTCCCAGGCCGGACGTGTGGCTCAGCAGGTGATGAACGGTGACTTTGTCGGTGATCTCTCGCGGCAGCCACGACTCGTCGATGTATTTGCTGATCGGATCGCTGAACGACAGCACCCCGCGCTCGGCGAGCTGGGCGACGGCCGTGGCCGTGAACATCTTGTTCATCGAGCCGAGGTTGAACTTCGTGTCGATCCGGTTGGCGGCGTGAAAGCTCTTGCTCGCCTCGCCACACGCCTCGCTCAGCAGGACCTGCTTTCCCCTCGCCAGCAGCACCGCTCCGGAGAAGGCGTCGTTCGAGCAGACGCGCTTGACGATCTCGCGTGTGGTCTCGATGAGCTGCGCCTCGGTCAGCGCCGGCTCGGTCACGTCGGTCGGCGTGCGCGCGTCGCTGTAGCGGAGGCCGTCGATCAGATAGCGACCCGAGTCATCGAACCGGATCACCAGACCCCGCCAGGCGCCGAAGTTTCTGTCTTTGAGGATGACGACGGTCTCTTCCGGCCGCGCGGGCACGTAGGTGCGGATGCTGTGGAACTCGAGGCCGCCGGTCAATCGGCGGATGTCGACCAGGATCTCGAGGTGACGCTCCATCGGAACCGCGTTGCGGAAGCGTTCCGTGAAGGCCTCCTCGACAAACCGGCGAACGGGTTCAGGATCGCCCGAGTTCAGCACCGCGATGAGCGACTGTATCCGCGCGCCGGCGGCACCGGCGGGCATGGCCGCCTCATCTCTGTAGTCGAGGGCGGGGGGCTGCTGGGCGATCGCCTCGCCCATGACGAACGCGAACAGGACGATCCCGAGTATCGGGTTCTTGATCATTTGCGGAGGCTCCCGATGTGTGTAGGCCCGACGCTCCGGTGAACTGGGCGGTGTCGACATTGTCGTCTGTTACACAATCGTTAGACAGCCAAGGGTCACGAATGGATGCAAAGCGGTTTTATCGCCAGGCAACCTCCCGGCGACCTAGTCCAGGCTTAGGTGCTCCGATACCAGGCTCGCTACCGCGGCGTGATGGGGCGACCACGCTTGCCACACCGACGCCGCCCACTCGCGCACGAGCTCGATGTGGGCCCGGGGCGAATCGGCGAGCGCGACATCGAACACCGTCAAGGATCCCGTTTCGCTGGGTGGCGAAAAGTGCGGCCACGTCTCGATGGCCGCGGCGAGCCGCTGGAGCAGCGGCGGCACGCGGGTCGGGGCGTGGCCGCGTTCGAGCACGAGGTGAAGTCCACACAGGTGTATGCCGACCGACTTGTCCGGGTGGGGTCCGCCGGCGTGCTGCGCCGCGTAGCTGTCGACCGTCAGCTGGTGCGCCTGCCCGAACAACACGGCGTGGCTGAATTCGACCCCGACGACCTCGGTGAAGACGAGCCAGCACTCGGGAGTGGTGTTGTAGTACCCGTTGTAAACGGCGCTCTCGCGCGCCGGCATCCGGAGTCCGCACCCCGGGCAGGTCGTTTCTCGAAGTCCGGGCTTCACGTTCTTTCCAGAGGCAGTGGAGCCGACTTCTGCACTATGTGTCACTGGTTTTGCTCGCCTGGACCCAGCGGGCGAAGACGATCACCATCGCGATCACCATGATGAACGCCGATCCCAGCTTCATGATCCCCGCGGCCAGCTGCTGATCGTCCAGCGCCGACGTGCCGGGCAGTGGCGGCGCCAGCTCGTACGTCGCGTAAGCGGGGAACTTGCTGAAGAGCAGGATGAAGAACGGCGGCCGCGGGAGTATGCCGTTGAGCGCCAGATAGGCGAGCTGAAAGATCGGCACGAAGCGGGGCCAGGCGGGGATCGGGCTGATGACCGGCCACCAGAAGACAAGGCCCGCGATGAGCCACGACATGTCGAGGGCGAAGGAGCCGAGTTGCGTGGCCATGAGCAGATCGGCCGGCTCGGGCCAGTGGCTGGTGATGACGATGACATTGAAGACGAAGAAGGCGACCAGCGGCTGGGTGACGTTGCGCAGCGCCGCCATCAGCCGCTGCCGCCGCGCCAGCGACTCGAAGCTCCCGAGGGGCGCGCCGAGCAGCATCAGAGCCGGCGCGATCAGTCCGATCAGCAGGTACTGAACCATGTGGATGCTCACCAGGTAACCGGAACCCAGCGGGCCGAGCGGCCAATCGAGGGCCAGCCACAAGGCGAAGACGCCGCCAGCGAACAGAAAGGCCCGGCGTTTTCGTTCCTGCCGTCCCGCCTGTCCAGCCGGCGGGGCCAGGCGACGCAGTTGCCAGACGTAGAGGCCGGCGACGAGCAACACCAACGCCCAGACGCCCGGATAGGGCTGCCAGCTCCAGGTCCACGCCACCCCCTGTGAGGCGGCGCACCACCATCGCATGCCTCAGTGCCTTTCGCCGCCGCGGCGCTTAGCCGTGCCGATTGCTTCTTCCAGCTCGGAGTAGGGGACGACGCGTGCCTGGATCGGCACCTCGCCGGTCCTGCGGAAGTGCAGGGTGGCCTGCACCGGGTCGCCTGCCGCTAACGGTCGAGTGAGGTTCACCAGCATCACGTGGTGACCGCCGGGCGCGAGCTGGACGGAATCGCCGGCGGGTATGAGGAGCGATTTGCCGGGCTCCATCGCCATCATGCCGCCGTGGTCCACGGTCCGGTGGATCTCGGCGCGTTCGGCTACAGGGGTCGAGATGCTGTCGAACTGATCGTCCCGAGCGCCGCGGTTGGCTATTAGGAAATACATCGCTGTGCGCTCGCCGAGGACCGGCTCGGCCACGACGGCCGCCGAGACGATCAACGGCGGCTCGTCGGCGGGCCGGGTATCACAGGCGGCGGCGAGCGCCAGGAGCAGCAGGGCAAGCCTCCGGAGCCGGCTCACCCTTCGCCCCACCTCTCCTCAGCGAGCTTCGGCAGGTCGTGGGCCCAATCGGCCTGCCGGGTCCCGAAGGGGTAGGCGATGTGAGCGCGGTTGTCCCTGGTGAAGACGAGGACGCGCGCCGAGTGGCCGACCAGGTAGCCGCCGCCTTCCGTCTCCTGCTTGACCGCGGCGGGCAGCCCGTAGGCGATCTGTATCGCGTTCACCTCTTCCGGACTGCCGCGCAGGCCGATGAAAGAGGGGTCGAACTCGTTCAACCAGCTTCGCAGCCGCTCTGCCGTGTCACGCTCCGGGTCGGTGGTGACGAATACGACCTTGAACTGCCGCTGCAGCTCGTAGGGGAAGTCCTTGAGCACCGCCCCGATGTTGGCCATGTGGATGGGGCAGACATCGGGACAGTAGGTGTAACCGAAAAAGAGCAGCGTCACGAAACCGTCGGTTCGGGCGACGAAATCGAACGGCTGACCGTCGGTATCGGTCAGCGTGAAGGCGACCTTCTCCTGCGGCTCGGGCAGCACCGAGCCACGGTAGCCGGTCGGACTCTCCGGACTGCTCTCCGGTCCACAGGCGGCGATCAGCAACAGCCCCAGAACGGCCGCGCCGTGCCGTCGGTAGCCGTGACGCTTCGCCTGTCGCTCCGTGCATCGACGCATGAGAGGCGATCAACCTCGGGTTGACGAAGTGCGGTCGGTTGGCGGAAACAGTTGGGAAGATGATCGGCGCCACCGCAGCGTCAAGCTGTCACGGACCGACACTCGCTGGCGTCCCTTGACACTCCGGGCCGGCAGGATTCTGTTCCGACACCCGTTATTGAGATCTTGATCGCCAGGGTTGCTGGAGAACGATGAGCGACGATTCACCCTTCCTCCGAGCCTGCCGCCGCCAGCCGGTGAGCCGCGTACCCGTCTGGCTGATGCGGCAGGCCGGGCGCTACCTGCCCGAGTATCGGGCGCTGCGTGAGCGCCACTCGATCCTGGAGCTGTGTCGCAGCCCGGAACTGGCCGCGCAGGTGACCCTGCAGCCGCTCGAGCGCTTCGACCTCGACGCGGCCATCGTCTTCGCCGACATCTTGTTGCCCTTGGAAGGGCTGGGCGTGGGGTTCCACTTCGCCAAGGGCGAGGGCCCGATCATCGAACGGCCGGTCCGCACGCCCGCGGACGTGGGCGAGCTAAGGCCGTTCGATCCAGCCGTCGAGCTGGGCTACGTCCTCGACACGATCCGTACGGTGCGCGCGGCGCTGAACGGCCGCGTGCCCCTGATCGGCTTCGCCGGCGCGCCGTTCACGCTGGCCAGCTACATGATCGAGGGCGGCTCTTCGCGTCATCACGTTCTGATGAAGTCGTTCATGTACCGTGAGCCGAAGGCGTGGGATCGGCTGATGCGGGTCGTGCGCGAGGTCACACGCGATTATCTGGCCGTCCAGATCGAAGCCGGCGCGCAGGCGGTTCAGCTCTTCGACAGCTGGGTCGGATGCCTGTCGCCCGAGGACTATCGCGCCTACGTGCTGCCACACTCGCGTTTCGTGCTCGAGGGGCTGGCCAAGTACGACGTGCCCCGCATCCACTTCGGCACCAACACGGGCACGCTGCTCGGGGCGATGAAAGAGGCGGGTGGGGAGGTGATCGGGGTGGACTGGCGAACCCCGATCGCCCAGGCGCGGCGCATCATCGGATCAGAGTTCGCCGTGCAGGGGAACCTCGATCCGGTGCTGCTGATGGCGCCGAGGTCGGTGCTGGTGCAGCGCGTGCAAAACATTCTGCGGGACGCGGACGCGGGGCGTGGTTACATCTTCAACCTGGGGCACGGCGTGTTGCCGGGTACGCCGCCGGAGAGCGTGGAGGCCGTGGTGAAGACCGTGCATGCTCATCCGGTGAAGTGACGCGCAGCGATGGCTGAAGCGCGGACGCGGCGGGTCGCCGTGGTCGGTGGCGGCATCGCGGGCCTCGCCGCGGCGTACGAGCTGGGCTTGCAAGCCCGCCGGCGATCGCTCGCCCTCGAGATCGATCTGTTCGAGGCGTCCAACCGCCTGGGCGGAGCCATACTGACGGAGCGCGAGGGCGACTACGTCCTCGACGCCGGTCCCGACGCCATCCTCACGCTGAAACCGGCGGCGCTGGAGCTATCTCGCGAGATCGGCCTGGAAGACGAGATCATCCCGACCCGGGATGAAGATCGCGGCGTCGCCCTCTACTCGCGCGGCA
>CAYGAJ010000113.1:0-7773 GCA_964347815.1 uncultured Gemmatimonadota bacterium | reverse complement strand
CGTGCAGCAGCACGATGGTGATGTTGCCGCGCGTGAAGAAGCCGGGCACGCTGAAAGCGGCCACCAGCACCAGCAGCGCCAGTGCAAGGCCGACCCCGTAGCGGCCCACCCAGTCGCGCCAGGCCGTGGGTTTGCGGCTCACGCTCGGAAAACTGATCATGCCGCGGACACGGCCAGGGTCATGATGCGCTCCGCCGTCATCTCGTCACGCGTTAGCTCTCCGGCCACCCCACCTTCGCGCAACACCACCACCCGGTCGGCCAGCGCCAGCAGCTCCGGCAGCTCCGACGATACAACGAGCACCGCTTTCCCCTGGTCAGCCAGAGCGCGGATCTGCCGGTGCAGCTCGACCTTCGCCCCGACGTCGACGCCGCGCGTCGGCTCGTCGAACAAGAGCACGTCCGCCTCGGCCAAGAGCCCTTTCGCCAGCACCACCTTCTGCTGGTTCCCGCCAGACAGCGTGCGCGCGCCGCGCTCGATCTCCGGCGGCCGCAGGTCCACGCCATCGACCGCCGCTTGCGCCATACCTTCTTCCGCCGCGCGCCGCACGACACCGGCGGCCGAGACGCGGCGCAGCACCGGCAGCGTCACGTTCTCGCGGACGAGCATGCCGAGGATGAGCCCATCGCGCTTGCGGTCCTCGGGGAAGTAGACGACGCCTCGGGCAATCGCTTCGCGTGGCGCGCGCGGCCGGTAAGGGCGGCCGGCGAGGACGAGCGCGCCGTCGTCCCAGCGATCGATCCCGGCGATGGCGCGCGCCACCTCTGTACGCCCCGCACCCACCAAACCGGCCAGCCCGACGATCTCGCCGCGTCGGAGCGAGAACGAGATGTCGCGGAAGCGAGGCTCGCGCGTAAGCCCACGCACCTCGAGCAGCGGCTCTTCGGCCGGCTTCTGTCCGGCCGGCTGTCGCTCGTACTCGACGCTGCGCCCCACCATCGCCCGGATCAGCTCGGTATCGTCCTTCGCCGACGCCGGGCCCGTCCAGACGTGGCGACCGTCGCGCAGCACGGTGACGGTGTCCGCGACGCGCCTGACCTCATCCAGCCGGTGCGAGACGAAGATGATGCCGACGCCTTCACGCTTCAGCCGCTCGATCTGCTCGAACAGGTGATCGACCTCGTGAGGCGTGAGCGTCGCCGTCGGCTCGTCCAGGGCGATGAGCCGCGCGTCACGCACCAGCGCCCGGGCCAGCTCGACCAGCTGTTGCTGCGCGACCGAGAGCCGGCCGGCCTCGGTGCTCGGATCGATGTCGAGCCCCAGCGAGGCGAGCGCGGCGCGCGCGCGCTTGCGCATGGCCGGGCGGTCGAGGAGGCCGCCGCGGGCGAGCTCCATGCCGAGGAAGATGTTGGCGTCGGCGCCGATGTGCGGCACCAGCGCCAGCTCCTGATAGATGACGGTGATGCCGCGACGCAGAGCATCGCGCGGCGTGCGGAGGTCCGTCCGCTGCCCATCGACCAGCAGGGCGCCATCGTCGGGCTCGGTCGCGCCGGCGATGACTTTGAGCAACGTCGACTTGCCCGCGCCGTTCTCGCCGATCAGCGCGTGCACCGCGCCCGCCTCGAACTCGACGCTCACGGCGTCGAGCGCGACGACGCCGGGGTAGCGCTTGGTGACGGCTTGCAGTTCGAGGAGGCTCACGGTTCGGCAATCTACCGCGGCGGTGCGGCGTCACAATACCCGCGCTCCGAGGCGCGACGGTCGATTAAAGCTCAGGCCAGATAGTCAGTGCATTGGTCCGGGCAATCATGGGAGCGCGTGTATCGCGTTCCGGAGCGGCCCCTCGATCAGCCCTCGATATGGTCGCTTGCTAATAGGCAGGTTATAGTTGGGCAGTTAGTGGCTCGTTAGAGAGATTCACGGCTATCATACCGCCGTACCCGGTGCGATAGGCCGGTGCCCGTCCGGGAGCGTGACAGCCCAACATGAGTTAGGGGGCGGCCAAGGTCCAGACATGGCGCAAACAGACGACCTTGATGCTCTGAAAGAAGAACTGGCCCAGCTTGCCGAGCGAGTTGCCCGCGAAGCGTTCGGTGTCGAGTTGGACTACTCCGTGGAGTCGGTGCAGCGCGTTGAGCAGCTCCTCGGTTTCCTGCACACGGAATATCAACGTACGAAGAACGACGACGGATTAAATGGTCTTGCCCTGGAGTTCGCGGCGTACGTGATCAAGGTTATCGAGCGGAACTTTTCGCCTGGCACATGGGCACGAGACCACCCAGACTTCAAGCCCGACTCATTCCCCTATGCGTGGCAGGGGAGTGAGCTTTTCCCATACGCCTGGTGTCAGAAACGGATCTTCGATGGACCCGGGGACGACGTTTGGGCGAAATTTCACGCGCTGGTAATTCGCAAATCGCCTTGAATCGTCAGCAAGCGGCACTCCGCGCCCAACAAGCTGTTGCACCTGACGCGGGCACCGTTCGGGGGTCATCGCCACAGCTTCTTCTCAAGCCGCGCGCAAGGTCGGACCGTGTCCGACGTTGATCGGGTCGGCGCCGCACAGAATGCAACGGAGATCCGTTGGCCAGACAGCGCGCAGTCACAACACCACGTTTAGGAAGGGTGCATGCGATCATGGCGTCCACAATCCTTGTTCGTTATGGGTTAGCGTGCACCTTGATTGCTTTTCTGGCATGTGGTGACGATCCCGACAGTCGTCCGGGCGAAGCTGCGGAAACCTCGAGGGGAGATGAACTCATGAGCCAGGCCGAACACGACGGTCGTGTCGACTACGTAGAGTTTCTGACCACAAACATCGAGGAAACCAAAAGGTTCTACTCGGAGGTTTTCGGTTGGGAGTTCACCGACTACGGTCCTGATTACACGAGCTTCACCGACGGTCGATTAGCCGGCGGTTTCAGGGCAGCGACGGAAGTGCAGGCAGGCGGTCCATTGGTCGTGCTCTATTCCACGAACCTGGAAGAGATCGAAGCCCGTGTCCGTGAGAGCGGGGGGCAGATCGTTCGGGAGACATTCGAGTTTCCGGGTGGACGACGCTTTCACTTCACCGATCCGAGTGGAAATGAGTTGGCGGTCTGGTCCGATCGATGATTCCCGGTCTGAACCATACCGGTGAGGGGCCCGAGGTTCGTAGCCGCAGGGCCGAACGTCGTGGCCGATTCTGACGCAGCAGGCTCTGCTCAAGGATTCATGCGATGATCTGGAACGAGAGATTCGATCGCCTGGACACGATGATCACGGCATGGATGGCGCGCTATGGCGTGACGCTCACGCGGCTCGCGCTCGGTCTCGTCTTTCTCTGGTTTGGTGCAATCAAGTTCGTGCCGGGCTGGAGTCCGGCAGCCGATCTTGCGATTCGAACGATTGACAGGCTCACGCTGGGTCTGATGCCTGCAGGCGCTAGCCTGCCAATCCTCGCGTTGTGGGAATCGCTCATAGGGATCGGACTGCTGTCGGGTAAATTTCTGAGGTTTACCTTGTTGCTCCTCTTCTTGCAGATGCCTGGCACGATGCTCCCTCTGCTCTTCTTCCCGTCGGAGACGTTCGTGCACGTCCCGTATTCGCCGACTCTCGAGGGACAATACATAATCAAGAACCTTGTCCTGGTGAGCGCCGCCATTGTCGTGGGGTCAACCGTACGCGGTAACGGCCTGGCGGCCCGTCGGGCAAACGCCACCGGGCGAGGTGTTACGTAAAAGGCGCATCAGCTGGCGCGATTGGCGGCCTCAGAAGAGACGTTACATGGCCTCGACCCAAACCGTCATCGAATCCGGTCCGCCACTCGTCGCGGCAGTTCGCCGGTCGCTCGAAGATCGCGAACGTCCGATCCTCGTTATTGGACTGTCGATTCTCCTAGAGGCTTCCGCAAAGCTGCGGGGCGAGCGGCTAGCCGACAGAGAGGGACCCGGATTCCTCGACCGCTGGCACGAGCGCTGGGACGCGGCGGAAGGTTACCATTTCACCCACGTGCGCCCGAGAACGTCCTTTGATCTCATCGTGAGGAACGATTGAGTGCCCGGGCCGTGCCATCTAAAGCTAATAATCGCAGGGACTTAGTCGGCAAGCCCGTGTCGCCGAGGGCTGGGGCGGATCGACCGCGAGACGCCGGGAGGCTACGAGCGGTGTGGAGGATTGTGATCGCTGTAACCCTCGCGCTTCTCTTTTACTCCGGGTGCCACATCATCAACCCGGGCCCGAGTCAACTGTCCAATGATCCCGAGAAGCGCGCCTCTGAACGCTCGCTCAAGCTCAGCTTCCTGACAGTGGCCGTAGCCCAGGAAGGCTACTTTCGCGAGCACGGGGTCTACAGTTACTCGCTCGATGAACTCGGCATCGACAGCGAAAGTCCTTCAGCGGCGATCACGATCGTCGTGGCCACGGACGTGGGGTGGATCGGTCAGGGGGAAAGAGAGAAAGCCAGTTGTCTCTTGTTTTTCGGGATACCGCCGGAGGATTTTCAAGCGTTGATCGATGAATACCGGGCCGATGAAGGGGTTGTGGCGTGCAAATAGGTGCGAACAACATGAGATCACATCGCCAGGTCGTGTCGAGCGGTAGCCCCTTCGAAGGCCGTATCGGGAGCTCCCGGTGCGTGCGCGTCGGGTCGATCGTCACCTTCGCCGGCACGGCACCGCTCGGCGCGGGCGGGAAAACCGTGGGCGTCGGCGACCCTCGCGCCCAAGCGCGACGATGTCTCGAGATACTCCGCGACGCGCTCGAGGAGGCCGGCGCAACGCTCGCAGATGTCGTCCGCACCCGGATTCTGCTGACGCGGATCGATGATTGGGAAACCGTCGCCGAGGTACACGGGGAGTTCTTTCGCGACATCCGGCCGGCCAACACGATCATGCAAGTCGTTGGCTTCATCGACCCGGAATGGCTGTTGGAGATCGAAGCGGACGCGGTGCTCGCCGGAGCATAGGGTCCACTGGGTGCAGCCGAAAGACACGGAAGCGTGGGAACGGTTGGAGGAGAAGCGTGTGCTGGCCGCGTGAGTGGAGGTCGCGGCTGATGAGACAGTCGGCTTTCGTGATCTGCTGCACCCTGTGGCTTGGGGCCGCGACATCCATGGCAGGCCAAGTAGCCGTAGTGACGGCCCCGAGCGTAGGGCCGGCGGACGGGATGGCGATACCGGCGGATTTGTTGCAGCGTCAGACCGACGAGGATCGCAGGTCACTCGGCCGATCGATCTCTTATGGTGTCGGCCTCGGCCTCGCCGGATTCCTCGTCGGCGGCTACACGGCGGTCACGCTTGCCCGCGATTGCATTGGAGACTACTGCGGTCTGGAAGCGGCCTTCTTCGGCGCGGCGGCGGGCGGGACGTTCGGGATGGCACTGGGTGTTCACCTCGGCAACCGCCGCCGCGGCAACTTCTTACTCGACTTCGTTACCGGTGCGGCGATTTGGGGCGCGGGGATCGGCATCGCGGCGTCGAGCGATTGGGATGGCGACGTCACCAAGATCGCGTTCGTGACGATTCCCTTCGTTCAGCTGGCCGGCACCGTGACAGTCGAGCGGGCGACCGGCCGATCGCGAACGACGGATCGAGACATCGCCGTCCTCATCGCACCCGGTCCCGACGGCTCGGCCGTTCTGGCGGTCTCGCTTGTGATCTAGGTGCCCTCAACCGGGAACAATCTGACATTCACGATACGTCTAGAGACAGATGCGAAGAATCGTTCTTCTCGTGATACTGGCCCAGCTCGCATGCGAGCCCCAAACGAAGGTCGACACCGAGACGCCCGATCTGCCACGCCATGAGATGATCTTCTCGCGTCACAGCGACCCGGCACGCACCGACTACGACATCTGGCGAATGTGCGGCGACGGCACTCAGATGGCTTCGCTGGTGGCTGAGCCAGGAGAACAGCTGCAGCCGTCCGTCGCGCCGGACGGATGCGCGTTCGTCTACACGAGCAGAGTGGGCGGACCGCGGGACATCTAGCGCAAGCCGTTTGGCCGTGGCGCGGCCGTCAACCTCACCGACCATCCGTCGGAAACATCCGGCGGCGCCGCCGGATCGCACAGCGTTAGACGGCAGCGTACATCGGAGTTAACTTGGAGTATCCTCCATAACTCTGGACAGACCAAGAAGGGGCATGATGGCGAAGCTCAAGACCACTCCGACGGACAAGAGCGTCCAGGCCTTTTTGAGCGCCATCGCCGATGACGAAAGACGCCAGGACTGCCTCACCGTCCTGAAGATCATGAAGCAGGCGACGAAGGCCGAGCCCAAGATGTGGGGTGACAGCATCGTCGGCTTCGGCAGCTATCACTTCAAGTACGCGAGCGGGCGCGAAGGCGACTGGTTTCTGACCGGCTTCTCGCCACGCGAGCAGGCTTTGACGCTTTACATCATGGCCGGCTTCAGCCGGTACGATGAGCTCTTGAGCAGGCTCGGTAAATACAAGACTGGCAAGTCTTGCCTGTACATCAAGCGTCTGGACGACGTCGACCTCGCGGTCTTGAAGGAACTGGTTGGACAGTCGGTCGCGCACATGGCACGTTCGCATGCCTGAGCTTTCTATCGGCGCGCCACGGTAATCTGATGCTCACGAGCGATCTACACGATCTGGTGAGCCACATGGAGTGGGCGGATGCGCTCGTCTGGGGTTCGGTGCTGGCGACGCCCGAAGCGCGATCGGACCCGAACATCCGGCAGCGCCTCTATCACGCTCACGTGGTGCAGTGGGCGTACCTGCAGGTCTGGCGCGGGGAACCCATCGAGTTGCGAGCCGAGTCCAGCTTTCAGGACCTCGCTGCGATTCGGGCCTGGGTGCGCGATTTTTATCGGCGTGCAGCCGACGACTTGCGCGAGGTTGACGCCGAGGCGCTGGGACGGGAAGTCGATCTTCCCTGGACCGGGCAGGTGGTGGCGCGGTTGGGCAGCGCCCATCCTGCCACCCTTGCGCAGACGATTCTTCAGGTTACCAGTCATACGACTTACCATCGCGGCCAGATCAACACGCGGCTACGCGAGCTCGGGGGCGAGCCCCCGTTGACCGACTTCATCGCCTGGATCTGGAGGGGCAAGCCCGCTCCCGCGTGGGAGGAAACAAAAGTCTAGCCGGCGTCAGACCCCCGCTCGGGCGCTGGCGGCCCCGCTCCTGCGGCGGCTCCGCTGGAGCTTCGGGGCCCGGAGGAGCGGATCCGGGCCAGGAGGGTTGCCGGTTGACCGATCTAGGCATCGGTGCATATTCTCGTCGCCGTGGCGGCCGGGCAGGGGGCCCGCCACCTACCCGAGAGCGGCTGCGACCAGCACGCTCGAATGAAGTTGACGCCCAAACCCTGGGGAGGATGGAGATGAACAAGACGGAAATGGCGGAGAAGCTTGCAGAGAAATGCGACCTGTCGAAGGCCAAGGCGGCTGAAGTTGTCGGCTGCATCTTCGACACGGAGCCCGGGAAAGGGATCATCGCGATCGAGCTCGACGCCGGCCGTAAGGTATCGATCACAGGTTTCGGCACGTTCGACACCAAGCACCGTTCGGCGCGCAAGGGCCGCAATCCCGCCACGGGCCAGGTCATCACGTTGGCGGCAAAGACCTACCCGACCTTCAAGGCCGGCAAGGGTCTGAAAGACCGAGTCGCAAAGTAAGCGGCAGGCCGTCGACCGATCCCGGTTAGGCGACCCGCGCCGGTGGCCGGGATCGGGGCCGATCGGGTCAGCCGAATCGGCTTGGAGTCGCGCGGGGAGCACGGAGGCTCCAGGTGAGCAGCGGATCGCGTGAATCGGAGGACGCGGCCGTCAAGCGCACGCTGGAGTCATCCTACATCACGCCAGCCATCAAACAGGCTCGGGAGCGGCAAG
>CAYGAJ010000112.1:0-7795 GCA_964347815.1 uncultured Gemmatimonadota bacterium | reverse complement strand
GCTCTTCGACGAGAAAGAGACGCGCCACGCCGCCGCCGTCCAGCTGCGCAAGACTCTGGCTAAGATCGCCGTGCCGTCAGAGGTCGTGATGAGTCAGGAGATCCGCGAGGGTCACGCGGGTCACGAGATTCTCCATGCGGCCGAGGAGTGGGGCGCCGACCTGATCATCATGGGCACCCACGGTTTCGGTTTCTTCAACCGTCTGCTGCTGGGGAGCATCTCGGTCTACGTGTTGCGCCACGGACATCTGGCTACCCTGGTCGTGCCGCGCGCCGCGGATTCGGTAGGCGGTAGGCGGTAGGTGGTAGACGGTGGGCGGCGTCACTCGACAGCTATCGATCCGATCTGGCTACCGAATTCGGCCTGCGGCCCCGAGCGCCTGTACGCGGTAGTGTTGTCCGCTGTCGCGCTAGTCTCTCGAGTCGGAATCAGAGAAGGGTATTAGATATGATCAAGACATCCATCATCGCCGCGGCGTTGGCTCTCGCGGCGTTCACGTTCGTGCCAACGCTCCAGGACGAGGGCGCACGACCCGATGCTCAGGCGCTGGCGGCGGCCGTGCAGGAGATCGAGGTGCTCGACGCGATGCGCTCCAGCCTGGCGCGGACGTTCTCCGGCGTGCCCGACCAGGCCACCTTCGCCCAGGTCTGCAAGCCGGTGGGTGCGAAGGCGCGGGGTATCGCCGAGGCGCGCGGCTGGCGGGTACAGCAGCTCGCGCTCAAGTATCGCAACCCGGCACACCAGCTCGACGACGAGGCGCGGCAAACGTACGAGGCGATGGCCGCGAACCCGAACCTCATAGGGGCCTGGGTCCGCAGCGAGCAGGGCGGCACGACGGGCACCCGATACTTTCGGCGCATCGTCGTCGAGTCGGCCTGTCTCGCCTGCCATGGCGAGAAAGACGCGCGGCCGCAGTTCATCAAAGACGGCTATCCGGACGACCGAGCCTTCGGCTTTCAGGAAGGTGACCTGAGGGGAATCTACTCCGTCTTCATCGCCGACTAGGGTTCGGCGGGCTGCTTCCGCAACGCGTAGAGCTGGACGTACTCGACGTCTAGGTCGTCGACCCAGCGCCCGAGCACGAAGTCCGGCCCGATCTGGAAGATGTTGAAGCGCATCGGCGTCTCGACTACCCCCAGCAACGCGCCCTGCGGGTCGAACACCTTCCAGCGAGGTTGGTCGTCTCCCAGTCGGCGGTACTCATCGACCCACAGATTGCCCTCCGAGTCCACCATGAACTCGTCGTACGCCGGCATCGTCTCCGGGAACGGCATGTGGGCGAGCAGCCGCTCGGTTATCACCCGGTCTTCGTCGCTTCGCGCGCGCTCGAGCCGCCACTCCTTGTAACGCTCGATGTCGTCCGTGGTGACCGCCAGATTGGGCTGATCGAGACGGATCACCCTACTTAACACGCCGTCGACCCCATAGTAGTGGATCTCGTAGGCATCGCCGCTGCCGTAGTAAAAGCCGTCGCCGCGGATCGCCGCCTCGGGGCTTCGACCGAAGATCTGCGTCCCCATCAGGATTCGGGCCGCCTCGCCTTCGCCCTCGCTCCGCGTGTACCATTCGGTCCCCGCGAACTGGCCGAGCGTGTCGATCAGAGCCCCGCCTGCGTCGCAGAGGACATAGGTGATCGGCCGGCGCTGCACTCCGGATCGGATCTCCTCCGCGCTTGGGCTTTCCAGGCCGAGCATGATCGTCCCGTCAGCGAAGGCGGCGACGTAGTCGGGGAATGCCAGGCTGCCGACCAGCGACTGGGGCGTGAAGGATCGCGCGAAACGGCCGTCGGCGGTGAAGATCGAGATCCGCCGGTTGCGGAAGTCGTAAGTCAGCAGCGAATCGCCAACCATCTCCTGAATTTGCCACAGGCCTCGGAACTCGCCCGGTCCCTCGCCTTCGCGGCCGGCGGAAATCAAGAAGGCGCCCGATGGGTCGTAAAACCTGAGTTCGCTCGTCCCGCTGTTGGCCACGACGATGCGACCGTCGTCGAGCCTGACCGCGCCCGAGACGCGATAGAGCTGGTACTCGGGGTCGCCCTCCAGCACGCCGATCTCGAGGATCGGGCGGTCGGACAGCCGCCAGCCCTCACCTTCCGGCCAGCGGGGCGCCGCGTTCTCGACGATCTGCACGCCGGCGCTGTCGCGAACCAGCGGCGAGTCCGGCCGGCTCTCGTCCGTGGCGCAGGCTCCCAGCGTCAACGCCAGCCAGGGGAGGAGCAAACGGAGGTCTGAACGAGTCCGCACGCGCGTCCTATTGTAGACGAAGACTGTAAACGAGATTGTAAACGGATCCCGAAATCGACGCCAGCTGAGGCGATGCCGCCCGGAGGGTCCATGTAAACGCAGGGCGCCTTCGTGACGTCACAGGGTCGAAAACGGGCCGGGAGTATTTGTTGAGCGAGCCGATCAGAATCGATGAGAGCGTATCTACGCTGGTCAGGGAGGCTCAGGCCGGCGACGAGCCAGCCTTTGAGCGGCTGGTACGGCTGTACTATGGGCGCGTCCACCGCTGGGCGTTGGCCAAGACCGGCGACGGGGATGACGCGGACGATGTGGCGCAGGAGGCGTTGCTGAGGATGCACCGGGGCCTGGCGAACTTCGATGGCCGCTCCCACTTCACGACCTGGATGTACCAGGTGACTCGCAGTGCCGCCGCGGATCTGCACCGCCGGCACAGTCGACGCCGCCGGCTCAAGGCGCAGATCGAGAGCCATACGGCGCGGGACGCGGTGCAAGGCCCGCAGGAAGAGTCGTTGGACCGACGACGTGTGGCTGACTTGGTGAAGGCGTTTCTCGAGGAACTGTCCGAGCGGCAGCGCGAGGTGTTCGACCTGGTCGATCTGCAGGGGCTCGGGTCGACGGAGGTCGGCGCGATGCTGGGGATGGAGCCGGTGACGGTTCGTTCACACCTGTTGAGAGCGCGGAGGGCGATCCGCGCCAGGATACTGGAGAGTCACCCGGAATTGGTGGAAGGCTATGGCGATTGACTGTCGGGCCGCGCTGGAGCGGCTGCTGGAAGCGGACCCCACCGAGTTGGCGGGCCGGGGCGACGGCGTGCTGGCGACGCACGTGCGCGATTGCCCGCGCTGCGCCGCCGTGGCCGCCAGGTTGCTGGCTGGCCAGGACGAGCTGAGCCGCGCGCTGGACGCGTTGCGGCCGGCGACGGGCGTGGAGGCGGCGCTCGATGCGCTGCGAGCCCGTCGACGGCATAGCGCCTGGACGCGGTGGAGTTGGCGCTGGGCGGCGCCCCTGGCCGCGGCGGCGGCGCTGGTCGGCGTGCTCGTCGTCCGTTCTGTCGATACGGACCGGATGCCGGGTGAGATCGTCGCCCGGCCGGCGGCTTCGTTCGAGCCGCTGGTCGAGATGGCCACAACGCAAAACGTGATGGTGTTTGAGACGAGAGATCGGTCGGCCAAGGTGATCTGGTTTTACTAAGCGGAGGCGAGTGACATGCGAGGTTTCAAAACGTTGATCTGGATGCTGGCGGCGACGGGTATCGCTGCGACCGTGGTCGGGGGTTCCGTGGGTTGCGGGGATGGGCAGGGACGTGTTTTGGAGGTGCGCACCTTTCAGCTGGAGTACCTGGAGCCTGCAGCCGCGCACCGGATCATCGACCCCTACATCTTCGGCGAGCGTGGCGGCGCGGTGAGCATGGATGAGCAAACCCGGACGATCACCGTGCGCGAGACGTCGGAGATGCTGTCGCGGATCGAGGAAGTCTTGACGCGCTACGATCAGCCCGAGCCGAGCGTGAAACTTCACTTCCGACTCGTCGAGGCGAACGGCGGCGCGACGCCTGAAGATCCGCGCTTGGAGGAGATCGCCAAGGCTCTGCCTCGAGACGTTTTCCGCTTCAAGAACTATCGACTGATCGGCGAAACGGTCATGTCGGGGATCGAGTGGAGCGAGGTGGGTCAGGGCGTCGTGGCCGGCGGTGAACGCTACATGATCCAGGGGCAGATCGGCGAAGTGCGCGCAACCGACGAAGGGGGAACGGTAAAACTGCAGGTGACGCTGCACTCGCACGATCATGGTCTAATCTTCACGACCGGCGTCAATGCGCGCATCGGTCAACTGCTCGTGCTGGGCTCGGCGCAGCCCGACCCGGAGCGAGGGGCGCTGATCCTGGCTGTCCAGGCCGAGCTTGAGAAGCCCTAGAGTAGGAGACGAACCGTCTGCGCAACGGCGAAGCAGACGGCGAAGGCGATCGCCAGCGGCATCAGCGCGCCGAGCGTCGTCCACTTCGCGCTCCCCGTCTCTTTATACATAGTCCAGATGGTCGTGGAGCAGGGGTTGTGCAGAAGCGAGAAGAGCATCAGGCACGCGGCGGTGAGCAGGGTCCAGCCCTCTTGCCCAACGAGCAAGCCCTGCAGCTCGGCCAGGCTGTCGACCTCGATCATCATGCCGGCGCCGGTGTAGGCCATCAGCATGGTGGGCACGACGATCTCATTTGCCGGGATGGCGATGATGTAGGCGAGCAAGATCACGCCATCGAGTCCGAGCGCCTGTCCCAGCGGATCGAGAAAGCCGGAGATCGATGCGGTCAGCGTGTGCCCGCCCACCGAGATGTTGCTCAGCAGCCAGATCACGCCACCGGCGGGCGCGGCCATCAGCACCGCGCGCCAAAGCACGAACAGCGTGCGGTCGATGATCGATGTGTAAAGGATCTGCCCGATGTTGGGGCGGCGGTAGGGCGGCAGCTCCAGCGTGAAGCTGCTGGCCTCTCCCTTGAGCACCGTGCGTGAAAGCGCCCACGAGACGATCAAGGTGAAGATCACGCCCACCACCACCACGCCGACCACGGCGCCGGCCGCGGCGAACGAGGCAACCACCGGTGGAAACGCCGCCGCCACGAAGACGATGCTCAGCATGATCAAGGTGGGGAAGCGCCCGTTGCAGGGGACGAAGTTGTTGGTCAGGATGGCGATCAGCCGCTCGCGCGGCGAGTCGATCACCCGGGCCGAGATCACACCGGCGGCGTTGCAACCGAAGCCCATGCTCATCGTGAGCGCCTGCTTGCCGTGCGCACCGACCCGCTTGAACAACCAATCCATGTTGAAAGCGACGCGGGGCAGGTAGCCGAGGTTCTCGAGGACCGTGAACAGCGGGAAGAAGATGGCCATCGGCGGCAGCATCACCGACACCACCCAGGCCAGGCCTCGGTACACGCCGTGCCACAAGAAACCGGTCAGCCACCACGGCATCCCGATGGCGTTGAACAGGCCCGCCGCCAGATCCTCGATCCGGAACAGCGCCAGTGCGATCATCTGGGACGGATAGTTGGCGCCGACGATCGTGAGCCAGAAGACGGCGGCGAGGCCGAACAGCATGATCGGCAGCCCCCAGACGCGCGAGGTGACGATGCGATCCATGCGCTCGTCCCAGCTCGGGCCGCGGGGTCGGTCCGCCTTCACGGCGCGGCCGGCGATCGCCTGCGCGTCCGTATAAATCGACTGGACGATCTGATCTCGAAACGAAACATCGAGCCCGCGTCGCAGCTGCTCGGCGGTCTGGAGGATCGTCTCGGATGTGGCGGCCCGGCTGCTCATCCTGTTCCAGCCTCCGCGGCCACCGGCTCCGCACCATGCTCCGCGACGAGCTCGGCCAGCTCGCCCCTGCGGATCGCGTTCTCGACACGCTTGTCTCCCTCCAGCAACCGCATCGCCACCCAGCGGGCGTTCGGGAGGCCGGGGTAGGCGGACTCGAGCATCTCCACCAGCCGATCGACGGATCGGGCCGCGTCGCCGCTTGCGCGGATCCGGTGCGGCCGCGTAACGATCGCGCCGGCGGCGATACCGGCCACGGCGGCGGTCAGTTCGTCTATGCCTTGTCCGGTGCGGGCGACGGTCGGCACCACCGGCACGCCCAGCTCACGGGCGAGGGCGCGGTCGTCGATCCGAATCCCCTTGCGACGCGCCTCGTCCATCAGGTTCAGACAGACTACGGCACGGTCGGTGATCTCCAGGATCTGCAGCGCCAGATTCAGATTCCGCTCCAGAACAGTCGCGTCCATCACGATCAGCACACAGTCGGGCCGGCCGAAGAGGATGAAGTCGCGAGCGATCTCCTCGTCGGTAGAAGCGCTGAGCAGCGAGTACGTTCCCGGCAGATCGACCAGCTTGTACCTCTTTCCGTCGTACTCGAAGCCGCCCTCCGCCCGCGCCACGGTCTTCCCGGGCCAGTTGCCGACGTGCTGTCGAAGGCCCGTGAGCGCGTTGAACACCGTGCTCTTTCCCGTGTTCGGATTGCCGGCGAGCGCGACGACGTGATCCCAGTCGCTGGTGTCGATGCCCAGCCGCCGAAGCTCGACACCGCAGGTGCCGCAGGGCGCGGCCCCTACGATGCGCCGCGGTCGGATCGCTTGCGGACGCTTTGTGGTCATGAGCTCGGCTCCTCGACGCCCGCGGCGGTCGCCGGCTCGATCTCGATCTCGTCTCCCTGCTCGCGCCTGAGCGCGATCAGGGCGCCGCGGACCCGGTACGCCGTCGGCTCACCCATCGGTCCCGGAAAGGCACACTCGACCAGCGTGCCGGGCGTCAGCCCCAGATCGAGCAGGCGCCGCCGGTTGAAGCCCTCGCAACGCAGTGCCACGACACGCCCCGACTGGCCGGGCTCGAGCGACGAGAGCTTGATCGGCGGTCGCACCGGGTGGGGGAGCTCCGAGACAAAGACGTTGCTGGCCACGACCGGCGTGAGCACCCGCTCGCGCTCTCCATCCCAGATGACCAGTCCCCGCTCGCCCGCCTCCACGATCTCGATATGCATCCCGACGGCGAAACCGGCGGCGACGATCTGCGCCATCAGCTCCGGCGGCTCGTCCTCCAGGTGCACGACCTTCGCGGGCTGGCCCGGAGGCCAGTCGGTGAGCGCGGTCGCCTCGACCTTCTCCAGCGCACCGCTGCTGCTGGGGATGGGGTCGCCGTGCGGATCGGTCTGTGGATAGCCGAGCTGGGCCTCAAGCGCGTCGACCTCCTCTTCCGTCAGCACGTGCTCGCGCCGGTCGGCCGTCGCATGGATGTCCTCCAGCGGCATCCGCAGCTCGTCCGCCAGGTAGCGCTCCAACAGCCGGTGCGCGCGGATGACCCGCCGCGCCAGCTTGCGGCCGTCGGCCGACAGACGAACCCCGGGTCCGGTCGACTGCACGAGCCCCCCGGTCTCCATCTCGCTGATCAAGTCGAGCGCCCGCTTCACGCTCAGGGCGAGCTTGCCGGCCAGCGACTCGGCCGTCGCCAGTGGGCCGCGCAGCTCGCGGGAGTGGATGTGCTTGAGCGCATCCTCGACCCGGGCGCGCCCGGCCAGGCGGCGCGCGCGGCGCCAGCGAGCCAGGAGGCCGCGGCGGGGCCAGAGGATGAGGAACGCGACGGCGAGGGCAGCCGAGAGGGCGAAGAGTAGGAGCTTGGGCATTTTAGGTTAACCTAATCCATCTTTTAGACAATACTAAACATAATTTAGCCGCTGCACGCCGCCTCGGCAAGGCCTCCGCGACAGCTCGACGCTGGAAAACCGCTCGCTCCGCTCAGAAACTTGAACGCTGAGGTCGCGGTCGGAAGGACGCTGCAGGGGAGGCGTTACCGCTAAGTCGCTGTAAATAGCAAAGTTACGCGTCGAGCCCTTCCGGCCGTGGCCCCGGCATGTGCTTTGCCTCGCCGGGCGTTCGGTTGCGGCCCGCCCGTCGCCCGAGCGGAAGGGTGGCTTTGGGAACGGCCCGGCGATGGGCGCCGCGCGAATCGGAGGTTCGAATATATGATGCGCTGGTCTCAGCTGGCGCTGTGCGCGCTGCTTCTGGGTTGTGACGG
>CAYGAJ010000111.1:0-7914 GCA_964347815.1 uncultured Gemmatimonadota bacterium | reverse complement strand
GCGTCGTTGTTGCCGCGTGTGAACTCCAGCGTCAGGGTGTTGGTGCTCGGGCCGCGGGACAGCGTGGGCAGGGTGAGGGCGGCGCCGGTCTGGATCAGGCCATCCTCGCCGAGGAACGCGACTGTAGGCAGCGGGCGCTCCACCTCGAGCAGGGCGTGCGTGTGCCAGCGGTTGTAGAGGCCGATCTCCTGGCGAAACTTTCCGAGCTTGAGGCCGAGTCTGGCCGGGAGACCCACCCAGTAGAGGTAAGCCTCCTCGATCTCAACGACGCCGCCCTCTTCTTCCGCGGCGCCGTCCTCTTCGGGGAAGCCGGCGATCTCGAAGTCCTCTTCGTGACTGACGAAGATCTTGGTGTGGGTATAAGGATCGAGGGCGGCCTGGAATGAGAACTCGAACTCTCGGGGGACGGCGCTGGTCGTGTTACCTTCGCCAGACGGGGCTGCATGGCTGCCGACGAAGTCGCCGGTCACGCTGATCTCCGGATTCAGCACGTTGAGGTTGCGCGTGCGGCTCTCTTGAGCCGCCGCCGTATCGGCGGGTGTGCCGGCCGCGGCTCGCGCGGCGGCGCGCAGGGCTTCGAGTTCGGCGGCCGCTCTTTCCGCCGGGCGGCCGGGACGCTCCCCGCGGGCGATGGCGGCGAGCAGGCTGTCGAGGCGGGCCTCGAGCTCCTTGATGCGAGCCTCGAGGCTGTCGACGCGTGACTCCTGCGCGACGGCGGTTGTGGGCGCCGCCGACAGGGCGGTCATCGCCAGCAGGATGAGAACCGATCGCGCTCCTCGTATCGTCATCGTGACTGCGCCGGGTTGAGGTGAGGTAACACCACACCTGCTGTTCGGGCAGGTGGGTTGTTCATTCGCTCGGTTGCGTGTGGGTGACGGCCTGACGCCGTCGAACGGCTGAGGTCAGACCGAGAGCGGAGGAGCCCGGGCTGTCGTGGGTTGCCGCCCCGCGACCGAGAGGCGCGTGGCCGCCGCCGGGGCCACCCGCGTGATCGGCGGAAGCAGTGGAGCGATAGAAGGTGACGTCGGTCCGGGAGACCAGGGGCTGCGGATAAGAAGAGCGCAGACGCGATGGTCGTGCGCCAGCGAGCAACCGACCCGGTGCTGCACCTCGACGCCAGCGGACGCCTCGGTGTTTGCGCGCAGGTCGAGGCTCAAACGTGCCCCAGCGACCGCTGGCAGCGCCAGCAGCAGCTGAAGCGCGATGAGGCGCCTGATTGAAGCCCGTGCGCACATATTGACGTGTACCCTACCGCGCCGGCGGCCGGCGTGTCAAGGCGCGAAGGCCAGGACTCGGTCGGCGGTAAGAGCTCGGTAGGCGGTAAGCAGTTGACGGTAGGCGGTAGGGCGCGACGGTCACGATAGGAAGCTTTCCTCGTGCGTCTTGCCGTTGCTGGCCGGGGTACGGCGCACGTATGTTTCGCCGTTACGAACGCAGACCGATCTCTCAGTCTTCACCCGATAGAAAACGCGATGAACGGTGCGCAGCTCGGCGACTCCGCCTCCTTCTCGGCGGCTCTGTTGTTCGCAGCGGTGACGGGCTTGGGAATGCTCGCCGGGGTCTGGGTGATTCGTCGCTTTGAATCCTGGGCCGTCAAGCACACGGCCGAGCTCATCGCATTCGCGGCCGGGCTGCTCGTTTCCGGTGCGCTTCTCCACCTGGTCCCGAGCTCGGTCGAACTGATCGGCGGCTCCTCCAGTCTCACCTGGACGCTCGTGGCGTTCCTGGTCTTCTATCTGCTGGAAGCCCACTTCGTGCCGCATGTTCACCCCCGGGGCGAAGATCCCATCGACGAACACCACCACCCGCCGCACCGACACATCGCCGCGCTGCTTGTGATCGGAGTGGGAGTACACTCGTTGGTTGACGGGGTTTCCGTGGGCGCCGGCTTGTCGGCGGGCACCCTGCTCGGATCGGTGGCGGCGCTGTTGGTGGTCGTGCACAAGATGCCTGTAGGCATCGCCGTCATGTCCGCTCTCTACCACTCCGGTGTGCCCGGACCTCGAGCGGCTTGGACCACGTCGATGCTGGCGTTGGTGACGCCGGTCGCGGTGGTTGTCAGTTATCTGACGATCCGCAACGTCTCCGCCAACGTGCTCGGAGTTCTCCTAGGCCTGGCTGCCGGCTCGTTCCTTTATGTCGGCGGAGCCGACCTGTTGCCTGAGGGGCAGGCGCGCGGCCGCCCGATCAACACTCTGATGTTTGGCGCGGGAGCCGCGTTGATGATGGGGGTCAAGATTCTCGCGCATTGATGAGCGCTGGTTCGGTCTTTGTTCAATTGACTGCGTCGCGACCTGACGTTAGAATACAGGCAAGCGAAACGGAGGCTGCAGCGACCCATTCTTGAGCCAACACGAGAATGTGCGGGCCCGGCTTCCACAACCGACGCCATGCCCGACTCGGGAAGGCGGAGGTCGCGGAGAGGGTACCAAAGGTTGCAGGAGGGCTTCATTGAATGCCCTGCAGTCTCGATCGCTCGATCGGCCCCTGATCTTCGGGGGCCGATTCTTTTGCTGACTCACCGGTGCATCCTCGCAGCGAAAATCCCCCGAAACTGGCATCGCCCCCACAGCTGGCCTAAGTTACGGCGATTTTCCGCGGTTCAATCGAGCAAAGGCAAGCGGGAAGGGCGTTTTCGACGCGCCACCGATGTGAGATAGGCTACCATGCCAATCGTCCGCGTCACACGACGGCTGCACTTCAGCGCCGGACACCGTCTCCATAACCCGGCGCTCTCGGAGCGCGAGAATCAAGAGCTGTACGGGCTTTGCAACAACCCGAGCGGCCACGGCCACAACTACGGGCTCGAAGTCACGCTTCAGGGTGAAGTCGATCCGAAGACCGGGTACGTGTTCGACCTGAAGCGTTTGAAACAGACGGTTCAAGATGCGGTGCTGGAGGACGTGGATCACGCGAACCTGAACGTGGATGTGCCGTGGTTGGAAGGCGTGATCCCGACGGCGGAGAACTTGGCGGTGACGATTTGGCAGAGGTTGGAAGAGGTGCTGCCGGCCGGAATGCTGGATCGGGTCGTCGTGTGGGAGTCGGAGCGCAATCTGGCGGAGTACCGGGGTGAGGGCCAGCCGCCGGCGCCGCAGCGTCGGCGGCGGATGGTGGAACAATAATGTTGTTTCATGCGCCGAGGGGGCGAAGCGGAC
The DNA here is from genome assembly GCA_964347815.1 of uncultured Gemmatimonadota bacterium. Classification (GTDB taxonomy): domain Bacteria; phylum Gemmatimonadota; class Gemmatimonadetes; order Palauibacterales; family KS3-K002; genus CAYGAJ01. The sequence continues at coordinate 4,756 of CAYGAJ010000111.1, read as the reverse complement.
ATAAATGAAGCAGGAACGGAGAGCGACGCTGGATCATCCGGTCGGCGGCTTGCTGGCGGTGGAATCGCAGAGCCTTCAGGAGCTGATTCGCGAGCAGTTGAAGTTGCTGGGAGAGGACATCGACCGGCCCGGGCTTCACCGGACTCCTGAGCGCGTCGAAAAGTCGCTGCGCTGGTTGACGCGCGGCTACGAGATGAGTGTGGAGGACGTAGTGGGTGACGGCGTGTTCGAGGCTGAGCACGACGAGATGGTGATCGTGAAAGACATCGAGGTTTACTCGATGTGCGAGCACCACCTGCTACCGTTCTTCGGCAAAGCGCACATCGCCTACATCCCGGACGGCCGGATCGTGGGCTTCAGCAAGCTTCCGCGGATCGTCGAGGTGTTTGCCCGACGGCTGCAGGTGCAGGAGCGGTTGACCGATCAGGTCGCGCACGCGATCCAGGATGTGGTGCAGCCGAAGGGGGTGGGTGTGGTGATCGAGGCGGCGCATCTTTGCATGATGATGCGCGGTGTCGAAAAGCAGAATTCGAAGACGATCACCAGCGCGGTTCGGGGTGTTTTCCGCGATGATCCACGAACCCGAGATGAGTTCTTGCGCCTCGTCGCCTCTCACTCACTGATCTCGTGAGCGAGACGACCGAAGAACTGTCGCGACGAAAGATCCTGTTGACAGGCGCGACCGGCGGTCTGGGCCGGGCGCTGACCGGGCGATTGGCGCGCGGCGGTGCGCAGCTGGCGCTGACCGGACGGGGAGACCGAGCACTGGCGGCGTTGGCGGACGAAGTGGGCGCCGAGGCGATCGTCGGTGACCTCACCGATAGAGCCTTCATCGAACAGGTCGCCGCGCGGTTGGGCGAGCGGTGGGGCGGGGCGCCGGACGTTCTGGTGAACAACGCCGGCGCCTTCGAGCTGGCCCCGTTCGTGGAGACGGAGCCGGATCGCTTCGCCGGCGTGCTGGCGGTGAACCTGCAGGCGCCCTTCGAGATGGCGCGAACCTGGCTGCCCGACATGTTGGCGCGAGGCTCGGGTCACATCGTCAATATCGGTTCGGTCGCCGGCCGCCGCGCCTTTCTAGGCAACGCGGCATACTCGGCCTCGAAGTACGGGTTGCGGGGATTACACGAAGTCCTGGTGGAGGAGCTTCGCGGAACCGGCGTACGGGTGACCTGGATCGAGCCGTCAGCGATCGATACACCGCTGTGGAATCGCTTCGATCCCGATCGGCGTCCTGACCTGCCCGCGCGCTCGGAGATGCTCGATCCCGAAGCGGTCGCCGAGGCCGTGTTCTTCGCCATCGCCCAACCGCAGGACGTATCAATCGAGGAGATCGTGATCCGGTCCAACGCCGTCTCCGGACGACGATAGATGCCAACGGCGCGGAACCGAAGACGGGGATTGCCCGCTCGAGTTCAGCAAGCAGGCGGATGATACCATGAGCCTTCAGCTGCTTAAGAGATTCCAAAAGATTAGCGCCACGAAGAAAGACGGCATCACGCGTCTCGGCCTGACCGAGTGGGAGGACAAGGCGCACGCTGCTGCGGCGTCGGTCTTTTCCCGCCATCGACGCGTGAAACACGTTCGTGATCAGGCGGGCAACAGCTTCCTGATCAACGGTGACGGGAAGGGCCCCTACCTGGTGATGGGATCGCATCTCGACACCATTCCCAACGGCGGCTGGCTGGACGGAGCGCTCGGCGTCGCCGGGGCGATCGCGGCCATGCAGCGTGTCCTGAGAATCGACCGCGATGCCCGAATCGCGGTGGCGATCTGGGCGGACGAGGAAGGTTACCGCTTCGGAAACGGGCTCTGGGGCTCCCGAGCGTTCGCGGGCGAGGTGCGCGATGATGAGCTGCTTCGCCTGCGCGATTCGGAGGGCACCAGCCTGGCCGATCTCTTGGCGGAACGCGGTCTCCAGAAGAAGCCACGCCGCAGCCGCGAGACCGGGGAGCTCGAGGCCAAGTTCGTCTACAAGCCGCCGCTCGAGATCGCGGTATACGCCGAAGCGCACATCGAGCAGGGCTCGCGCCTGATTCGTGCGGGCAAGCGCGTGGGCCTGGTCACTCACGTCTCAGGTATCCGCCGCTGGCGCGTCGAAAGCGTTGGCGAAACGAACCATGCGGGAACGACCCCGATGCGCGAACGGCGCGACGCTCTCGTGCCGATCGCGGGCATGGTCGGACGATTGCCGCAGCTGGTTCGCGGCGTCGAGAACGGTGTGATCACCTGCGGGGTGATCGGTGCCGAGCCGGGTGTGGCGAACGTGATTCCCGACCGAGCCTGGGCGATCATCGAGCATCGTGCGCCAACCGAGCGCGACCAGGATGAGATCGCGCGGCGGCTCAAAGAACTGGTGGCGACCACCGGACCGCGGGCGCCGGGCGTCGGTCTGGACTTGACCTCGATCTCGGCCGTGCGTCCGACGCCGATGTCGGAGGAGGTCACCGCGCGGTTGGAGGAGGTGTGCCGGAAGTTGAACGTCGAGTCGATGCGCATGGAGTCGATGGCGGCCCACGACGCCATGGCTGTGGCCCGGGTCGCACCGGCGGGGCTGTTCTTCATCCCCAGCCTCAAAGGCGTGAGCCACCGGCCGGATGAAGACTCGCGTAAGGAGGACATAAAGCTCGCCGGCGAAATCCTGTTCAACTGGGCGCTCGCCGAGCTGGAACGTGTTCCTTGAGCTGACGGACCTGCTGACGTGTCCTCGCTGTGGGCCCCAGCACGGTCTTGTTCTCCTGATCGAAGAGGTGCAGGAGCGCCGCGTGCTTCGCGGGTGGCTGGGCTGTCCAAACTGCCGCACCGACTTTCGCGTCGATGGCGGCGTGGCCGACCTCCGGCTGGATCGAACATCGGCGGACCCGGTCCGGGAGCCGGTGAGCGAGGAGGAGCTGGCCTTGAAGATCGTCGCTCTGTCGGGTCTCGGTCGGGAGCGCGGCTACCTGTTGCTCGGTGATCGGCTGGGTCCCGTGGCGCCGGGCGTGGCCCAACTGGCGCCCGAGCTGGAAATCATCGCCGTCGGAAAGGGGCCACCGCCGGCGAAGGGCGGCGGCGCCGATCGCGTCAGTTGGATCATCAGCGAGGTGCAGTACCCTCTGGTCGAGTATCGGTTGCAAGGCGTTGCGATCGCGCCGGGGAGCGACAAGGAGCAGACGGCCGCGGCCGCGCGCCGGGTGGCGGCTGGAGGCCGCCTCGTGGTCTTTGACGCCGGGAGCGAGGACTTGCAGGAGGTCGAGCGGGCGGGCCTGACCGTTCTGGCCGCCGAGGGCGGCACGGCGGTGGCGGAGCGTCGAGACGTCTTCGGACCTGCATCGCGACGCGAGGGCTAGGACATGGGTTGGTGGCCGTTCTCGCGTCGCGGTAAAGGGCTGGGCGAGCCTCCGGACTATTACGGTGAGGGGTTGAGGCTGGTCGACCAGGGGAAGTACCATGAAGCGCTGACATCGTTCCGGCTGGCGTTGCGGCGGACGCCGGAAGATGGCCGTATCATGGAGCAGATGGCCGTGGTTTACACGCATATCAGCATGCCTGACGAGGCGATCAAGTACTACGAGCAGGCGATAGCCAGCGGGCGCGACTCGCCAGCCGTCCACTACGGTCTGGCGTTTCTGCTTCTGCGGCGCGGCGAGGGCGCCGCGGCCCGTCAGCACCTGCGCGCCTTTCTCGCAAAGCCGCCAAGCGACGCCGAAGCGATCGCGCACATCGAACACGCTCGGAAGACCCTGGCTCAGCTCGAGGGCACGGACTCCGGAGCGGAAGAAACGAACCGACCGGTCGGAGAATAGTTTGACCACCGAACCGAGTGCGAATGTGATCCGAACGGCGGGTGCGCCCGCCGACATCCCGGACGGGAACATCGCCGAGCTTTTCCTCGACGCCGTCGACCGCTTCCAGAAACCGGACGCGCTCAAGTACAAACGGGGCGGCGCCTGGCACAGCCTCTCCCATCGACGGGTTTACGAGGAGGTCAAGCGGGTCGCCCTCGGACTGGAAGCGCTCGGGATCGTGCCGGGCGACCGGGTGGCGATCCTATCCGAGAACAGGCCCGAATGGCTCATCGCTGACTTTGCCTGTGTGATGGCTCGGGCCGTCAGCGTCCCGCTTTACGCGGTCCTGCCTGCGGGGCAGATCAGCTTCATGCTCCGCGACAGCGAAGCGAAGGCGATCTTCGTGTCGAACGAGGAGCAGCTGGCCAAGGTCAGAGAGCTGAAACCCGACGTCAGCACGCTCGCCTACGCCATCACGTTCGATGAATCGCCGACCAGTGAAGCGGACGTGATCTCATGGCAGGGGCTGATGGCACTGGGAGACTCCCGGCTTTCGCAGCTCGAGGACGGCGAGTATCGCGCGCGGGCGCTCGCCACGGACCCGCATGAGGTCTTGACGATCCTCTATACCTCGGGCACGACAGGTGAGCCGAAGGGCGTCATGTTGACCCACAACAACCTGGTGTCGAATGTGCGCTCGTCGCTTCGGGTACTCGACGTCACTCCCGAAGACGTTTCGCTCTCCGTTCTCCCCTTATCGCATGTCTTTGAGCGCATGGCCGGGCACTACGTCATGTTCTCGAGCGGCGTAACCATCTGCTACGCGGAGTCGTTCGCGGCCGTCGCCCAGAACTTCCTCGAGGTGAGGCCCACCGTGATGACGATGGTTCCTCGCGGATACGAGAAGATCTTCGCCCGCGTCGAGGAGGTGGCACGCCAGGGCGGCGCGGCGAAGGAGCGGCTGCTGCGCTGGGCCGTCGATGTGGGACGCC
>CAYGAJ010000110.1:1532-8054 GCA_964347815.1 uncultured Gemmatimonadota bacterium | reverse complement strand
TCGAAGCGGGACTGGGCCTCACGGGATCAGACACGAAGCCCTCGCTAATGGCCGGAATCGGAGTCTGGCGCTTCCGCGCCTGGGGGTTCTTCCAGGAAAACAACTCGGGTGCGCTCATCGGCATAAACTGGCGACTCTTCTAACCAGCGATCTCGGGCGCCGGCTAGCATCGGCCGCCGGCCAGCAGCGGCCGCCTGTTCGCCAGAACGAGTCTGTGCCTGAACTCCCCGAGGTCACAATCTACGTCGAGGCGCTGTCGCGATACCTGATCGGGCAGCCGCTGGAGTCCGTGCGCGTTCGCTCTCCGTCCCTGCTGAAGACTTTCGCGCTGCCCCCGGCCGCGGCCGAGGGTAAGCGGGTGGAGGCGATTCACCGCATCGGCAAGCGGATCGCCTGGGAGCTGGAGGGGGAGCTTTTTCTCGTTTTCCATCTGATGCTCACGGGACGATTCCGCTGGCGCAAGCGTGGAGCGTCGATACCGAAGAAGCGGGGCCACGCCGCCTTCGACTTCCCGAGCGGGACCGTGCTGCTCACGGAAGAGGGTGCGAAGAAGCGCGCCTCACTCCACATCGTTCGCGGCGCCGACAGCCTCAGCGGCTTCGACCGGGGCGGCGTCGAAGCTCTCGAGGTCTCGTACGCGGAGTTCAGGGAAGCGCTCGAGCGAGAGAACCGGACGCTGAAGAGGGCGCTCACCGACCCCAGGCTCTTCAGCGGCATCGGCAACGCGCACTCCGATGAGATCTTGCTTGCGGCAAGGCTGTCTCCGGTGAAGCGCACGAGCCAACTCAGCGCGGCGGAGGTGAGGCGACTCTACACGGCCACTCGGGCTTCGCTCCGAGAGTGGATCGACCGGCTTCGAACTGAAGTGGGTGACGGCTTCCCGGAGAAGGTGACGGCGTTCCACCCCGAGATGAAGGCGCACGGTCGATTCGGACAACCGTGCCTGCAATGCGGCTCCCCGATTCAACGCATCGTCTACGCGCAGAACGAGGTCAACTACTGCGCCATCTGCCAGACGGGCGGCAAGCTCCTGAAAGACCGCGCCCTATCGCGAATCCTCAAGGACGATTGGCCCCGGACCCTCGAGGAGCTCGAGGAGGGCTGAGACACCGGCGATCGACCGGTCAACGGGAAGACCTGCGATGGCTCGGCACGCGCTCTACCGATCCGTCGATCGGTCCGAGCGGACCCACAGCTCGATCGCATCCAGATAGCTCATCGCGGTCAACCGCTCGGCGTCGATTCCCAGCGCGGTCATCGCCCCCCGCAGCGCCTGGGGCTCCCAATCTCCGCCGGCCTGCCCGTGCCCGGCCGCCAGCTGGCACTCGAGGCCCACTGATTGAACCGTTCGCGGCTCGGCGATGTCCACCAGCTCGACCAGGATCTCCGCAGGCGGGTCGCGCCAGATCCGGACGCTCCGCGTCTTGACCACCCGGATCACCCTCAGGCCCGGTACGCTCCTCGAAAGAAGGCCCAGGGCCTCGGCCTGGTCTACCGGGTAGTCGGCCGGCCTCCGGATGTTTGCGGAGGCAAAACCCAGGGCGCTCGTCAGAGCGCGCCAGGCGCTCGAGTCCAGCGGGAAGGGATGAACATCTTCGGGTCTCTCGCTCCACTGTTCGAGTTCTCCCTCCCGACCGATCCTGCGCTTGAACTTCAACGCGCCCCCACCCCACTCCCTTCTCAACTTGACGTTCACGGCCAGGCCGGGGGCCCAGAGATAGTCGTCGACCAGGGTGTGCGTTGAGAGATAGGGCTCGAGCGAACGGAACCGGCTTCGAAACGCCTGGGAGACCTGGCCGAAACCGCGCCATTCCCAATGGACACCTTGAGCCATGCTCGCCGCTCGTTTCGAAGGGTCTTGGAGGCCCAGCCGCTCAGCGCCTAGAGTAACGACCCTCAGCGCCCGGGGCGACGGGTCTGTCCGCGCGCTCCGTGATCGACGGCGCTCCGGCCTGTTCGGCTGACCGCTGGCCACCGCGGCGTGAGCGCAACTGGTTGTAACGCCTCGTCTCGGGCTCTATGTTTGTAACAATCCTTGCTATCGATTCAGGTGGGCACCCGCCTGGACCGCTTTCGGCTGTGGGACCCTCGCTCGGCTTGGTGACGCGGCGGTCCCTTCGCGCAAGATCAGCAGCGTTATGTCGCCCAACGACTCGGATCGTTTCAGCCCCAGCGACCGGGTTCGCGCCTACCCGGCTTCCGCGGACGCCGAACGCGCTGCCCCGGCCGTCTCGGAAGGCACAGAGCTGGCCGAGCGCTACTGGGACCGGCTCCGCCTGTTTGCCTTGAGGCGTCTCGGTGACCCGGCCGACGCCGAGGACGTCGCCCAGGAGACCCTGCGGCGCGTTCTGCAGGCGCTGGATGAGGGGCGGCTCCGCAACCCGACGGCGCTGCCGGCCTTCGTCTTCCAAACGGCCCGAAACATCTGCTTACAGCGTGGTAGAACGAGCCAGCGCGAGTCGCGAGCGCTGGCCCGTCTCCGGAGCGGCTCATCTGCGGTCTCCCAAGAGACCGACCCGCTGACGAGCCTGGTCACCGTCGAGCGGCAGGAGAAGGTTCGGCGTGCGCTCGACCAGCTGGACGAGCCGGACCGGGACCTGCTCAAACGCCTCTTCTACGACGGGATGGACACGGCAGAAGTCGCCCGGCAGCTCGCGATCACGGCGGGCGCCGTGCGGGTTCGGAAGCACCGGGCGCTGCAACGGGTGTCGGCACTGCTGGGAGGGCCGGAGGCGTGAAACGTCTGCGAGCCAACGGGAACATATAAGCGGTGGAGGAGAACGGACATCCCACGGCTGAACAGATGAACTGCGAATACGTCGACGAGAAGGACCTCGTCTCCGGGTACCTCGCCGGGCGACTCGACCCGGCCGAAGCGGAAGCGTTCGAGGCTCACTACTTCGAGTGCGAACGCTGCTGGGCCGAGGTGACGCGAGCGATCGAGATTCGAGCCGCCTTCACGGGCGCAGCGGCCGAAGGCGCGCCGGCGCAAACCCGCAGGCGGCGGCCCACGACCTGGTGGCGTTGGTCGGCCCCGCTGGCGGCGGCCGCGGCGGTCATGCTCATCGCGGTCTGGCAGTTCGGGCCCGAGCCCGGCGCCCTGCCCGAAGCGGATGTTCTCCGCGGCCTGACGGCCGAAATCGAGGTCAGCGTCGCGTCGGAGGCCGAGGCCCTAACGGCAGCCTGGACGCCAGTCGACCAGGCCACGACATACCAGGTGCGATTGCACGCGGCCGATGGCACGCTGTTGCTCGAGCGGGAGGCTGCCGACACGACGGTTCGTGTGTCGCGGCAGGAGTTGCCTCCCGGGACCAGTGGTGAGCTTTTCTGGAGCGTCGAAGCGCTCGATGCGCTTCGCCAGATCGTCGGGCGCTCCTCCATCGTCAGCGCCCTTCCACCCGGCCAATAATGCCAAGATCGGGACCGAGTCGCTGCCGCCGGCGCGCGGCGGTTTTCTTCATCGCCTCGCTGGTCCTCGCTTTCGTCTCGACGAGTTGCGACCAGCCGCCGCCAGAGCAGCTCGAGAGCTCGCCGTTCGCCCCGGCCGACAGCCTGCGCAATGAGGGCCGGTTGATCGAGGCGGCCCCCCACTACGAGGCGCTGGCCGACTCCTTTGCCGCACACGCCGATACGGCCAACCTGTGGCGCGCGCGACTCTGGTGGTCGGCTGGGTTACGGCGCGCCGGAAAGCTGGACAGCGCCGCGGCCGTGCTCGAGGCGGCCGACGCGCTCGTGCAAGGCAATCCGAAGCGCGAAGGGTGGACCCGCTGGGTGCGGAGCGTGCTGCTCGACCGACAGGGGCGCTTCGACGAGGCGCTATTCGAGGCCGAGCGGACGCTCGAGCTGGCGCTTCAGATCGACGACCTGGAGCTGGAGGCGGCTGCGTACAACGCTCTTGGCCGCATCTACTCGCTCAGCGCGCGCAATCGGGAAGCTCTGGACGTTCACGAGCGTCTGCTCGAGTTACGGCGTCGGGCCGGTCTGACGCAGGAGGTGGCGAGAGCTCTCAACGAGATCGGAATCGACTACCGTCACCTCGGTCGCTTCGAAGCCGCCGCGCGCGCCTACGAGGAGGCGCTGGGGATCCACGAACAGAACGGCAATCCCGAGGGACAGGCCATCGTCCTGTACAACCTGGCGAACATTCACCTCGACACGGGCGAGATGGAAGAAGCGTTGCGTCTGTTTCGAAAGTCGCTGCGCATCGCCGAAGAGATCCAGCACACCTACGGTCTCACCCTGCTCCACAACAGCCTCGCCGGCATCTTTCTGGAGGCCAGCAACCTCGACTCGGCCCGCACGCACGTGACCGAGTCGCTGGCGATCACCGAGAGAGCCGGACTCGCTTACGGCGCCGTGGTGGCACACGAGATCAGCGGCCGGATCGAGCTGGCGTCGGGCCGGCTGGATCGAGCCGCTGCGACCCTCACCACAGCTCTCGCCCTCGCCGACTCCGGCAGTTTCGGAAGGGAGCGCGCCAGCGTTCGTGTCGCACTGGCACGTCTTGCCACGGCAGAAGGAGCGGGCGAAGTGGCTGTACGCTGGGCGAACGCCGCCACCGCCATAGCCGACGAGCAAGACGATCCCGACGCTCAGTACGAGGGTCTCGAGGCGCAGGGCCTCGCGCTGGAAGCCGCCGGAGACTCGAGCGCTGCTCTCCAAGCCTTCACGCGTGCGATCGAGCTGCTCGAGTCGTGGCGCGGGCGACTGGCGCTGGGCGACCTGCGCATGGGCGTCGCCCAGCCGCGCTGGAACGCGTACGAGGGAGCGATCCGCATTCTGGTTGCCGCCGGGCGCGGGGCCGAAGCGTTCGAGGTTTCGGAACGAGCGCGTGCCCGCCTCTTGTTGGAGCTGATGGCCGAGCGCCGGCTGGCGGCCGACGAACTGTCGCGGATCGGACAGATCAAAGCGGAATTGCGAGAGCGTTACAACGCGGCCGCCGCCGCGCCGGCCGAGCTTCGTCTGGCGCTGAATAAAGAGATCGAGCGGTTGACGGCGACGCTCGATTCCCTCGAGACGTCGGAGTACCAAGTGGCGGGCGCGGCGGCGGCCTCACGCTATACGCACCCGGCTTCCACCGCCGAGGTGATCGCCGGCCTGACCGGGCCCGAACGCGTGGCGCTCGCCTACTTCTGGGGCGATCGAGACGTCTACGGCTGGTGGATCGCGAGCGACGGAATCCGGGCGGCACGACTCGGGTCATCGGACTCGGTCTCGGCGCTGATCGGCTTTCTCCGCGCCGGCATCGAAGACCCGCTGAGCGGGCGCGCATGGACCTCGGCCGCGCGCCTGGCCTACCAGAAGCTCGTCGCCCCACTGGACCCAGGACCCGCCGAGGAGATCTTCGCCCTGCCGGCCGGTCCCCTGGCTTATCTGCCGCTCGAGGTGCTCATCCCCAACAAGGAGGGCATGCCCTGGGCCGCGACCCGCCGGATCGTCTACGGTCCCTCGGCGTCGGTCCTGCTTCGTCTGCGTGGTGCCGACGGAGGTCGAGATTGGGACCGCGCGCTGCTCGCCGTCGGCGACCCCGACGTCCGCAGGGCCGCCGCGCCCCCCGGTGGGGACGGCGCCCGCGTGCCGCTCCCGCCCCTGCCCCACGCAGCGGCCGAAGCCCGCCAGCTCGGCAAGATGTTCGATTCGCAGGGCGCGGATGTGTTGACCGGTCGGAGTGCGACGCTCGATCGCTGGCGGGACCACAGCCCGGGCCGCTATCGCTACCTCCACTTCGCGGCACACGCTCTGGTGAACGACCGCCGGCCTGACCGGACGCGGATCGTCCTCGCCGGGGCGCCCCTCGATTTGACCACCGTCCGCAACCTGAGCCTGAACGCCGAGCTGGTCACCCTTTCGGCCTGCGAGACGGGCTTGGGGCGCCGGGTTCGGGGCGAGGGCATCATCGGCTTGCCACACGCTTTCCTCGCCGCCGGCGCTCGAGGCGTCCTTGTGAGCCTCTGGCGCATCTCCGACCGCTCCGCCGCCGATTTTATGGAAAGATTTTACCGCGAGCTGCAGATGGGCCGGCCGCCGGCCCAAGCTCTGGCGCGCGTGCGCCGGGCCCTGATCGACGCCGACGCCGGTATCGCTCACCCGTCGCGCTGGGCCGCGTTCGTGCTGGTGGGGGGTGTAGACGGCGAACCTCGGCTAGCGACGGAACTTCCTTCGCGCGCCGCCGGCTGAAACTCACGCCTCGGGCGGCCTCGCGGGTCTGCCTTCGCCAGAGCGAGCGTGGATCTCAAGCAGGAGACCGTCTACATCATGTCGGCTTCGCTCGACCCGAAAGCCGGCGCCACGAATCAGGCTTTCGGTTGGCCGATTGAGCCGGCACCCATCGGCGATCACCCTCCAGGCCGGAGTCAGCCAATCCTGCAGTCGGGCCCCGATGGGGTGACGATCCCAGCGAACGTGCTCGATAACCCGGAGCACACCGCCGGGCGCGAGCACGCGGCGCAGTTCCGCCAGGCCCGCTTCGGGATCGTCGAGCGAGCAGAAGACCAGCGTGCCCACCGCCGCGCCGAAGCTGCC
>CAYGAJ010000110.1:0-1432 GCA_964347815.1 uncultured Gemmatimonadota bacterium | reverse complement strand
CCCGATCGTCCGCTTCGCACCCGGGTCCCAGAGCACGAGATCGGCGTCGGAGCCCACCGCGACGGTCCCTTTGCGCGGATGGAGTCCGAACAGCTTGGCAGGATTGGTGGAGCTGATCTCGACGAAGCGCTCCGGCGTAAGCCGGCCCGTGACGACGCCCTCGGAGAAGAGCACCGGCAGCATCTCTTGCAGGTTGGGCACCCCCGGTCGCAGGTCCTCGACGTTGAGCGACGGGTTCATCTTCTGCTCGCGACTCCAGCCCACGTGGTCGGTGCCGAGGGTGTGTATGGTGCCGGCTTCGAGCCCGGCCCACAGCGCGTCCACGTCTCGAGCGCTGCGCAGCGGGGGCTGACCCACAAAGAGCGGCCCGTCCGGCTCCAGGTAGCGCTCCTCCGTGAATGACAGATAGATGGGTCGCGTTTCAACGTACACGGGCAGACCCCGCGCTTGCGCTTCGCTGCAGATGCGAAGCGGCTCCTCGGCCGAAAGGTGGACCACATAGATCGGCGCGCCGGTGGCCTCGCAGTACGCGATGGCGCGCCGGGTCGCGATGACCTCAGCCAGGACCGGACGGCTCTTCGCAAAGTGACGCAGCGAGCTTTGTCCCGCCGCCATCAACGCCCGCGTCGCCTCGGCGATGATCGGTCCGTCCTCGCAGTGCACCACCGAGAGCAGACCCGCGGCGCCGGCCAGGCGCATGACCTGCACGTACTCACGTGCGTGCTCGTCGAAGCTCGGGATGACCATGAAGATCTTGACGCTCGTATGCCCGGCCGCTCGCAGCCGTCCGACCTCGTCCTCCCCCCACCCCGTCGGATCCAGCAGCACCGGATGCAAGAAGATGTCGGCGATCGCCCGCTCCGCCACCAACCGCTCGTCTCGCTCGACGGCGGCGAAGAGGTCCTCGCCGCGGCCTGGCACCGTCATGTTGCCGATCGTCGTCACGCCGCCGGCCAGCGCCGCTTCCGAGCCGGAGGTGAGATCGTCGGCCAACCGGTAGGCGTCGGGGCCGCCGTCCGCCTGGGTCAGGTGGGCGTGCGGATCAATGCCGCCGGGAAGCACCAGCAGCCCCGCCGCCTCGATCACCCGTTCTCCCAACGGCTCCAGCCGCGCCCCGATCTCGACGATACGCTCTCCGCGCACTCGGACGTCGGCACGCCGCCGCTCGGCTGCGGTCACCACGGTGCCATTCTGGATTAGCACGCCGTCCGCATCAGATTCGATCCCTTGCAGGCGGCGTCCGGGCGCCGCCAGCGCCACGGCCCCCAGCCCGGCGGCCCGAAAGAAGCCGCGCCGGGACAGCGAAACGGAGGGTGTACGGTCGGCGGATTCCATCGATCGACTAGGGCGGAACGTCGCTCAGTGTACGTTTCGCAACAGCGCCAGCAGGAACTCCCAGAAGCGCTGCACCGTGTCGATGTAGATCTTCTCG
>CAYGAJ010000109.1:0-8178 GCA_964347815.1 uncultured Gemmatimonadota bacterium | reverse complement strand
GCCTCGCCCAGCCGTTGCGGGCGGTGGTAGACGTAGGGGTGGAGTCTTAGCATTGGAAACAGCGCGAACGTCCAATGTCCAACGTCCAACGTCCAACATCCAAGTGTGCTTGCGACTCGCCGAGCATTTGGGGGTAGGACGTTGATGATTGGATATTCGACATTCGGTCTCCTACGAGCGCGCTTTCCACTATCGACCTCAGACGGTCAGTCGCCGGCCGCCGGAACTGGAGCCGCGTCGGGGCTCGGCTTCCACGGCTGAATCTTGCCGGCGTCCTCGAGCGCGCGCCGGTCGCGGAGCGCTGCCCAAACGCGCGGTGGCGAGAAGGGCAGGCGGTCGATGCGCACGCCGACCGCGTCGTATATGGCGTTGGCGATGGCCGGTATCGATGGGTGAAGCGGTCCCTCGCCGGCCTCCTTGGCGCCGTACGGCCCCTCGGGGTCCACGGACTCGATGATGAGCGACTCCATCTCCGGCGTGTCGAGGGAGGTCGGGATCTTGTAATCGAGAAGCGAGGGCGCGTTGTGCAGCCCCGTCTCCTTGAATACGTGCGCTTCCATGATCGCCTCGGCGAAGCCCATGTAGGCCGAGCCTTCCATCTGGCCTTCGACCAGCACGGGGTTGAGCGCGCGGCCGCAGTCGTGGGCGATCCAGATCTTGACGACCTCGACGAACCCGGTATCGGGGTCGACGTCGGCTTCTACGACATGGGCGGTGAACGAGTAGGCCGGCGACGCGCCGATGGTGCCACCGCGATAATCGCCGTGGATGTCCTTCGGCGTGTTGTAGTGTCCCATCGAGCCCAACGCCCCGAACTTCGCTTCGGCCAGATTGAACGCCTGAGAGATCGGCATCTTCTGGCCGGTGTCCGTCGCGTTGAAGGCCCAGCCGCCGGCGAGAGTCACCACCTCGGGCTTGCACTCCCAGGCCTCGGCCACCGCCTCGCGGACCTGTTTCTTGATCTTGCGCGCCGCGTCGATGCAGGCGTTGCCCAACATGAAGGTAATGCGTGACGAGTAGGCGCCCAGGTCGACGGGGGTGAGGTCGGTGTCGGACGACAGGATCCGCACGTAGTCCAGGGGGACGCCCAGCTCCTCCGACACGATGTAGGCGACCATCGAGTCGGAGCCTTGCCCGATCTCGGAGGCGCCGCTGAAGACGGCGACCCGGCCCGACCGGTCCACCTGAAGCTGCACCGCCGACTGCGGCATCTCGTTGGGATAGATCGGGTAGTTGGTCCCGGAGATGTAACACGACCCAGCGACCCCGACCCCCCGGCCATAGGGCAGCTTTCGATATTTCTTCCGCCAGCCCGACGCCTCTTCGACGGCGTCCAGGCACTGCAGAAAGCCGTTGGACGTGACGCGGAACTCGTTGACCGTCTTAGAGTTCGAACCGAGGAAGTTTCGGCGGCGCAGCTCGATCGGATCGAGGTCCAGGGCTTCGGCGACCTTGTCGAGCTGCACCTCGATGGCGAAGCGCGGCTGGACCGATCCGTGGCCACGTTTGGGCCCGCAGCACGGCTTGTTCGTATAGGCCCGCGTCGAGTCGAACCGGTACGACTCCATCTGATAGGGCGCCGTGATGAGCTGGCCCGAGTAGTACGTGGTCACCATCCCGAACGACGAGTAGCCGCCGCCGTCGATCACCGTCCGCGCGTCCACCGCCTTGATCCGACCGTTCTTCGCGGCGCCGATCTTGTAGCGCATCAGCATCGGGTGCCGGCCCCGGTGCGCGTAGAAGACCTCCTCGCGCGTGTAGAGGATCTTCACGGGCCGCCCGGTCATCATCGCGAGCTTGGCGACACAGAACTCGAGGTCGAACGGCTCGGACTTGCCGCCGAAGGCGCCGCCGACCGGCGGTTGGATCACCCGCACCTTCCCCACGTCGAGGTCGAGCACTCGCGCCAGCTCCCGATGCAGATAGTGGGGGACCTGCGTCGCCGACCAGACCGTGAGCTTGCCAGCGGGATCGAAATAGCCGATGGCGCAGTGGGGCTCGATCGCCGTATGGGTGGTGCCCTCGAAGAAGTATTCGCCCTCGATCACCACGTCCGACTCGGCCATCAACCCGTCCACGTCGCCGAACTCGAGGTGGACGTTCTTCGATAGGTTGCCGTTCTGGCCTGGCTTGCGCGGCTCGTGGATCGGCGTCTCCGGGTGGGCCAGCGCTTCCTCCGGGTCGAGGAAGTAGGGAAGGGGCTCGTACACGACCTCGATCAGGTCGAGCGCTTCGACCGCCGTGTCCTCGTCCACCGCCGCCACCGCCGCCACGCCGTCGCCAACGTACCGGACCTTGTCCACGCAAAGTGGATACTCGTCCCGGGTCCAGGGGATGATGCCGTACGGCACGGCCATGTCGCGCCCCGTGACCACGGCGCGCACGCCGTCCAGCGCCAGAGCTTGCGAGGCGTCGATCGACTCGATCCGCGCGTGCGGGTGCGGGCTCCGCAGGATCTTCGCGTGCAACATGCCGGGGAGCACGATGTCGTCGGTGTACAGGGCGCGACCGGTGGACTTCGCCAGCCCGTCGGTGCGGCGCAGCCGCCGGCCGATCACCCGGAACTCGCGCTCCAGCGCCGCCCGCAGCTCTTCCTCGCTGGCCGCGCCCTCGGCCTGCTTCTCGCGAAAGTCTTCCAGCTTCATGTGCGTGCCAACTCCGCCGCGGGGCGGTTCTCACGCAGCGCCCGCGCCGCCAGCTCCACCGCCTCGTAAATCTTCGTGTAGCCCGTGCACCGGCAGAGGTTGCCCGACAGCGCCTCGCGGATCTCGTCCAGCGTCGGTTCGCGATTCGCGTTCAAGAGGCTAGCCGCAGAGATCAGGATGCCCGGCGTGCAGAATCCGCACTGCGCCGCGCCCGTCAGATCGAAGGCTTCCTGAAGGGGATGCGCGCCGTCCGAGGTCGCCAACCCCTCCACCGTGGTCACCTCGTGACCGATGGCCTCCTGAACCGGAAGAATACACGAGAGGGTGGGCACCCCGTCCAGCAAGACCGTGCAGGCGCCACAGTCGCCCTTGTCACAGCCCTGCTTCGACCCAGTATACCCGAGCACGTAGCGCAACGTCTCGAGCAGGGTGTAGTGGCTCGGCACACCCACCTCGCGCCGGTCGCCGTTGACGGTAAGTTCGATTACATCGATCAAGCCCAGCACCTCGACTCGCGATTCTTCTAGCGCCCGGCGTGCGCCGCCGTAGCGCCGACGGCGGCTGACGGCCGGTTGGATGAGCCGTCAAAACCGCCGTCTGATTACAGTTAGATCGTAACCCGGGGCCGAGCAAAACGTCAAGCGTCCGTGAGACCATGACCACTCTGTTGGCCGTCCTCATCGTCCTTTACCTGGCCGTCATATTCGCGGTGAGCGTCTACGCCGGGCGTCGGGTGAAGACCGAGGAGGACTACATCGTGGCCGGCCGACGGCTGCCCCTCGCCCTCGCCTGGGGGACGCTGCTCGCGACGTGGTTCGGCGCCGCCACGGTGCTGGGCGCGGCCGAGGCCGCGAGGTTCGAAGGTGTACGAGGGACGATCCTCGACCCCTGGGCGTCCGGCGGGGCACTGATCCTGGCGGGGCTCTTCTTCGCGCGGCCGCTCTGGGAGATGCGACTCCTGACCATCGCGGACTTCTACGGACGCGCCTTCGGGCCGAAGTCGGAGCTGGTCGCGAGCATCATTCTGGTACCCGGCTATTTCGGCTGGATCGCCGCGCAGTATCTCGCCCTCGCCGGCATCCAGACCACATTCTTCGGCATCGACCTCGTCGCGGGCATCCTCATCGCGGCCGGCGTCGTGGTGGGCTACACCCTGATCGGCGGAATGTGGTCGGTGACGCTGACCGATGCGCTGCAGATGGGCGTGGTATTGGTCACGTTGCTGATCCTGGCCGCGGCCACCTTCGCGCAACTGGGTGATGGGGCCGTGGCGGCGGGGATCGGGCGCCTGTTCTCGGAGACACCGGGGAGCGCCCTCACGTTGTGGCCGGAGGCGGGGGCGGCGGCGGCGGTCTTGTGGTTGGGAACCTGGGGCAGCGGGCTGCTCGGGAACATCCCGGGGCAGGATCTCATGCAACGGGTTTTCGCGTCCCGGGACGCCCGCACCGCATCGCGCGCCTGCATCCTCGCCGGGGTCATCTACATCGCTTTCGGTCTCATCCCCGTCGCTCTCGGCCTGGCGTCGCGGATCCTCCTGCCGGGCGATGAGACGGGCGACGTGCTTGGGATTCTGGCGAGCCAGTATCTGCGGCCGGCGTTGACCGTCGTATTCGTGGTGTCGCTGATCTCGATCATCGTGTCGACCGCCACCAGCGCCGTGCTTTCGCCCGCGACCATCCTCGGTCACAACCTGCTAGGCCGGCTGCGGCCGTTTCGGCGCCGGCAACTCTTCGTCGACCGGCTCTCGGTCGCGCTAATCACACTGGCCAGCGTCGCTACGGCGTTCTCCGGCCGCACCATCCTCGAACTGCTCGAGCTGTCTCTCTCCATCGCCCTCGTCTCGCTCTTCGTGCCGCTGGTGGCCGGGCTTTACGGACGGCCGCGGGGAGAGCTGGCGGCCTTGCTGGCGATGTGCGTGGGCACGGCGGTGTGGCTCGCCCGGGAGCTGATGGAAGGGCTGGTGTTGGCTCAGCCGGCGACGGGGCCGGCCGCGTCGCTCCCCTACCACGAATACGTAGCGCTGGCTGTGCCGGCTGAGGGTGTCGGGGCGGCGCTCGCCGGCCTGGCCTACGTTTTAGCGTTGCTGCCGTCCGCCATCTCGGGCACGCTGGCCAGCGTGGCCGGTTACGCGATCGGCCGGCTGATCACGAGATCGAGAGCGCCGTTGTCTTAAGAACCGAGGACCCGGCGCTGGCGCGTCAGCCGGTGGGCACTCGCCCGGCCACAGTCGCACCGCTTACCGCCTACCGCCTACCGTTCTACCGGGTGGCCAACGCGACCAGACGCTTGGCGTCGAGGTCGTACGGCGTCGCGTCGAGACTGCCGTAGAGCGCGACCTTTGAGAAGCCCGCCTTCAGCAAGCTCGCCTTTAGCTCCGCGCCGGAATAGAGTCGCAAGCCGAAGTCGTAGGATTTCGGAGGTCCGTGTTCGCTTATTAGCGTCCAGCGAACGTCGAGCCAATCCCATCCGCTGTGCAGCTTTCTCTCTTCGAGGAGGTAGCCCGACCCGCTCGGCAGCGTGTGCCAGTCTCGCTCCTGAAACTTCCGGGCCAGCGGTTCCTTGCCCTGCATGTCCATGAGCAGCCTGCCGCCCGGCTTGAGCGAGCCATGAAGATTGCGTAGCACTCGCAGGTCGTCCTCGGGGTCTTCGAAGTATCCGAACGAGCTGTAGAGGTTGAGGGCGGCGTCGAAGGTGTCCGGGCGCCGGAACTCACGCATGTCGGCGCGCACGACTTCGATGCTCAGGTTCCGTTCGGCGGCGTGTGCCTGGAGCTTGTCCAGATAGATCTGGGTGAGATCGACACCTGTGACCGCGAGCCCGCGCTGGGCCAGCTCGAGGGAGTGGCGGCCGGGCCCGCAGCACAGGTCGAGCACGGACGCACCGCCTTCGAGCCCGAGCAGAGAGATGATCCGGTCGGCCTCCGATGCGGCGGCATCGGGAGTCAGCACGTGGGAAAAAAGAAAATCGTGCAGACCACCCCAGAAGCCCACGTCTTCGTACCAGGCGCTCATTCGCGTTCGGCCGCCGGGGCCGCCACAACCGGTTCCTGGACCTGACGATCCTCCGCCTGCGTTCGCTGTGGCGGCCGTTCTAGGCGCGCGGGCCGGTCAGGACTCTCGGATGACCCGCGTAACCTTCTCCTTAAGCTCGGGCGTGATCTGGCTGATGCCGTGAACCTCCTTGGCGTGCTTGGCGACCTTCTGCATCAGCTCTTCATGGGTCTCGGCTTTTGCGACGAAGTCGCAGTCCATTCCCACATCCGAGCAGCGAAGCTCTTTCGCCATCGTAACCTCCGGGCGAAGGGTGGTTGGGACCCCGACACGGTCGGGGACGAGGGGCCGACAATATGCCGACCGATTGTATCAAAAACCAGTGCGGCTCAGCGAACCAGGTGAAGCTTCTCCTGGCGCGCAAGCGCCCAGTGGCGGTCGCCACGCGCGTCGAGAAAGGCGTCCTCCTCCAAAGCCATCCGCACATCCTGTCCGTCCCACTCGGGCACTGGGGTCGTCGCCTGCAGCTCGATCGAGAACCAGGTATTGGGCCGCACCGGCACGTCGCCGCGCCCGGGCACGCCCTCCTGACGGTCCCAGAGGCCGACCAGTGGACCGGCCCCGTGTCCGTGATCGCCGATCGGGTGGGTGTAGACGGTTCCGTTGATGCCCGCCGCCTGCATGCGAGCCAGCGCCTGACGCAGCACATCGTTGCCCGAACGCCCGGGCCTCAACTCTCCCATCACGATGTCTTGAAGCTGGTTGCCCACGGCCAGCGCCCGTTCCAGGCCGGCCGGCGCCTGCGCTTCACCGGGTCGGAGAACGTAGCCCATGTGCTGCGTGTCGGTGTTGAGCCCGAGGGCCGTGATCCCGAAGTCGCAGTGGAGCACATCGCCGTGCAAGATCGCCGGATTGGCCGAATCGCTCATCTGGACGCCGCGCCGTTGAACGCTCACGGACGGCTGGAACCAGGTGCCGAGGCCCAGGTCGTTCACACGCTGGCGCATCCACCAAACGACGTCCTGGGTACGCGTGACGCCGGGACGGATGACCTGATTCGAGAACGCGGTCTCGATGATGCCGTGGGCGATCTTCTGCATCTCGACGTAGACCGCCAGCATCTCGGGCGGTCGCTCGGCGATGTAGTCGACCGCCAAACGCTCGCGCCGCACGATGCGCGATCGGTACTTCTCCGGCAGCGCCGCCTGTAGCTGTTCCCACTCGCCGGCGCTGAGACCGTCGGCGAAGTTGTGGGTGTGCGAGATGTTGACCGCGATGACTTCGGGGTCGCACTCCTCGACGATCGGCGGCAAGAGCTTCCATTGATCGGGCCCGAACGGCTCGGCACGGCGTTGCTGGCCGCCAGCCGCGCCGATCTGAGCGTCGGGGTCGCGCACGACGCGGTACAGGTCACCCTGTGATGTCCCGCCGATCGCGATGCGATCGACACCGTCCTCGGGGCCGCGATCACAGAAGGCGTAGATCGTGCGCCGGCGCGCCGCCATTGTGGTCGGCGAGACCAGGGCACGAAATACGGGGTCCTCGTTGTACTCGCGCATCGGCACGATCCACATGTCCACGCCGTGCTCGCGCATCAGTCGCGGCAGCACGCGCTCCAGCCGCAGCTTCAGCCAACCTTGCTGGATCTCGGCTTGCTCGCGCAGAGTGCCTAGAGGGCGGTCTTGGGCGGGTAGGGAGCCGGGCCATACCGTCGCGCATAAAGCCAGTAGGATCAGACGTTTCATTTTCGCGGTCGGGTTCAGGTTGTCGTCGTCATGGGCTCATAAGCCAGCGACGCGTTGACGGCCCCGCGGCGGCTGGGTCGCCGCAGGCCGCGCGGTCTGCAAGATCGTCGGTCCGCCCGTGCCCGGCTAGAGAAGCAGCCCCGAGTCCAGACCCGCGGCGATCGCCATCGCGTCCCAGAACATCTTCTCGTAGCCTTGCAACAGCCGCGCGCTGTGCGTGATGAGCGCGGGCTCGAGCCCCTGGTCCAGGTCGTGCTGGATGATTGCCAGCGCCTCTGACTCGAATGAAGGCACGTTGGCGAAGGCATCGAGAAACGCGGTGTCGCCCGGTGCGAAGCCGTAGCTCCATTGCAGCGCGAAGCTCATGCGCCCGCAGTTCGCACCCCAGGCGTCGAAGTTCAGCAGGATCGCGCCGGTGAACTCGGCGGCCGAGGCGTTGACCGCCATCCAGCTCAAGTAGGCGGCGTAAGCGAAACCGCGGGCGCTCACCTCGTAGTGTTGCAGCTCCTCCTCGCGCATTCCCAGCCGCGCCCCCAGCCGGATGACGTTTTCCAGCGCCTCCGTTTCCCCCTGAGTCAGCGCCAGAATGAAGGCGGCGGCCGGCCTCTGCTCGAATCTCCGTTGCATAACCTCGAACGACGCGAGGTCGCTCTTGACCACGTGGTACTGGTGACCCGGAAAGGCGCGGAGTGAGTCCTCGGGAACCGCTCCACGCTCCAGTGCATCGAGAAAGGGGTGGCGAAGGATCACGCCCTCGATGCCGGCCAGCGCCCGACGCGCATCCGAAACGACTTTGGC
>CAYGAJ010000108.1:0-8185 GCA_964347815.1 uncultured Gemmatimonadota bacterium | reverse complement strand
GTGAAGTAGCGCCCGACGATCTCCTGCATCGCGGCGTAGTCGTCGATACCGGACACCGATTCGATCTTGAATCGCCGGTACTCGTTCTTGAACGGTTGGCCGTTCTCGAACCAGACGGCGGCGCCCACCGGCTCGGCGCCCTGGATGTTCGAGACGTCAAAGCCCACGATCGACCGCGGCACCCGCTCGAGGCTCAGCTCGCCCCGCAGTGAGTGCAGCGCCGCCGGCGCCCGCTTGTCGGCCTGCCCCTCCAGCATCCGCTGTTCCTCCAACAGGTGCCGTGCGTTCTCCTCCGCCCGGAGCACCAGCTCGTGCCGCATGCCGCGCTTGGGTACCCGCGCCTGAAAGCGCCGACCGCTCCGCTCGCTCAGGTGCGCCTCGAGCGCGCCGCGGTCGGCGAAGTCCAGCGGGATCAACAGCTCCCGTCCCACCTCCTGCTGCGCCAGGTAGTAACGGGCGAGGAAAGCGGACAACAGCGCTTCCTCGCTTTCCTGCTGTACGTTCCCGAGGAAATGAGCCTCACGCCCCAGCAGCTTTCCCTCGCGAATCTTGAGGATCACCCCGCACGCCACATCGCCGTCTCGGGCGAGCGCTACCGCGTCGAGATCGCCGCCACGCGGATCGATCGCCACGTGTCGGCGTTCCAGCTCTTCCAGCCCGCGAAGGATGTCGCGGAACTCGGCGGCCCGCTCGAACTCCAGCGAACCCGCCGCTGCCGCCATCCGCTCGGCCAGCTTCTCGGACAGTTTGCCGGTGTGACCCTGCAGAACGAGGAGCACCTCGTGGATCATCTCCCGGTACTCGCCTTCGCTCTGGTAGCCGACACACGGCGCTTTGCATCGACCGATGTAGTAGTCGAGGCAGGGACGCGGCGGCGCCTGCCGCGGCAGGTCGTAGTGGCAGGAACGGATCGTGTACAGCTTCTTGACAGCGCGTAGCGCCCGCCGCATGTGGCCGACGTCGGCATACGGCCCGAAGTAGCGCGAGCCGTCTTTGACCAGCCGCCGAGTGACGAACACCCGGGGGAAAGGTTCGCCCAACGTTACCTTGATGTACGGATAGGTTTTGTCGTCGCGCAGCCGAATGTTGAACCGCGGCGCGTACTCCTTGATCAGGTTCGACTCGAGAAGAAGTGCCTCCGCTTCCGACTTCGTGACGATCGTCTCAAAGTCGGAGATCCGCCGGTACATCTCCGGCGGCTTGTGATGGGAGCCGGCGTCGTCGCGGAAATAGGACCGCACCCGATCGCGCAGCGACTTGGCCTTGCCGACGTAGATCGGCCGGCCTCGCGCGTTCTTGAGGATGTACACCCCCGCCGCCGCGGGAAGCGCGGCAAGCTTCTCCTCTATCGCGTTCAGCGCGTTCATTGCATCAAGAGCCCCGGTCGGCAAAGACCGAGAGGCCGCCCGGAGGGATCGCTCGGATGACCTGACTGATGGCTAAGTATACTACCCCGAACGCGGCTAGCGTTCCGGAAGCGACCACGAGTCGCGTGATCCCTCCGGCCACAGCGTCGACCGGCGGCGAGAGAGCCAACTCGACGGCCAACGCCGCGCCCGTCGCGGCGGCACAGGCCGCGAGCAGTTTGAGCAGGTAAAGCAGCTCGCCCGTCGAAAGAACAGGGCCCAGGCGCCTCCGCAGCCCGCGCCAGAGCAGTGAAAGGTAGAGCCAGGCGCCGATCGCCGCGCCCACGGCGAGGCCGGGCGCGTACAGCTGCCACATCAACGCCGCCCCGGCTCCGGCGCCCACTGCCAGCGCGCTCGCCGCGTACTTGACCGGGGTCCGCGTATCGAGCATGGCATGGAAGCCGGAGGCGAACAGCCGGACCGAGGAGGCCGCGACCAGTCCCAACGAGTAAGCGGCCAGGGTCGCGTGGACGATCTGTGTGTCCTCGGCGGTGAAACGTCCGCGCTGGAAGAGCAGCGCGACGATCCAATCGCCGAAGAGGATGAAGGCGACGCTCGCCGGCAGCACGGAGAAGGTGATCCCTCGGAATCCCCTCCTCAGACGCTCGCGCAGCGCGGACAGCTCCTGTCGCTCCGCCTCGCGGGCCAGCTCGGGCAGCGATGCGGCGGCCACCGACGTCCCGAAGAGGCTGAGCGGCAGATAGTAAAGCCGTTGGGCGAAATAGAGGGCCGCCACGGCGCCGTGTGTGAGGAAGCTGGCCAGAAACACGTCGAAGAAGCTGGAGAGCTGTGCGACGCCGGCCCCCAGCACCACCGGCCCGAAGTTGCGCAACACCAGACGGACCGGCTCCCAACGGAGCTGGAGGGACAGCCGGAGCTGCCCGGTCAGTCGGCGCGCCGCCGGCAGCTGGACGAAGAACTGCAGGGCGGCACCCACCAGCGTCGACCAGGCGAGCGCGACGACGAGCGGCTCCCAGCCGAGCCGCCAGGCGAGGAGGAGACCGGCGATCTGAGCCAGATTCCAGAGCGCGGGGGCCGAGAAGGAGAGGAAGAATCGGCGGTGGCTGTTGAGGACGCCCAGACACCAGGCCGCGAGTATCATCAGCCCGGCCATCGGAAAGAGGATGCGCACCAGGCGTGTGGTGAGCGCGAGGGCTCCGGCCTCGTCGGACCAGCCCGGCACCACCAACCGCGTGAGCCACGGTGCCAGCAAGATTCCGACGCCGCTGAGGACGGCCGCGAGCACGAGCAGAAGCCCGAGGATGGTCCCGGCCAGCCGACGGGCATCAGACGTCGCGTTTCGAGCCAGCGCCGCGCTGTAGACCGGAACGAACGAGGCGGAGAGCGCGCCTTCGCCCAGTAGGTTACGAAGGATGTTGGGGATGCGAAGCGCCGCCATGTAGGCGTCGGCGGCCAGCGATGTGCCGAGGAACGCGGCGATCGCGACATCCCTCCCATAGCCGGCGATCCGACTTAAAAAAATCCCCGCTCCCACAGCGAAAGCGGGGCGGGGTCGCCGAGCTACGCGAGTATCGCTCTCACTCCTCACCGGGCGGCAGCGACTCTTGCGGCTTCCGTTTCTCTAACAGCTTTCGGATAAAACCCGTTTCGTCCTGGAGCGATTCGACGCTCTCCGACAGGTACTTCACCTCTTCCTCTAGCCGACGCAGCCGAGCCTCGCCTTCAGCGCCGCCCTCCCCTGCGCCCAGGCGCCGTGCCAGCGCACGCCCGACCTCCGAATCCAGCACGATGGCCGTAAGCGGTATCATCAACACCAGCAAAACCACGACGCCGAGAACCCAAACCATGCAGCCAGCCCCTCACCGCTGTTTCCCCCTGGGATGCGAAACGTAGGCCGGCACGCTCAGCGGGGCAAGCCGTCCGGCCCGGTCGAAGACGCCTGATCAAGCGGCGTCACCACCTGCTCGTACACCGCCTCGATCAAGCCCTCTCCATACCGTACGAGGAAAGGGTGAAAATTGAGCATCCGCTCCTGTGGGCGCCCATCGGGAAAGAGGTTTGCGGCCGCCTTCTCCAACTGGCTCTTCATCACCTGATGCTTCTCGCGGACCCGGCTCTGCAGCTTCGACTCCAGGACTCCAATGCTCTCGAAGATGGCCCGCTTGCCGCTACCCAGCGCGCTCTTCGCGCCGGGATCGAAGTCCAACGCCGCCTCCTCCACCCGGTTCATAGCCGCACCGAGAGCCCTTCGCAGCTCGGCCAGCGCCGCCTCCAGCTCGGGCGGCGTGGTCGCCCGGATCAGCTCGCTGATCACCGCGCTCGTGTCGCCGGCCAGCTCGTCCGCCTGCACGCGGTACTTGTCGAGCACCTTCGAGACCTTCGCCTCGACCAGCCGAAATGAAGAACGAGGTACCACCACCGGCGCGGGGACGCCGTGCAGCTCGAAGAGCACCTGGCTCTGAGCCAGGTAAGCGATCTCGCTCGGACCTCCGACCGTGGCAACGACCGGAAAGGCACGAGCCTCAGTGACCGGCCGCAGTAGAACGCCCGGGCTCACCCGGTCCGGCTCGTCCTCCAGCACCCTCCGCAGCTCCGCCTCGGCCAGTCGCTCCTGAGAGCGCCGCAAGCGCGCCCATCCCGACTCGTCCAGAATGCGATCCCGGCCCAGGCGTCCGGTCAGGAACAGGTTCGTGGCGCCCGGGGCAATCGCCACCTGCGGCTCGAACCCGCCCTCCCGCAGCTCGGCCTCGCGTCGCAACAGACGGGCTTCACTTTCCTGGCGCCGCTCCCACTCCGACCAGAGCAGGTCGCGCGTCGTGCCCTTCACGTACGGGTCAGCGGTACGCACCAGCAAGAACCCGTGCTCGCGGAGCAGGTGAGCCAGCGCCGCCTGGAACGCGGCAGCGAAGCCGCGGCCCGGCCGGTAGGCATCTCGAAGTGGGTCGAGTATAGCTGCCTTAAACTCCGTATCGGGAGTGAGTTGGCTTAATCTGTCTAAAGCCTCGTCGATATCCGGTCCGAGCCGGATGCTCTCCACCGGCGGGCTGGGGTCTGACTCGGGATCACCAGGCCCGGCCCGCATCACCTCGATACGGACGACCTGATTGTCGATGTCCACAACGTGCGTGTGGTTGACCTCATCCCAGTCGTGGTCCTCCGAGGCGATGGAGAAGAGCGGCATGACCGGCAGTCCGAGTCGCTCCTCGAGTTGGCGGGCGAGACGTGCGGCGGTCAGCGCCTTGTAGAACGTGTAGAGCGGACCGAGGAAAAGGCCGGCTTGCTGACCTGTGGAGACGAAGAGACCTCGCTCCTTTACCACCTCGCTCAGACGATGGCGGGCAGGCTCATCAAGGTCCGAATACGCTTCGGCCAGCCGCGCCCAGCGCGAATCGGGTCCATCGGCCCTGATGCGCTCAGCCACACTGCGATAGCTGTCGATCCGTTCCGGCGCACCCGCCGCGTAGAAGCGGCGGACGCCGGCGTCGCCATCGAGGTACCCCGCGCACAGAGGCGACCTGGTGAGCCGAAGGCGTTCGATCCGAAGGTTCACGTCGCCCGCCCCATCAGGATGTAGCGTGGGCACTCGGTGCAGGCCGGTCCTCCGTGGTAGTCACCGAACGTCTGTTGGGGTTCGAGGGACGCCGTTCGCAGCATCTCCCTCAGCTCCGCCGGCTCGTACAGCCTGACGCGCTCATAGTAGGTGCTCTCGGGTTCCTCTTGAGCCGGCTC
This sequence comes from uncultured Gemmatimonadota bacterium, assembly GCA_964347815.1. Classification (GTDB taxonomy): domain Bacteria; phylum Gemmatimonadota; class Gemmatimonadetes; order Palauibacterales; family KS3-K002; genus CAYGAJ01. Next base: position 3,089 of record CAYGAJ010000108.1, on the reverse strand, counting down.
GTAGATCCGAATCGTCTTCACGACCACCCTTCCCTGTTCTTCGAGCCTACGTTCCTGCACGACGCGCCGCCGGTCAAGCCGCCGTTCGTCTCGCGGCACCAACGCGCTGCGAACCCTCTCGGCGTTCAAGAAGTCCAGCGCGTAGCCGCCGCCGGGCTTCAGCACCCGGCGAATCTCGGAGAGCACCTGCTGGTCGTCCTCTGGCTGAGCGAAGTAGCCGAACGAGGTGAAGAAGTTGACCACCAGGCTGAAGCGCGAGTCGGCAAAGGGAAGGCATCGCATGTCCCCACGCACCAACAACAGCTCGGGATCCCGAGCCCGTGCCTCTCGCAGGAGCGGCATCGACAGGTCGAGTCCGACGGCGTCGAGCCCGCGATCTTTCAGCTCGACCAGATGGCGGCCGGCACCGCAGGCCAGATCGAGAAGCATCCCCTGTGGCCGACCCAGGATCGAGAGGACCAGCTCCACGCCGGCGACCGCCTCGGCTTCATCCCGGTGCGGATAAAGCGCGAGGTACTCCTCGCCAAACCAGTCCCGGTACCACCCGGGTGCACGTTGCGATTCGCTCATCCGCCCCTGTGGTAAGGTTCGCCGCGTTGGATCGTACCGGCGCGGTAAAGCTGTTCCGCAAGCACCAGCCGAGCCAGCTCGTGCGGGAGTGTAAAGCTCGATAGCGCCAGAACCCAATGGGCTCGCCGCCGCAGCTCGTCGCTCAGACCGGCGGGTCCGCCGATCAGAAAGGCCGCCCCCTCTCGACCGTCGACGCCCAGCTGCTCCAGGTAGGCGGCCAGCCGTTCCGACGACCAGGCTTCGCCGCGCTCGTCCACCGCCACCACCTCCATACCCGCGGGCACCCGGGCCAAGAGCGCCGCCGACTCCTTTCGTGCGACGTCGGCCGCGCTCGTGCCTCCCCTCAGAGGCAAGGGGCGCACCTCCTCCGCTTCAAACTTGAAATACCGTCGAATTCGCGACTCGTACTCCGCGATCGCCGCCCCCAGGCTGGGCGATTTCGGTGCCCCGACGGCGACCAGCACGACCTTCACGTCACCCTACCCGGATACGAGGAACGTATCCCGCAGGAAGACCTCGTTGTCCCTGTACGGGAAATCGGTCACGTAGTGAAGGCCCCGGCTTTCACGTCGCCACAGGGCGCCGCGCACCACCAACTGCGCCACCTCGATCATGTTCAGCAGCTCGGCGGCGTCGGCCCAACGTGCGCCCGCTCCGGTTCGCTCGGCGCTGGCGGGCCCGGTCGCCAGCGTCGACCATTCACGACGCAGATCCGCCAGCATCTCCGCTCCCTTCAGCATCTCGGCGCGCTGCCTGACGATGCCCAGGTGCTCCCACATCACATCCTTCAAACGCTCGCGCAACGCGGCCGAATCCGACTCGGAGATGCCCGACAGATCGCCGGGCGGCGGCGAATCCGCACCTCGGGGCGCCGCAACGAAGGGCAGCTCGGCCAGCATGGCGTCCGCTGCCCGCTCGGCGAACACGACGGCTTCGAGCAGCGAGTTGGACGCCAGCCGGTTCGCACCGTGCACACCCGTGCAGGCGCACTCCCCCGCGGCGAACAGCCCGGGCAAGCTCGTGCGTCCGTTCTCGTCGGCCCAAACACCACCACACAGGTAATGGGCGGCCGGCACGACCGGTATCGGCTCGCGGATGGGATCGACGCCGTTGGCCCGGCAGGCTTCGAGGATCTTGGGGAACCGAGACTCCAGCGCCTCGGCCGAAATAGCGGTGGCGTCGAGCCAGACGTGGGGGTCGCCGCTCTGTTTCAGTTCCTGGTGCACCGCGCGAGCCACGATATCGCGGGGCGCGAGGTCGCTTCGCGCGTCATAGGCGGTCATGAACCGCGCTCCCTGACCATTGCGCAGCACCGCCCCTTCGCCGCGCAGCGCCTCGGAGATCAGGAAGGCGTGGGCGGCCGCCGGATACAGCGCGGTCGGGTGAAACTGAATGAACTCCATGTTGGCGACGCCGACGCCGGCACGGTACGCCATGGCCACGCCGTCTCCCGTCGCGATCGCCGGGTTCGTCGTGTGGCGGTAGATGGCCGCGCTTCCGCCGGCGGCCAGCATCGTCGAACGGGCGCGAACCTCGAGCAGCTGACCGGACTCGGTGTCCAGCACATGACCGCCGACACAGCGCCGCCGACCATCCAAACACTCGGAGGCCAAGGACAGCGCCATATGGTGCTCGAGCACCCGAATCCTCGGATGCGCGGCCACCGCCTCGTCCAGCGCGCTTTCGATCGTCGAGCCGGTGTGATCCCGGCTGTGGACGATCCGAGCGTGGGAATGACCGCCTTCGCGGCCCAACGCCAGCGTCCCGCCCTCACGCGAGAACCGCACGCCCCAATCGATCAGGTCGGCGACGGCGTCCGGACCGCTGCGCACCAACAGCTCGACGCGCTCTTTGTGACAGAGACCGGCTCCGGCGGTCAAGGTGTCGGCGATGTGCTCCTCGAAGGTGTCACCGTGGTCGGTCACCGCCGCGAGGCCGCCCTGTGCGTAGTTCGTGTTCGATTCGAGGCGCGCTTTCTTGGTAATCAGCACAACGTCGGCCTGCGGCGCCACACGCAAGGCGAAGCTGAGACCTCCGATCCCGCTGCCGATGACCAGGATATCGGTTTCGACCGTCGTCACGTCGTCGACTCCGTCGGCTCTCTGCCTGCCATCACGCCGACCAGCACGCGGTCGATTGCGTCGGCCCCTGCTTCCCACACCACCTCTTGCAATGCGACCTGCACATCATTGTCGCCGCCCAGCGCCGGGCCCAGCTTCACCGCGTCTTTCAGCGTCATCACCACGGGCGCACCCCGGGCCTCGCGCCGGATCCGCTTGAGGTCGTTGCGGCCGTAACGTCGGTGATCGGGAAAGGCGAGGCACCGGGTCACGCTCGCACCGGCCTGCTCGAGCTGTCGGAAGAACGCCTGGGGATGCGCCACCCCGGCCAGTGCCAGCTCGAATCGGGCTCCTTCGAGCGGGCGGCGCTCACACCGCCCGCTTTGAAGCTCCGTGTAGCTCACCCGTCCCGTCAAACGCAAGTGAACGCGCCCCACCGAAAGCTCCGGATACGATCGA
>CAYGAJ010000107.1:0-8228 GCA_964347815.1 uncultured Gemmatimonadota bacterium | reverse complement strand
GTTGCAGGACCCTGAGATCAGCGTCCAGCTGGCGGCCATCCGGGCCGCTGCCCGGACCCGGCGGCCCGAGCTGGTTCCTCATCTGGCCGCCCGTCTGTGCTGTCCCGCGACGCGTGGGATGGCCCGCGCCGCGCTCGTGGCCCAGGGCCCCGAGGCGAACCGACGCCTGGGGCGGCTGATGTGCGACGCGGAGGTGCCGCTCGAGGTGCGGATGGCGATCTCCTCCGTATTCTACGAGCGGGGCGACCAGGCGGCGGTGGATTCACTGGTGGGGGTGACCCCACGGTTACGTCCGGTTTTGCTGCGCCGAACCGCGCTGAAGGCACTGAACCGGATGCGCCGCAACTATCACGGGCTGAGCTTTCCGCGAAGGCCGCTGGAGCGGACACTGATGATGGAATTGCGGAAGGCCTATCAATTCTCAGCCGATCGGGCGGTGATTGCCCCGGACGCGCTGCTGGGCGACATGTTAAAGGAGCACGAGCGGCGTGCCTTCGAGCGGGTTTCGCGGATTCTGGGGTTGCTCTATCCGCAGAGTGACGTCCTGGCTGCCTACCAGGGCCTCATGTCGGCGGACGCCGAGCAAAGCGCGGCGGGCTACGAGCTGCTCGACAGCACGCTGTCGATCGGCCACCGACGGCTGGTCGGGCCGCTGGCCGACCCGGAGCTGTCGCCACAAGAGCGGGTGGAGCGGGCTGGCACGCTGTTTCGGCGAGTGAGTTTCGGGAGTCGGGAGGATGTGCTGCGGCGCCTGGCCCGCGAGAGGGACGAGCCGTGGCTCGCCGCGGTGGCGGGTGTGAAGGGCGGGTTCGAGTTGGTGAAGCAGGCGCCGACGGTCAGACCGCCGTTCCACTTACATCCATTGCCCCAAGCGGGCCGTCCGTTTAGGGCTTTACTCTTCGGCTCGGACAGAGACATGGTGCTGAGACTTGTAGAGCGTGCAGAGCTTCTGCGTAAGGTCGAGATCTTCTCGCAGGTGAGGGCCGAGGATCTGGCAAAGATCGCGGCGATCGCACAAGAGCGTGAGTTCGCGCAAGGCGAGGCTCTTTTTGCAGCCGGAGACGAGGGCTCCGAGCTGTTCGTCATCGCGTCCGGTACCGTCGAAGCCTCCCGCGCGGGCCGGCGGGTCTTTACGGCAACGGCCGGTCACCCCGTAGGGACGCTCACGCTGATCGATGCTCAACCGCGGGAGGTGACCGTCACGGCCCTGGATCGGGTCGTCGCGCTGGTGATCGACCGGGATGACTTCTTCGACTTGATGCGGAATCACTTCAGCCTGGCAGAGGGGTTATTCATGCACCTGGCGCGACTGGTGCGAAAGCAAGAAGAGAGCCTGGATGCAGAGCGTACTTAGCGCTTCGCGCCGAACATTCAGCGCTGGAGGGTACTGGGCGGCGAACCGGGCTGGGTAGCCGCTGCCGACTCGGCATCGGGCTTGAAGATGATGTCATCCAGTTTCAGGATCAGGCGTGACAACACGCCGGTTCGCGACGACTCCATCAGCGCCACGGCCACGTACTTCTTGCCATCCCGCTCCACCAGGGCGCTGTCCGAATGCCATTCCCGCCAGCTGCCCGATTTGCGGAAGATCCGCGATCTCGGCCGGCTGCTGAGCCCGCGAACGAACTTGTGCTTGATCTCGGGCTTTGACATGATCTGCTTCATCTCGGCGGATGCCCAGGGGCTCACAAGCTCACCCCGATCGAGCATGACGAAGAAGCGCGCGACCTGCCGCGCCGTGGCGCCGTGAGAGACGCTGTGAATCGGGTCGCGCTTCCAGCGGCCGAGATCACCGCCGTAGTCCTTACCCACCCACAGTCCGCCCTGGCGGTTCTTGTTGTACAGCTCGTAGTGCGGGTTCTGCAGCGTGGCGGCGATGTTCTCAAACCCGACCAACTCGATGAGTTCGGAAGATACGCGGTTTGAGGACTTGCGGATCATCAGCTCCATCTTGCGCCGCAGATCGGGCGTGTACTCGATCTTGCCCTTGTCGATCTGATCGAAGACGCCCAGCAAGATCGCGATCTTGGGCAGGCTTGCCGCGTACATCATGTGGTCGTCATCGATCCCGGCGTAACGGATCCGCCCCGGTTCGGACAAGTCGACCAGGGCAATCGACAGGCGCTTGTTGGCGACAAGCGTCCTGAAGGGCGGCTGCGTCAGCGCCTTCTCCAGGTCCGCCTGCAGGCTGGGATCCTTCCCCGGCAGAACAAGCGTCTCTATCGGGTCCGGATGACTCGAAGGCGGCGTGTCTTGCGCAGGTGCAAAGGCTGGAGAGCCGAAAGCGATTAGTGGCAGCGCCAGTGCATAGAGCCCGACCCGAAACCACGTCATGAGCTTGTCAGCAGCTCCCTGTGAGGGTGCCTACGAAAAGTGGACCGGGCGTCTCTTCGGCCTACTGACGCACCAGGTCCATTCTTAACATAGTGGCCCGCCGGCGCTCGTCCAGTCTCCCAACCTGGACAGCACACTGGCGCGGGGCGCGCGAGCGGCGCCACCTCGGGTCGCTCGCGGCACGGAAAGCCCGTCGAGCCCGGCAGCATGAAACCTAGGGGTTCAGGCTTTGAATCAGCCGCTCGAGCCGCGTGGCCATCTCGGCGTGCTCGGCGGCCGAGTTGAGCTTGAGCACGTTCGACATGATCGAGACCATGTACACCCGCTGACGCTCGCCCCGGGCGGGCGACTCGACGATGGCGACCGAGTGCATGAGGTTTTCCGCGTTCCCGCGATACTGGCCGCAGTCGTATCCCTCCTCTTTGACGCAGCGGTAAAGCGAGCCAGACTTGAAGTACACCGCGGCGTCGGCGAGCGACGGAGAGGCCGCGTAGCGGTAGCGGCGTCGCGTGAAGTAGAGAAGCTTCTTCATCTCCAGGCTACTCCAGCGGTCGACCGCCTTGCCCTGTTCGACTTTGAGCATCCAGCGCACGAGCTGCCGGGGGGTGGCCAGGCTCGACTTGCCGGGCACGATCCGGGAGGCCGTCGCGGTAAAAAACGTACGCTGGCGCAGCCCGGCGGTGTCGATCCCCATCTCGAGCAGCGGCTCTTCCAACACGCGGATGGCCCGCTGGCTCAATTCGGCCGGGGGCGTGCTCTTGAAGAACTGTTCCTCCTGCTCGGGGCTGGGCGGGTAATCGGGGCCGAAGGCATTCATCAGCAGCGCCTGCTTCCAGACGACGGACCCCGCCGCGTTGGAGCTGGGCGAGATCATGTGATCGATCCACTCCCAGAGCGTGAAGACGTCGCCGACCCGGATGGCGCGATGAGCGACGCTTTTGAACTCATCGTCGACGACCGGCACGGCGTGGCTGTTCGGAATCACGAAGCGATCGGCGACGACCTGGGTATTCCTCAACAGCGCTTCGCGGGCTCGGATGTCGTTGGGATGGAGCCGCTTCAATTCGTTGAAGATCGCGGTCATCACCAGGATCTTTCCAACGCTACCCGGGATGTAGCCCTCGTCGGGCCGAATCGCGGCGAACCGCGGACGAGCGGGGTCCGTGATGTCCAGAATCGCCGCTCGGTACGAAGGGTGGCGGCCGACGACCCGCTCCAGACCCTTTTGCAACTCGGGGTCCAAAGGTGTGTCGGTTCCAATGTCGTACGACTGGCCGACGTCGATCATGCGGAGGCGAATCGCCTCGGAAGGCAGACGGGCGCCGGGCTGCAGCCTGAGATTCCCCGGGATCTTGCCCTGTTGCATGAGGTCGTAGGCACGTAGCCGCTTGATGCCGGTGTACTCGTAGCCATCCAGTGGGTACGGGTCGGGACCGGGGCGGCCCGCCGTCGTCATGGCAACGGCGACAAGGGCGGCGATGAACGCGAGGGCTTTCATATCGATTCCTCGAGGGAAACCACGGTTATCGCCCGGGCCGCCGCGTCTCGGTCGAGAGTCTTCAGGCGCTCGAGCAACTCGCTGCTGCGAAAGCGCACGAAAGGTCGAATCTGGAAAAGCCAGAGCTTGCCGCCCACGAAGCCGAATTCGATGTCCCAGATCTTTCCGCGCTCCGACGCGGGCAGGCGTCGCTCCCAGCTTTCAACCACGCCCAGCAGCTGCTTGATGTCCTCCGCGGTCAACAGGTGCTCCGGCCGCGAGGCGGCGACCATTCGACTGCCTCCGGCGCCGCTGTCGAGCAGGGTCCGCCGAAACGGCGCCTTGGCCTGAGAGAGCAGTTTGACCCGTCCCTGACGGTCGACGAGCACGGTCTCCGCGTCCTCGCCCTCGACCGCACCGCCGACACCCTCGGCCGTGGCGATCGTCAGGTGGTTGGCACCACCGAACTGCAGGCCCGAGGTGATCAACACGCCGGATTTCTCGGAGTGCACACTCTCGAGCAACAGCACCGACGGATAGACTCGCCCCTGATCCTCGAGTATCTGCTTGCGCCAGAGATAGGCGCGCTCGCTGAACGGTGAGGTCCAGACGCGCCGGATGGAAGAAAGTATCGCATCCAGCGTGCGCTGGTGTGGCACCGTCAGATTCAGGCCGGCTCCGGAGAACTGCGGAAGGTCCTCGACGTTCGTGTCGCTACGCACGAACACTCCCGCGGACAGGTCGCGGAAGGTGGCGTTCACCGCGCGCTCGATCGCGCCTCTGACCTCGGGCTGCCATTCGAGCTCGAGTATCGCCCGGCGCACTTTTGCCAGCTCGCCGAACATGTAGCGGTCGATCTCGTCTTCACTGCGTTTCGCCGCCCGCAGCGACCGGGCGCTGTCGTAGGCCGCTTCGAGCTGCTCGAGGACGGTCTTCTCCGACTCGAAGGGACGATTGACGTGCCGGTAGAACATACCGAACGGCAAGGCGACACCGTCCGAGACCCGGCCCGGGAAGTACGCGGCGAGCTGGCCGAGATTCGCGGCTTTCGGGCCCACCGTGATGCCGGAATCCTTGGCCCGCAGCTCGCTCAGCGGGATCGGCGCCACCCGATCGAGCCGCAGGCGTGAGGTGTCCAACCTGTACTTGGTTGCCTTGGCCTCGCGGCCCTGCTCCAACAGCCGTCGCTCATCACCGCCTAGGTGGTCCGGGTCTTTCAGCAAGACGCGGCCGAGCGGCGAGACGGCGTAAAACACCTGGCGGCCACGGTACGAGCGCAGCGTCGGCAGGTAAGATGACGATATCGAGGCGTTCGGGATGCCGAGGTTGCGCGCCAGCAACTGAACGTGGGAGAGCGGATTGCCCGCATCGAGGGTGAGTACCCCGGCCGGCGGCGTCAGCTCGGGCGTGGTTTCCGGGATGACATAGATCATCGTCTGCTCGAGCTTGAACTCGGTGGCGTCGGGCTCGATGATCTCGAGGACCCGCATCGCGATACCGGGATTCAAGCCACGCACGCCTTGGCTCACGTTCTGGCCCAACACTTCGTGAGAGGTGCCCAGCACCCGGTCCGCATCCGCGCTCAGCCGGCCGAGGTCTGCGGCGAGCGGCAGGAGCGTCGAGCCGCGGACGAGCGCGTCGAGCAGCCCCGCCGCCTTGGGCTCGAAGTGCTGGTAGCGTTGCATGACAGGGCCGAAGGTGCTTCGAGCCGTGGCGACCGACCAGTCGAGGCTGCGAGACAAGTAGGCAAGAGCCGAGCGGTACTCGAGAGCCGACAGGTCCTTCGTTTGCAAGAGTCGCGAGACCTCCGCATCGAGGGCGGCCCGCTCGCGTGACGACAAGAAGCCTACAGCGTGAGCGATCGCGAAGTACTGCGACAGGTCTTTGAGCCGTTTGCTCCGGGCAACCGGGAAATTCCCGTTCGCCTCGACATCTTGGGCGAGAAGGAAGGCCTGTTCCTGCAACGTCAGGATCAGGTCCATCAAAACGAGGTTTCGTTTTCCGTTCGAGCTTTCGACGACGTGCTGGCGCAGTTTCGGCCCCAGCGCGGCGATCTGCGAAAGCGCGCCCGTCATATCGCCGCGCTCGTAGCTACGCTGTAATGCCTGCAGGTCCTCGGCGTAAGAGGCCGGAAGCCGTTGCCGGTAACGCGCGAGCGTCTGCGCGTCGCGGCGCATGTCGTACTGACCGCGAAGTTCGTCCCGGAGTCGGATGAGCTTCGCCTGCACTTCGGGCGGGTGCTTCCGCGCATTGAGATACTTTTCGACCGCGGTCAGATCGTCGCGGGACGGAAAAGAGTGGATCTTGACGCGGATGGGGAGAAACGCCGCGTCCATGTCGGCGATCTCGGTCGACAGGTTACGGATCGTTCGCGCCGAAGCCTCATCGCTCACCGCCGCGTGCGGCAGGATGGCCACGAGCTGACTGGCGAGAAAGAAGTTGGCGGCGGTCCATTCCCGGTTGGCCAGCAACCATTCTAGAAACTCGTGGCCTTTGCGTTCCTCGTCCTCGACCTGTCGGGCTCCGCGGTAGTAGCGAGCTTCGCGCAATACCCAACCGTCATCGATCTCGAACAGATGGTTGGTCAGCACCAGCTCTCGAAGCCGATAGTTGTCCCGCTCGGCATCGAGAAGCTCCGGAAAGCTCAGAGGCTGCAGAATCGTGCCGACGTGGATCTGCAGCGCGGCGAGCCGCCGGGCCTTGTCGTTGAACTCGGCGTGCTGAACGCCACCGCCGCGCTCCCGACAGGGCGTGCCGACCGGAGGCTGAACGGTTCCGTCGGCGCAGAACCAACGGATGCGAAGGTAAGGGCCGCGCGGATCCCGCTTCATAGCCGCGATCGTGGCCTTCACCTCTTGGACCTCCTCCTCGCTCAGGGGAGGCGGAAACCCTTGGGCCGCGATTGTCGGGGTTGGGCCTGCGGCGAGCAACGCGCCGAGGCTGAACGCAGTGACGAAGCTGAGACGTGGCGTCATCTGTTCCTTTGAACTGGGTCATCGCCCGAGATGCTCGCCGGCGGCGTGGCTCGTCGGACGTCGCGGTGAACCTGCAGGCGATGAAGTTTCGATTGGAAGTAAATCTCTAAGGTCGATGGGCCGGACGGAAGGTGGAGGTGGGGGGTGGCAAAAGCGTAGTGTGGGATACATGGAGTGGACGGCTGTGAGGGGGCGGATAGGGGTGGGCGGAGGTTGAAATTGAGTTTCAACTAGCGTATTATGAAGTGGCGAACGATTCCGGTTATCAATAAGTAGAATCCTTATCGTCTGCCGGGTGGAGCGGTTCGCAGCCCCACGAGAGTCACATTCCGGGTTGCCCGCCAGGCGTGGTGGGCGTCGGGAGCGATACCAAGGACAGAGTCATGGGTTCGACAACGGACACCCTGCAACGCATCACGAGCCAGGAGTACAAGTACGGCTTCACGACGGACATCGAGCAGGAGTTCGCTCCGCCGGGTCTGAACGAGGACATCATCCGGTTCATCTCGGAAAAGAAGGGCGAGCCGGAATGGATGCTCGAGTGGCGGCTGAAGGCTTACCGCTACTGGAAGCAGCTTTACGACGAAGGCCGCGAGCCGAAGTGGGCGTTCTTGCCTTACGGCTACGGTCCCATCGACTACCAGGCGATCAGCTACTACGCGGCACCGAAGAAGCGTCCCGAGAGCCTGGACGAGGTCGATCCGGAGCTGCTGGCCACCTATGAGAAGCTGGGGATCCCGCTGCAGGAGCAGAAGTGGTTGGCGGGTGTGGCGGTGGATGCCGTCTTCGACAGCGTCTCGGTGGCGACGACGTTCCAGAAGGAGCTGGAGAAGCACGGCATCATCTTCTGCTCGTTCACGGAGGCGGTACAGAAGCACCCGGACCTGGTGAAGAAGTACATGGGTTCAGTGGTCCCGCACACCGACAACTTCTTCGCGGCGCTCAACTCGGCGGTGTTCACGGACGGCTCGTTCGTCTACGTGCCGAAGGGCGTGCGCTGTCCGATGGAGCTGTCCACGTACTTCCGGATCAACGCGGCGCAGACGGGCCAGTTCGAGAGGACGCTGATCGTGGCGGACGAGGGGAGCTACGTCAGTTACATGGAAGGCTGCACGGCGCCGATGCGGGATGAGAACCAGCTGCACGCGGCGGTGGTCGAGCTCGTCGCTCTCGACGATGCGACGATCAAGTACTCGACGATCCAGAACTGGTACCCCGGAGATGAAAAGGGCGAGGGCGGCATTTACAACTTCGTCACGAAGCGCGGGAAGTGTCAGGGCCGGAACTCGCACATCTCGTGGACGCAGGTCGAGACGGGGTCGGCGATCACCTGGAAGTATCCCAGCTGCATCCTGCAGGGGGATCACTCGGTCGGCGAGTTTTACTCGGTGGCGCTCACGAACCTGAGGCAGCAGGCCGACACGGGCACCAAGATGATCCAC
>CAYGAJ010000106.1:0-8332 GCA_964347815.1 uncultured Gemmatimonadota bacterium | reverse complement strand
GCAGGTCCATCGTCACCGGGTAGGTGAGGTCCCACCCCATTAGCTTGAGCAGGTAGAGCGAGTAGACCGGCTCCCAGGGAGCGGGGCGGGCGCCAAGCAGGTGGTACTCCAAGGGCAGTCCGCGGCGGCGAAGCCCGTCGATCCACGAGTTCACTCCCGCCGCATACGCCCGCATTTCGTCAACGTCGGGACTCGCGGTGTCGAGCGCCGCCCAATCCCGCTCGGCGCTCCAGGCCAGGCCCAAACGCCGCATTTCGCGGTCGACCTCCAGCGCTTCGGCTCCCAGCAGCTCCGACAGCCGGCCCGCCGCCGTGCGCCAGCGGAGCTCCATCTGGAATAGCCGATCGCGCGCCACCACATAGCCGAGCGCGAGAGCCGCGTCCACGGCGTTGGTCGCGAAGATGTGCGGCACGCCACGGACGTCGAAAACGACCCGCACCGGTTCCTCGAGGCCCCGAAGCTCAACACGCTCGGAGTCGAGCGGCTCGGCGTTCAATGCGCTCGACCACACGCCGCTCCAGGGATCGAGCAGCGGGCCGAGCGGCGACAGTGGCCCGATCCGCCCCGCCCCGGCGTACAGCGTCGCCGAGAGGACGACGAGCGCCAGCGCCAGGCGCAACGCGCGCTTACTCCCCACGAGCGCTCACCCGGCCTGCCTGCCCCGGCGCACCTAGGACACCCCTCACCTCTTCCTCCATCAATCCACACCTACCCGCGTGCTCCGCCGCTCCAACAGCAACACATCGCGCCAGCGACCACCGAGGCGTCCCAGCCGCTCCCGACGCCCCACGGCCCTGAACCCGAGCTTCTCGTGCAGCGCTATGCTCTGTCGATTCTCAGGGAAGACGCCCGCCTGCAGCGTCCAGATGCCGTTCGCCTCGGCTTCCTCGATGAGACGTGCCAACAGCCCGGACCCTACCCCGCGCCCACGCGCCTCGGCGGAGACGTAGACGCTGACTTCGGCGACTCCGGCGTAGACACACCGATCCGAGACCCCGGACAGGGCTGCCCAGCCCAGGACATGCCCGTCCGCCAGCGCGATCAGACGTCCGTAATCGAGATGAGACGCAGACCACTCCACCCACGCTTTCGGGGGCTCCGTCTCGAATGTCGCCATGCCCGTGGCGATACCCTCGGCGTAGATCCGCCGCACCTCGGGCCAGTGTTTCTCGGTCATAGCCGCAAAGGTGACCATGCCCGATTCTAGCCGGTCACCTCCCCTTGGCGTCAAGCCAGGTCATCGTCCGCCCAGACCGTCCACGCCGACCGTAGCGCTGGAGCGCCGATTCGCCTATCCTCCTGGACCCCGAAGACCGAACACCGCCGCCCTTCCGCTCCAGACGGACAGGCGTGTGGACCAGCCACAAACTGCGACGAGGCGACCTATGGCCACTTCCCGACGCGATCCCGTCTCCTCCGCATTCGATCTCAGCGAGCTCATGGCCCGACACGATAAGTCCGGCAAACCCTGGCTCCAGTTTCTGGATGTTTCGACCATGCGGGCCGGTCTCTACACGGTGACCGTCGGTGGAGTCGATGAACAGAAGCCGCACGATGAGGATGAGCTTTACTTCGTGGTCAGCGGTCGCGGCACTCTACGAGTCGAGGCCGACGACTTTCCGGTCGGGCCCGGCAGCCTGCACTACGTCAGAGCACACGTAGCGCACCACTTCCACAGCATCAGCGACGACTTGAGGGTGCTCGTCTTCTTCTCCGCGGCGGGGGGGCGCTAGAGGCGCGCCCGCTCTACGGGGCCCGGCGAAGCACGAAGCCGAAACCGACAAAGTAGTCCGGGTCCCGCTCGTTCAGTCCCACGCCGGCACGAGCATCGAGTTGCAGATCCGGGCTGATCAGGAAAGTCAGACCGCCGTTCACATACTCCGAGTACGATCCGTCACGGCTTTCCCGCGAGAAGCCGTAATACTCCATAGCTGCCGACACGGGAGTCCAGCGCCAGGCCCACAGCGACGCCGCCGGAGATCTGGCCAAAGCGATCGCCCGCTCCGGACAATGAGGCGACGTTGAGATTGGACCCGACCGCCAGGCGATCACCGAGCGACCAGGCGAGCGCGAGCTTGGCCTCGGGCTGAGCGCCGTGACTGCCAAAGCCGTCACTCCCCGTCGGCACCGTCGTGCCAACCAGCAAGGCGATCTGGGGCCGGGGCGTGTACGCTTCGCCCGACGCGGGCAAAAGTCCGAGCTTCGCGCCGAGGAACACGTCCTCGAACCCACTCGAGTCTCGCCCGCGCCCATCGAGCCAGCTGAAAGAATTGAGTCCGACGCGCAGCTCCGCCCACGCGGCGAGCCCTGCCCGGATCAAGACCTCGCCGGCGCTGTTCGCACGCTCCGCTCCTTCACGCCGGAAGGTGTAGCCCGCCTCCAGCTGGAGCGATCCCGATCCGACCACGGCCGCGCTCTCGGTGAAATCCGGCCGGTCGGACACCAACGGCTCCAAAACCTGTCCGCGGGCAGTAGCCACGGCTAGGACGGAGCCCAGCATCGTCAGGATGAGGCTCGAAAGCAGGCGAACCTTGGTCGGTAGCTGCATATACTTCACCATGCGATGGGAGCGCTTATTTAGAGGCCACAAACTAAATCGTTAGGTTACACGAAATACCGCCCACACCGCATTCGTCAAGCCTGTATCGGGGCGGGTGCGGTCACCCGAGAAGCGCTTCAGATGTTGGGGCCCGGCTGGCTCGGTGGCCGGTCGGGCACGTACAATTCCGGGGTGGCGGGACCAACGACCGGAGTCGTTCTCCGCCTTCGGGGATACGCGTCTCTGAATGATTGCCGAGATGGGGGGCTGCATGCTCCAGTTCGATAAGATACTCTTCCCGACCGATTTTTCGGATTGCGCCAGTCACGCGTTCCCGTACGTCCTGCACCTCGCTCGGGAATTCAGGGCGGAAGTTCACCTCCTTCACGCCCTCGTCCTTCACGACACGGATCCTGGAAACGCGGCCCACCGGCTTCCCGACGTGGAAGGGTTGTATCAGGTCCTCGAGGCGCACGCCGAGTCGCAGTTGGCTAAGGCCATAGAGGACCACGGCGATGGAGTGACCTTTCGCTGCGCGCAGCTGCGCAGCATCTCTGCGGCGGGCGCCATCCTGGAGTACGCCGCCGAGCATAACATCGATCTCATCGCGCTGGGGACACATGGGCGTCGCGGCTTGCGCCGCCTGCTACTGGGCAGCGTCGCCGAGGAAGTCGTCCGCCTGGCCCCCTGCCCCGTGTTGACCGTCCCCGAACGGGCGGAGGCCAGTTCGCCCGGTCAGGTTCGGCGCATCCTGGTCCCCGTCGATTTCTCCGAGAATGCCCGCCTCGCCCTGACCTCAGCCAGCCAGCTCGCCGGACTCTACGGCGCCCGGCTCGAGGTGCTCCACGTCGTCGATCAGGTCGTGTACCCTGATTTCTATCCGCCACTGGTGCCGCCGGTGGGCGTCGCCGGCGACGAGCTGCGTGAGCGCTCAGAGGCGCGGCTAAAAGAACTTCTCGCCGGGGTTCCGCACCCAGATGCAAAGACGCACGTTGGCTCGGGGCGAGCTTCGCCAGAGATCGTTCGCTTCGCCGACGAGCTGCCCGCGGATCTGATCGTCATCGCCAGCCACGGACTGACCGGGTTTCGGCACATGCTGTTGGGCAGCGTGACGGAGCAGGTCGTACGCTCGGCTCCCTGCCCGGTATTTACGGTGAAGACGCTTGGGGGTGGCGACGAAGGCGACAGAGGATAGAAGTGTCACCGCCGCAGCCAGCGCGGCCGGCGTTGGCCAGCACGCGTGGCGGGAGGCAATAAAAAAAGAGAGCCCGGGTAGGCCTGCCAGTCCTCGTGCGATTAGCCCCAACCATCTTTTTCCGGCAGGTTACCCGGGCTCTCAATTTTGCCTCTGACCGCAGGCGCTGTGGCACCGTGTCGTACGCCGTACACTCAGAGACATCGACCTCAGAGGCACATGTCGTACCACACACCTGACCACCCCACTAAGACCATGACTTGCCGCAGTTTAGCCGAAGCGGCGTGATTTCCGGGGCTTGGGTGCAGCGGGACAAACTGACACAGATAGGGACAGCGCCGCGAGCCCCTAGAGGACGCATGGTCCCAACGGTGTCAATGCATTCCCCCGGACACTTGCATGTCGATCGAGAAAAGACAATTTAGCAGTGTGACACTTTGCCACACGGCGCGACTCTGCGCTGGGCGGCTGCGGTTTCGGCTCCGAGATCGGCCGGAGCAAACGCGCTCGCAACTGTATGCAGGGTAGAAGCTTAAGGGCGGCGGGCCGGGGACGTACCGTTCCGCCGCGGATGCGGCACAAAACCTTCAGAGGTTTCGGGTTGGCACAGATCCATCCCGCGATCTCCGGAGGCGCTTTGGCCGCAGAGCTGACACAATTGGATGGCCTGCCCGATCCGGTGTTCTTCCTCGATCGGCATGGGCGTGTCGCCTACCTCAATCAAGCTTGCGAACCGATGTTTCGGGTCGCCGCCGAAACGGTCAGGGGTCGCGCGCTGTCCGAACTCTCAGAAACAGAGCTCGACGAAGGTCTGCTGGCCCTGCTGAGCCCGCCGAGGCGCGTGGCGGCGCCGGCCTCGCTGGCGGCAGTGCGGATCGGTGCCGGACTCTGGGACGTGCGGGTCACGCCGACGGAGGACGGTCTGACAGCGGTGTACTGCATACCGGCCGCGGGTGACCGGGCGGAATGGCCGGAGTTGCTGGCGAACGCAGCCGACGCGATCTGGGCCGTGGACGCGGAGGAGCGGATCATCGCCTGGAACCGGGGCGCCGAAGAGATGTTCGGGTATACCTGGAACGAGATGATCGGCGAGCCGGTCACGCGATTGATCCCACAGGATTTGATCGCCGGTCGCGAACCCGAGCGGCTGCGCAAGGCGCTGCGTGAGCTCGGCTCGGTTCGGGATTATCAAACCCGGCGGCTGCGGAAAGACGGGAGTCAGGTGGAGGTGAGTCTGACGAGCACGCTGGCGAAGAACGGCTCATCGAACAGCCTGGCCAGCTCGACGATCGTACGCGACCTGTCGCAGCGGCGGCAGTTGGAGCGGCAGGTGATCGAGTCGGAGAAGATGGTGACGCTAGGGCAACTGGCGGCGAGCGTTGCCCAGGAGATCGGGGCGCCGTTGACTACGATCGCGATCGTCATCGAGACCTTGCGCAAGGCAGCTCAGGGTGACGAGCACGCCGCCAAGCAACTGGATACGGCGGCGCAGCAGCTCAATCGTATCGCGCGACTGACGCGCGGATTGGTGGAGTTGGCGAAGCCGGGCGAGCTTCACCTGGAACGCGTCCAGGTGGGGGACGTCATCGAGCGCGGCCTCGAGTTGCTGGGGGCCTCCTTGCAGCGTGCGGGGGTGCAGGTCGAAGTGGCGTCGGAGGAGCCGCTGCCCAGCGTGCTGGCCGACGCCGGACAGCTGCAGCAGGTCATTCTCAACTTGTTGATGAACGCCCAGCGGGCGCTCGAGTCTCAGGGCGGCGGGACGGTTCGCGTGGCGCTGCGGCAGACGCGGGGCTTTCCTGTCGTTGGGCGACCGATGCGGGAAGCGATCAAGATCGAGGTGAGCGACGACGGACCGGGGATCGACCCGGCGGATCTGCACTACATTTTCGCGCCTTTCTTCTCGAGATCAGGGGGGTCGGGTTTGGGGCTAGCGCTGGCCAAGCAGATCATCCACGCGCACGGCGGCACGATCGAGGCCTGCTCCCAGCCGACAGAGGGCGCAACGTTCACGATACTTCTACCTGTGGAATGATATGGACGACGAGGCAGGCACGCTGGAGACGACGGCGAAGGTCCTCGTCATCGAAGACGACGAGGTGCTTCGCCAACTGTTGATCGACGTCCTCACCGACCAGGGCTACGTGGTCGAGGCAACCGAGACGGGAGAAGAGGGGCTCAGCACCATGGAGCAGGATGTCTTCGACATCATCCTGCTCGACATCAACCTCCCGGGGATGGACGGCATGGACGTGCTCCGTCTGGCCCCCGCCCGGCAGCCGGACGCCCAGGTGGTGATGATGACGGCGTTCGGAACGGTCGACACGGCCGTGGAGGCGATGAAGCAGGGCGCCTTCGACTATATCAACAAGCCGTTCAGCACCGACGAGCTGGTACTCACCATCCGTCGGGCTTTGGAAGAGCAGGACCTGCGCCGCGAGGTCGCCCGCCTCCGCCAGAAGGCCCGTGGGATCGGCGGCGACATCCAGATCGTCGGGAAGAGCGCCGCGATCGAGCGAGTCGTCGACCTGGTCGCCAGGGTCGCCCCCAGCCGGGCGACCGTGCTGATCACTGGCGATACGGGAACCGGAAAAGAGCTGGTGGCGCGGGCCATACACACGGCGAGCAACCGCGCCAACAAGCCGTTCATGCCGATCAACTGTGCGGCGATTCCCGACAACCTCCTCGAATCAGAGCTTTTTGGCCACATGAAGGGCGCCTTCACGGGCGCGATCCAGAACAAGAAGGGGCTGTTCGAGGAAGCGACGGGCGGCACCGTCTTTCTCGATGAGATCAGCACGATGTCGATGTCGCTCCAGCCGAAGCTCCTGAGAGTTCTGCAGGAAAACGTCATCATGCGCGTCGGAGGCCGTCAGCCCATCCCCATCAACATACGTCTGATCGCCGCGACCAACGTGGACCTCAAGAAGCGGGTCTCCAGCGGAGAATACCGCGAAGACCTTTTTTACCGGTTGAACGTCTTCCCCATCGAAGTCCCGCCTCTGCGTGACCGCGAGGAAGACATCCCGTTGCTGGCCAATTTCTTTTTGCAGAAGTACTCGGAGCTGTACACCGTCGATCCACCCAAACTGCCGGCGCGGACCCTCGACCGCATGATGTCGTACCCCTGGCCCGGCAACGTCAGAGAGCTGGAGAATTTCATCGAGCGAGCGGTCGTACTGCACGCCAGCGGCGGCAGCGCCACGGTCGGGTTCGAGCTGCCGTCGGACACGGAGGAGGTGGACGAAGGCGCTGGCATCCTCGACGAGGCTCAGCGCAAGCGCTGGACATTTGAAGAACTCGAGCGCGAGTATATCTTCCGGATACTGGAGAGTGTACGCTGGAAGAAGACCGAGGCCGCCGATATTCTCGGAATCGACCGGCGGACGCTCTATCGCAAGCTGAAGCGATACGAGAGTGAGGCCGCTCGCAGACCAGAATGAAGCCAGCCACGCACTCGCGAGAGGATCGACTCCGTGCCCTCGTTGAAGTCAGTCGCGCCCTCAGCGCCTCGTTGGCACACGGAGAGATTCTCGCCCAAATCTGCGACCACGCCGCTCGGCTCCTCGATGCCGAGTCGGCGGTAGTGACCGAACTTCAGCAGCCTGGAGATCGGGGGGGTGAGCCCAGCCTGAAAGTCGTTGCCACCAGCCCCGACGCGAAGCTCGGGCTGGGTGAGCATCTCTCGATCAAAGGGAGCCTCAACGGCCACGCCATCACCACACGCCGCACCGTCCTGGTCAACGATGTCTTCGGCGACGCGCGTGCCGATCTCGCCGTTGCGACCAAGCTCGGCAGCCGCAAGGTCGTGATCGCTCCGCTCTACTACGGCGACGCGGCGCTGGGCACGATCTTCGCCTTCAACCCGCGAGACGATCGCGATTTCGACGAGGACGACGCCGAAATCCTCGACGCCCTCGCTGCCCAGGCCGTGATCGCGCTGCACAACGCCCACATCTTCGAGCGGGAGGTCAAGCGCCTCGAGGAGCTCACGGCCCTGCGCGCGGCTCAGGACGAAAACGTCCACCGCCTGCGCGCCCTCGTTCGAATCGGCATGGCTCTGAACAGCAGCCTCTCCCTCGACCAGGTGCTTCAAACGCTGGTCGACTCGGCCCGCGAGATCCTCAGGGCTCGCTACGCCGCGCTCGGCGTCCTCGACAGCACCGGCACCTCGCTCCGCAGCTTCTTCCACTCGGGCATCGACGAGGAAACCGTCGCGAGGATCGGTCGCTGGCCGACGGGGGGTGGCACGCTCGGCATCATGTTGCGCCGCGCGCAGTCGATTCGGCTCCGCGACCTGCAGAGCCACCCGGAATTCGCGGGCTTTCCCAAGGGCCATCCTCAAATGCGATCGCTGCTCGGCCTGCCGGTCCGCACCGGGCAGCGCGTCTTTGGCAATCTGTACGTGGCCGAGAAGATCGGCGCCGAAGAGTTCAGCCCTGAGGACGAGGAGCTGGCCGAGCTTCTGGCGGCACAAGCCGCCGTCGCCGTCGAGAACGCCCACCTCGCCGAACAGCGCAGCCAGTTCCTCGCCATCGTCAACCACGAGATCAAGAACGCCGCGACCGGCGTGCTCGGATGGACGGACCGGCTGCGCAAGC
>CAYGAJ010000105.1:0-8352 GCA_964347815.1 uncultured Gemmatimonadota bacterium | reverse complement strand
TCGTCTGGGCGCCTGGGGCCGACGCGGCCACCGCGGCCCGCGAGATCTTCATCCGGGCGCGGGACGCCCTGAAAGGCGTGCCGGCCGAGACGCGCCAGGCTTACCGCGACGGCACCAACGGTTTCGAGCGCATCCTGCCGGGGCCCGACCGGATGTATCCGGACACGGACACACCGCCGCTGCCGATCCCCGACGCCACGGTCATCGAGGTACGCGCCGGGCTGTCCGAGACGCCGTGGGCCCGTGAGGAGCGGTATCGTGATCTGGGATTGGCCGACGACGCGGCGCGACGTCTGGCCGGTGCCGATTGGGCCGACCTGTTCGATGAACTGGCGCCCGCGGCGGGCGACGCAGCGCGGCGGCTGGCGGCCGCACTCGAGAAGCGGATCCCGCACCAACGGCGACAGGGACGGCTGGCATCATTGCCAGAGACAGAACGATTGCAACCGCTCGTCCGCGCAGCCGAGACGGGCGCCATCCGCCCCGAAGCGTTCGAGGTGGCGCTCGACGAGCTGATCGAGGACCGGGACGCGCCGCCGGACAAGGTGCTTGCGACGTTCCGGCCCGTGCCGGCCGATGACGACGAACTGGAGAAAGCGATGGTCGAGGTGCTGGACCGCGCCCCGCCGGGCAGGCCACGGGAGGTCGTCGTGCGCTGGGCGATGGGCGAGCTGATGCGCCGCTTTGTCGGCCGGCTCGACGGGCAGACCGTGAAAGGGCGTCTGGTCGAGGCGCTGGAGACCACGACGACGAAGGTGGAAGGATGAGCGCGCCGGACGACCGCTATAAAGGTTATCGCGACGCCTGTCTCGCGTTGATGAAACGCTTCGATGTGACCGTGTGGAGCGAGGTGCGCGTGCGCACGACGCGTGGGGAGTTCGCGGGACTGCTGCTGCCGCGCTCGGAGACGAGCGATAAAGACCACCTGGTCCTGAAGCTTGAGAGCGGATACAACATCGGCATCCGCTACGACACGGTGCAGGCGATCGAGAAGACGGGTTACCGGGAAGCTCACTACAAGATCCCCGAGAAAGAGTTCCCGATCGATCCTGCCAAGCCGCGGGTCAAGCTTTACGGCACTGGAGGCACCATCGCCTCACGTCTCGACTACCGCACCGGCGCCGTGATCCCCGCCTTCAGTCCCGGCGAGCTGTACGGATCGGTGCCGGAGCTTGCCGATATCTGCAACCTCGAGACCGAGAAGCTGTTCGGGGTCTTCTCGGAGAACATGGGTCCCGAGCAGTACCTGATCCTCGCCGAGCGTGTGGGCGATGCGATCCGAGAGGGCTACGACGGCGTGGTCATCGGGCACGGGACCGACACGATGCACCACACCGCCGCGGCGCTCAGCTTCATGGTGCAACGGCCGCCGGTGCCCATCGTGATGGTCGGCAGCCAGCGCTCGTCGGATCGGCCGTCCTCGGACGCTGCGCTCAACCTGATCAGCGCGGCGTGGACCGCGGCCCACGGCCCGATCGCCGAGGTGATGGTTTGCATGTTTGGGCCGACGTCCGATCAGTACAACCTGCTGCACCGTGGGACGCGCGTGCGCAAGATGCACAGCTCGTATCGCAGCACCTTCCGCACCCTCGGGGACATCCCGCTCGCCATGGTCGAGAAGGGTAAGATCACGCCGTTGAAGACCGAGTATGAGTCGCGGCGCGCCGACCGTGATGTGGTGATACAGGCGGCGTTCGAAGAGCGTGTGACCCTGACCTACTACTATCCCGGCATGCACCCGGATGTCGTCGAGGCGCTGGTCGATTGTGGCTACAAAGGGATCGTCATCGCCGGCACCGGCCTGGGCCACGTCAACCGAAAGATCTACCCCGCGCTCGAGTACGCGCGCGCCGCCGGAGTGCAGGTGTACATGACGTTGCAGACGCTGTGGGGCTTCGTGCAGATGCACGTCTACGAGACCGGCCGCGAGATCCTCGGCCTGGGTGTGATACCGCTCGCGAACATGCTGCCCGAAGTCGCCTACATCAAGCTCGGCTGGGCCCTCGGCGTCCATCCCGACGACCCCGAGGCGTGTCGTAGGCTGATGACCACGCCCATCGCCGGCGAGATGACCGAGCGCGAGCCGCACGACGGTTATCTGATTCTGCAGGGCGGCGTGCGTGAGGTGCAAGAGTTCCTCGAGAAGGTTTGGAGATGACGCCATGCGGCGCCAGCGTGCGGCGCTCGAGGCCGGCGGCGTTCTTCCGAGCGGCTTGATCGATCGCGTGCTCTCGGACGTCACACGCTAGGAGCAGACATGCCGGAGTGGTTCGAGGACGAGGAGTTCTGGCGAACGAGCGCGCCCTCGATGTTCGGCGAACGGCTCTGGCAGGCCGCCCCGGGTGACGTCGAGGGCGTGATCGAGTTGGCCGGCATCGCTCCGCCAGCCCGTGTGCTCGATCTCGGGTGTGGCCCAGGACGTCACGCCCTCGAGCTGGCGCGGCGTGGCTTTCGCGTAACCGGCGTCGATCTCTCCGAATACTTGCTTGGCGAGGCGCGACGGCGGGCGCAGGAAGCCGGCTTGGCGGTCGAGCTCATCCAGCAGGACATGCGGGATTTCCGCCGAGTCGGGAAATTCGATTGTGCGCTCAACCTGTACACCTCGTTCGGGTACTTTCAGGATCCCGCCGATGATCGCCGGGTCGTCGAGAACGTGTTTCGAGTTCTGGAAGCTGGCGGCGCCTTCGTGCTCGACACCATGGGCAAGGAGATACTGGCGCGGATCTTCAGGACGCGCGACTGGCGTGAGCATGAGGGAGAGCTTTGGCTTTACGAGCGGACGCTGCGGGATGACTGGTCCTGGATTGAGAACCGCTGGGTCGTTGTGCGCGACGGGGTGCGCAAGGAGTTCAAGATCTCGCACCGACTGTTCTCGGCGGCCGAGCTGTTGTCACTGATGTTGGGTTGCGGATTCAAGAGGGTGGACGCCTACGGCGACTTTCAGGGCGCGCCGTACGACCAGAACGCCGAGCGTCTCGTGATCGTCGCTCGCAAGTAGGTCGGGCTATTGGGACTTGGCGGCGCTCGCTGCACCGGCGAGCTGTCGGACGGTGGTGTCGCCGTCGTCGATGTAACGCGCCAGGACTTCCGTCGCTTTCGGGTGAGCTATGTGCCGGAGGGCGATGGCGGCGGTTGCGCGAACCTGCTGATTCCAGCGCCAACGCATGAGCGGGAGCTTCTTGCTCGCCAGCACGCGGGCCAGCGCGTCGATGGCGTTGGCGTGGGCCAGCTCGCCCAGCGCCTGGCAGCACGCGATCGCGACGCGCTCGTCTTTAGCCTGATCGAGGATCGAAACCAGCGCATCGACCGCAGCCGGCGACCGCAGGTGCGCGAGGCTGCGGATCGCTCCTTTGGCGACGGACGAATCGGGGTCGCGAGCCAACGGCACGATGATCTCGGCCAGACCGTCGTCGTGTAGGCGCTCGAACAGCCGAAAGGCGGCACGGCGGATTTTGGCGCTGCTGTCGCCGAAGCTGTAAGCCAGCTCATCACGCAAGTCCCGGGTCACCGTGTCGATGACCTCGAGCAGGCGGAAACGCTGCTCGACCGTGACCTCGGTGACTACCGCTCTCTTGATCTCGCTCGCCGCGCTCGGGCCCATCTCTGCGAGTAGGCTCGCCGCCAGCTGCCGGACTCGAAAGTCTCGCTCTTGCTTGATGACATCGATCAGCAGCGGTATGCCGGACCGCCCGAGGTTGCCGATCACCTGGGCCGACCGCTCTTGCCGGTAGGGCTGTCCCGACCGCAAGTCGTCGACCAGCAAGTGCTGCGCGGTGCCGCCCAGCCGGCGGTCGAGCAGCTTGGCCAATTCTCTTTCCTGGCGGCCCGCTGCGGACTCGAGCTGCTCTTTGCGAACCTTGGTCTTCATCAAGATCTCGGTCGCCAGGTTATAGTCGGCGAAATGAACGGCGCTGGCGGCCATGCTGTAGAGGGTGTCCGCCAGCTCCTGTAGCACGCGCGGTTCGGACTCGCTCTCGAGCACGACGAGCAGATTGGGCGCGGCCAGCTCTGTGAACTTGTGTTGCAGCCCGAGGATGAGCCCCTCAAACGTGGCGTGGCAGGCGAGGATCGCCTTCTCGCGGCTTTTCGCATCCTGCTGTGGCAGATCGGCGAACAGTTTGCGCAGAAGCTGTTGAAGAATCTTCTGCTCGCCTTTGACCAGCAGTTCCTTGCCGAATCGCGGCAGGGCGTCGCGCAGCGTATCGACGTGTTCCTCGAACACCTGCGCCGCCTGCCCCAGCGCCGTCACCTCGGGAGGCCCCTCTTCCTCGGCGGCGGCCTCGACGGGTGCGATGAGCGTTTGCACGACGCCGACGGCGTATTGGCGCTGGTTGAATCCGATGTGCGAGAGCCCGTGCTCGCGGGCGATATCATCCCAGAATTTGCGGTCGGTCCCTGCAGTCGGCGGCTTGCGCAGGGCAGCGACGAAGCCTTCCAGCTCGGTTGCCGAAACGCCCGAGCTGAACGTGATGCTGTTCAGCCCGACGTAATCCATGAACTCGATCACGTTGCCGGCGAGCGGCGCATAGCCGGTGGTATCGACCCGCGCGCCGTTCACCAGCAGGAGCTTTCCGGCTCCCGCCAGCGTAACCGTCGTCCGCCGTGAGAGCACACCTTCCAAAGCCGTGTGCAAGGCCTCGAGCGAGCGCGCAACGGGCTGACTGTCCAGCGGGTAGAGTTTCGCGTTCTGCACGGCACCCAGCAGCGCGCGCAAGATCTTCGGGATGTGGACCAGCTCGCCCGGCCCCAGCTCGGTATCCTCACCCAGCGGCTGACGCACGGCCGCACGCCCTTTCTTTCGTCGAAGGCGCGAATAGCGAACCTGGCGAAGCTCGATGTGCTCGAGCGCGTTCTCGACCGCGAAGTTCCGCCAAAACCCCTGGTCGACCGTCTCCGGCTTCAGCTGTCCCAGCGTGAGTAAGAGCGCTCGAAGCTCTTCGGCGGAGAGGCCCCGATGGAAGACGACCCCCTGTAGCTCCGACTCGGTCAGCAGACTGCGAAAGGCGTCCGCCAGGATGCTGTAGCGCGAGACATCCAGACGCTGGCCGTTTGCCAGCAGTACGCGCTGAGCCTGCGCGAGGTGGAGGTGTTCGTTCTTCTGCAGTATCTCCTCAACCGCGGCGCGGACGTCATCGAGCGATTGGGCGATGCGGCTGCTCTCGAGCGGGTAGAGCTGAATGCTCCGCACGGTAGACGTCAGAGCGCGCAAGACGTTGGGAACGCGCGGTATGCTCTCGGGCTCCAGCCGCTTTTCGGTCTCGACCTCCTCTTCGAGAAACTCGCCCGCGTAGATCGCCGCTTCTTCCGGGCTGAAGACGGTCTGGTTGAACGCGATCTGAATCTGCTCATAGCGCTGGGCTTTCTCTTGATTGGCCGAGCGCTTGAAGTGGTAGGCGAGCAGCGAGGCGGAGGGCAAGAGCCGCTGGCGGTACAGGTTCTCCTGGTACTCTCCGACCTTCTCGTGCAACCCCCTCCGTCGATCTTTGTCGATGGCGCCGTAAGTGATCTCGAGCACGCGCTTCCCCAAGAAGCGCATGATCTCGTCGTTGATCTGGAAGTCCAGGCTGATCAGGCCCAGCGCTTCGGCCCGATCGAGAAACTCGAGCACCCGGTTCTCGTCCAGCTCTGAACTGCCCGCGAGCACGCTCAGGGCGGTGTTCTCGCCCAGCGTCGAGGCGCGCTCGAGCAGCTCGCGGCTCTCTTCGTCCAGGTCTGCAATCTTCTGCATGACGATCTCTTCCAGAGATCGCGGAAGGTATCTCGACTCGAGGGGGTCGATCACCCACTCCCGGTCCACCAGGCGGACTTTGCCGTCGGTGACCAGCTTTCGGATGATCTCGCCCAGGAATAGCGGGTTGCCTTGTGTGATCCGCGCCAGCGCGGCCTCGAACCGGTTCGGTGTGCGCAGGCTGGGGAACACGCCCTTCAAGTACTCGGCGATATCGTCTTCGTTCAGCGGCCGCAGCTTCACACGCCGGATCCCGAGCTCTTTGTGGTGCACCGAGTAGAAGCGCTCGAGCGGCGACGCCTCTTCTTCGCCGCTCAACTTCAGAAATTCGAGCGAGGAGCCGCAGACAAAAAGCGTGAGCTTCTGCGTCTGGGTCAGCACTCGCAGAAGCAACAACGTCGCCTCGTCGGCGAACTGCAAATCGTCGATGATCAGCACGAGCGGCCGGAAGTCCGCCACCCGGGGAAGCAGATTGGCGAGCGTGGCGAAGATCGATTGCCTGCGCGCCGCTCCGTCGCTGCCCGGGTCTTTGGCGCCGGGTTTTCCGAGCTGGGGGAGTACGTGGGTCAGGTGCTCGACGTCGTCATCCGAAAGCTCGTCGAGCAGTTCCGAGCCTTTGTCCTCCCGCTGGTTCAACAGCCCCAACAGGATTCGGCCAGCCAGGTAGTATGGGCGATAAGCCTCCCGTGGGTCGCCGGCCTCTTTCAACACGCAGAACGTGTCGTCGCCGCTGAGGTTGCGCCGCACCGTGTCGAGAAAGGTCGACTTACCCATCCCCGGCGCGGCTTCGAGGATGATGAACTGGCTCTGGCCACGGCTTGCGGCGGCCAGCGCCTCGGACACGATCGCCAACTCATCGTCGCGTCCAGCGATGCCGGTCGCCTTCAGCCGATACAGCGCCGTCTTGGGAAAGACCTTTTCCGGGTCGACTTCCGCGGCCCCAGCGACCTGATCGCGGCCCGACCGCTTGGCGTGGAAGAGGGCGGTGTCGGCAGCCTGCAAGAGTTCGCGCCCGCTGGCTGCGTCGTCGGGGGCCGTCGCGAACCCGATGCTCAGGCTGATGGGGACGCTGACGTCGGCGTCGCGGAGACGGAACGGCCGGTCGCGGGTTCGTTGGAGCAGCCGGTCGGCCATCTCGCGGGCGTCGCGTCCGCCCAGCTTCGGAAGCAGCAGTATGAACTCATCGCCGCCGTAGCGTATGGGCAGCCCTTGATCCTGTACGACCTCTTTGAGAAGGCCCGCGAACCAGGTCAGCGCCTGATCGCCGGTGTCGTGGCCGTAGGTGTCATTGATCTGCTTGAACGAGTCGAGGTCGATGACCAGCAGCGACAGTGGGAAGTCCTCTCCGGCGTCCCAATGCACTTTGTGCTCGAGATAGCTGAGGACGAAGCGCCGATTGTGGATGCCGGTCAGCTCATCCTCGAAGATGAGGCGCGACGGATCCTTCCCCACGTGCTCGAGGAGTTCTATGAAGTCACCGTGGGCCATTCGTGTCCCTTCTCGCGGCCGGACTTTCGGGTCGCAGGCTCACGGCGCAGTGAGGCGCCGAACGGATGACCGTAGCCGCGCGTTTCCGCGGCGTGCTCGAACAGGGGGGAATGGGGCTCGGAGGGGGCTCAGCCCGGCCGCTTCGACCGGGCTAAAAAGATAGAAGATAGCCACTTGCGGCGCAATCGCTCGGGGGCCGACGTCTTGGGCGACCTGGCGCCGCGAATTTGCCCCCGCGGCGGGGATTGGCCGCGGGCACGGGCGGGGCGAGAGGCGGGCCGGGGGAGGGGGCGGCACCCTGACGTTGGCGATCCGGCGATCCGCTCGGACTGGAGAGTTGAGCCGCTGGACGGTAGATTGCGTCACCTGTCCAGCCTTCCCCCTCTCAGCGCCGGAGCTGTTCTCATGTCGAGCAAACTCGCCGTCGCCACCGTCTTGTTCGTCGGAGCCATGACTCTACCGGGCGCCGCCGGAGGGCAGGAGCCCACCGCCTGGGCGCCCGATCTTCACTTCCATACCTTCTCAATCGCGGCGATCGACCCGGCGACCGGCGAGTCGGGTGTGGCGGTGACCACGCGGGTGCCCTGCGTGGGGAACGGCGTCCCCTGGGTGCGGGCGGGTGTCGGCGCGGTGGCGACCCAGTCGTGGACCCGGGTCGAGTACGGGCCCGAGCTGCTGGAGATGCTGGCCCAGGGCGTCGGCGCGGAGGAGGCGCTGAGCCGGGCCGTGGCGGCGGACTCGCAGGCGGCGCGCCGCCAGGTCGGTGTCATCGGTCTCGACGGCTCGAGCGCGGCGCACACCGGCGACGCGGCGCTGACCTGGGCCGGGCACCGGTCCGGTCTGAACTACGTGACGCAGGGCAACATCCTGACCGGCCCAGAGGTGCTGGACGCCGTCGCCGCGGCGTTCGAGAGCAGCGAAGGCGACGCGCGCCATCTGGCCGATCGGCTGATCGAGGCGTTGATGGCGGGCCAGAGCGCCGGTGGCGACTCACGGAAGGGCAGGGCGCAGTCGGCGGCGGTGATTGTCGCCGACCCGCGCCCGGGCCGCTCACGGCGTCCGGACGGCATCACCGTGAACATCAACGTCTGCGAGCACCCGACGCCGGTCGCCGAACTTCGCCGAATCTACGACAC
>CAYGAJ010000104.1:0-8555 GCA_964347815.1 uncultured Gemmatimonadota bacterium | reverse complement strand
GGCCGCTCGGATTCACCTTCAGAATCGTGAAGCCGCGCCCTCGATGCACAACGGACAGGCAGCGGGCGGCGAATGCGCCCAGATCGTCGAGTCTGAGCAGACGCGGATCCATGCCGCGGCGCGCGTAGTAGCGCACGGCGGCGTCACTCACCAGGAAGTGGCTGATTTCGCTGGACGCCAGGCAGTCATCGTGAAGGCTCGTGTACGGTGCGAGGAGCGCCCAGTTGGTGAGCAGGTTGTCTTGGATAACAGGGGGCTCGAAGTAGTAACCGCGCGCCTCGAACAGCAGCAGCACCTTGCCGTCGTCGGGCACGACCTGGTTCGCCGCCTCGGTCATCTGGCTATAGAAGAAAAAGCCGGTTTGCATGTAGGTCGCTCGGGACGTCCAGCCGCCCAGGTATCCCAGGACGTCGCTTCTGCGTAGCCAGATATGCATGGTCTTCGCCGACGGATAGAGCGTCAACACGGCCAGCAATATGAGGAGCAAGTTGGAAGTACCCACCGACAGGAATCGTTGCGATACCCGTGTCGTCACGAAGGCCGAGACGATCGTGAGCGGCGGAAAGATGGGAATCAGGTACCGGAGGTTTGTCTCCGGGAACGGTATCAGGATCAGCAGCAGGTAAATGATGGTCGGCGCGATCAGCCACTGGAGAAACCGGTTGCGCAGGAACAGCAGCGCGAACGGCGCCAGCAACATCAACATGTTCATGTGGTAATGCACGCCTTCCTGTTCGACGGTGAGCCGCCCGGGTGCGAAGAACAGATCGGCGAGGTTGAACGGCATCCGCGCCTTCGAGATCGCCGAGAAGACCGCCGGGTCGACGGCGTCGGGGATGCCGGCGGCTCCGTAGATGCCGGCGAGCCACGGCTCGAGCACGCGCTCGCTGAGGTAGGGGTAGAAGGGTGCGTCGAGAAGGATCCAGTTCTTGCCGATCCACGGCATCACGGCCGCGAGTCCGACAAGGGCAAAGAGCCCGAGCTTCGTCAGCGCGGTGGCCGGCGGTCGCTCGCGGTCCCAGGCGATCCAGAGAACCAGTGGAGCCAGAGCGACGGCGTAGGCGAGCGCCACGAACTTGATGCCGATCGCGCAGCCGAGAAACAGCGCCGCGAGGTAGAAGGGGGCACGCTGCGCGCGTTTCGAAAACGCGAGCAACAGGCTGTACTGAGCCAGGAAGATGTAGAGGGCCAGCGTGACATCGATGCGTGGCGTGATCGCGACGAGCAGAACGCTCGTGGCCGCCCACAGCGTCATCAGACTCAGGCTGGCCGTCACGCCGTCGAAGAAGCGCTCGGCGAGAGCGAAGACGGCGATTCCCAGCAGCAGCGCGTACAGGGAGCTGAGGACAGCCGGGCCCGCCGGACTCCCGAGGGCGAGCAGCGGCAGATAGAGCATGTGGGTGAGCCCCACGAATGCGACGTGGATGTTGTCCTCGAGCAGGAGGATGCGGTCGGCGGCGAGGAACTGGCGGGGCACCTCCAGGTGGTACATGAGGCTGTCCCAGTCCGACGGCGGAGCGAACGCCTGGATCAAGAGGATCACGCTGACGGCGGCCAGGACGAGAAGACACGCGACACCGAAGGCCGGGTGGCCGGCGCGCTCCCATACGAAGCGGAGGCACCTCGCGGTGAGTCGGGGGATACGCGCGACGTCGCGCCACGCCACGGTGGCGCAGGCCAAAAGGAAGAAGACGAGAGTCGGAGTCTGAAGCGCGCCCAGGAGTCCGAAGACCAGGATGAGCGCCGCGATGACGGCCGAGCCCAGAGCCGCAGCAAAGACCAGCTCCTCCGGCGGCCGTTCGAACTCGGCCCCGATGCGTCGCAGGACGAGTCGGCCGACGCCCGCGCAGACGATCAGCAGCGCCACGGCCAGCGCCAGATCAAAGATGTGATCGGCGACGAGCAGCGGACCTGCGTAGGTGTCGGGCTGGGACCGAAGGACGATGTGCGCCGCCGCCGCGCCTCCGATCAGGAGCGTGGCCAAAACCGCCAGGAGAACTGGTGATCGGTGACGGCCACCGGCGACGGGGTCGGCATGCCCGGCCGCGCGTGGGTCCCCTGCCGAGGGAGCGCGTACCCGACCGGGTTCGGGAGTCCGCCGGGGGTCGTCGCCGCTGTCGTGGGCCGAGCGATCGTGCACGATGTCCGTTTCCGAGGAGGAGCCAGGCTGTGGACGGGGAGGGTTGGAGACGGAAGTTAGGCATCTCAGCGCTCTTTTCAATCCCCGTGGCCGTTAGATCGGGGAGGTGTGGCTGATGCGTGTCCTCGCGCTGCCCGCGTTGGCCGCCCTGATCGCGCTGCTGGCCTTTCTGCCCTGGGCGCTCTGGTTGGGCACCGGCCGCCCGGGCGAGGTCCGAGCCCTGCTCGCGACGATGGGTGGCTGGGGCGTTTGGCTGGCCGTCGGCGTTCCGATCGCTGTGCTGGTCTCGACGCGATACGGCCACCGGATCGACGCCTTCTTCGAGCGGGCGCGCGAAGGAGTGTCACGGATCTCGGACCGCGTTTTCGTGGCGACGCTAGTCGCCGCTTCCGCGCTCATCTGCGGGCTCCTCTCGAAGGTGCTCTTCGCACACAACCCCCATCTCGTCGACACGATCGCCCAGCTCTTTCAAGCACGCATCTTCGCGGCAGGCGCTCTCACGGCCCCGGCGCCGACCGACCTGGAGTTCTTCGGCGCGAGCCACGTGGTGCTACACGAAGGGCGCTGGTTCTCGCAGTACCCGCCCGGTCACCCGGCGCTGCTCGCCGTCGGGCTTTTGGTGGGTGCGCCCTGGATCGTGAACCCGATCCTCGCCGCCGCCACTCTGGCGCTGACCTACGGCAGCGGACGCCGGCTGCTCGGTGAAGAGAGCGGACGACTGGCGGCCCTGTTGTTCCTCGTCTCGCCGTTCGCGCTGCTGATGAGCGCCAGCTACATGAACCATGTGAGCACGGTCTTCTTTCTGTCGGCGGCACTGTACGCGGCGCTGCGTGCGGAGGAGAGCGAGGCTCGCGCGGTCTGGCCGCTGCTGACCGGCGCGTCGCTGGGGCTAGCGGCCACGGTACGTCCGCTGGAGTCGGCGGCCTGGGCCCTGGCGCTGGGCGTTTGGCTGTGGGCGCGGCGCGGCTGGCGGCGTGCGGCGCTGGCGGGTGCGGCCTGTCTGGCCAGCCTCGTTCCGCTGCTGGTCTACAATACGCGCACCACGGGCCATCCTCTGCGCTTCGGCTACACCCTTCTTTGGGGGCCGGGCCACGGCCTGGGCTTTCACACCGATCCTTGGGGCGAGGCGTTCACGCCGGTCGTATCGTTCGCCAACACGGCGCTCGACTTCGCGAGGCTGAATGTCTTTCTGTTCAAGTGGCCGTTTCCTTCGCTCGCCTTCGTGTTGCTCGCACTGGTTCTGGTCGGTCTCGGCCGACGTTCGCGGGGGATCGTGCCGCTGCTCGCGAGTCTGATGCTGGCCGCTCCGGCCGCGTACTTCTTTTACTGGCACCGAGACAACTACCTCGGTCCCCGATTCCTCTACGCCTCGCTCGTGCCGCTCGTCCTGCTCACCGTCATCGGGATCGGCGAAGTCGACCGCAGGCTGCGGCGCTGGCGCCCGGCCTACCGACTGATCCTGGCGGCGGGATTCATCTACGCACTGACCATCAGCTTGCCCGACGCGGCGGGAATCGTTTCGGGGACGGAGCCGGAGATGAAGCTGCACCCGGAGGCACAGCTCGACAGCCTGGGTGTCCGCGAGGCGGTCGTGTTCGTGAAGGTCGGGTGGGGCAGCCGTCTGGTGGCTCGAATGTGGGGGTGGGGCGTCTCGGCGTCCGAGGCAGAGCGAAGCTTTCGCGTCATCGACGGTTGCCGGATACAGGTCACCCTCGATGAAGCCGATTCCCTGCTGGCCGAGGGGGTGGACTCTGCGACGGTGCGGCAGCGGCTGCGGGCGCAATTCGCGCAGCTGAGAGATTCGAATCTCCCGGTGACCAAAGGTCTGCTGCCGGATGCGAGCGTCCGAGTGGACACAAGCCGGACGTTCCCCGCCGTCTGCCACCCACAAGTGCTTCGGGATCAGACCGGCTTCACGGTCTACGGACCGCTGATCTGGCGCAACGATCCCTGGCTGCGACACGGAGCGGTCTTTGCGCGAGCCTTCGAGCCGGAGCGGAATGAGCGGCTTCTGGCCCGATACCCGGGCCGCGCGTCTTACCTCTACGCTCCCCTCTCACCCGCGCGGACGGCGCTGCCGGTGCTGCGTCGTCTGGACCGCGAGGCCGCCGGCACGGGTGAGCGTGGCAGCGAGCAAGAGCCACCTTTGCCACGGGCGGGGCGATAATGCGGGCGCATTCTGGGATGTCTCGGCACGGCGAGACTCACGGCTAGATGAGAAACCTGTCGGAAGGAACGGTGCGCTGGATCGTAGCTGCCGCGGTGGGCGTCTGCGTCGGGGCCATCGGCATGTGGGCGCAGAACTCGGCGCTGGTCGGCGTCAACTACGACGACGGCATCTACGCTCTGCTGGCGAAAGCGTTGGCGGAGGGGGATGGCTACCGGCTGACCTCTACACCCGTCGAGTTGCCCGCCATCAAATATCCGCCGGTGTACCCCGTGAGTCTGGTGCCGTTCTGGGCCCTGACGGCCGGCCGGGAGACGGCTCTAACGGCCATGAAGCTGGCCAACGGTGTCTACATCGGCATCGCCGCCGCTCTGTGTCTCATGCTGCTCGCCGACCGCCGGATCCTGCCGCTGTATCTCGCGGCGCCGGTCACCCTGCTGGGCTTC
Source organism: uncultured Gemmatimonadota bacterium (assembly GCA_964347815.1). Classification (GTDB taxonomy): domain Bacteria; phylum Gemmatimonadota; class Gemmatimonadetes; order Palauibacterales; family KS3-K002; genus CAYGAJ01. The sequence continues at coordinate 3,802 of CAYGAJ010000104.1, read as the reverse complement.
GTCTCCGGATCGATGATGCTCGTCACGGCGGGCCTGCTCTCCGAACCGCTGTATCTGTTGCTGCTGTTTTCGGCTCTCTGGGCGGCGGATGCAACTCCATCGCACGCGACGTCGCGGCGCTGGGCGATGATCGGCACATTCGCCGGCCTCGTCATGCTCACGCGGATGGTGGGCGTCGCGGCGGTGGCAGCGGTGCTGGTCGGGGCGTGGCGCCGCGGAGGTCGACGCAGCGCCTTGATCGCCGCCGCGGGGAGCAGCGTGCTCATCGTTCCCTGGCTCTTGTTCACGGCGGTCAACGCAGGTCGGGTGCCCGAGGCGCTGGTCCCGCGCTACGGATCGTACACCCAGCTTTACCTGTCGAACTTGGCCGGATCTCCGGGCGCGGCGTTTCAGATCTTGTCGACCAACGTCGGTGCCATCCTCCAAACGCTGGGGGGTAAGCTCGTGCCGCAAGCGGGAGGCGTGATCGAGTCGCTGCTCGGTGCGGCGCTGTTGGGCGCCGCGCTGCTGGGTGCGAGGCGAATCTCTTCAACCGCCCCGGCCACGGCCGTCTACCCATGGTTCTACCTGGGCCTGATCGCTGTCTGGTCGTTCCCTCCATTTCGCTTCCTGTTCATCCTGTTCCCCCTCTTGCTCGCGCTCTCGGTCGCCAGCGTCGCACCGTTCTTCGGGCGGGTCGCCGAAGCGATGAGGCGGGGTGATGGGCGTGCCGGCGGTCCGGCGCGGTCCGCCGGGATGCTGGCCTTACTCGCTGCGGTCCTGGCCGTCAACCTGGGTTACGTCGAGGCGCGGGCCGTCGTGCGGCGGGTGTGGGACGGAGCGGAATTCGACAAGTCGGCGTCGGGGATCGAGGTCATTGAATGGGTACTGAACCACACGGACAGCACCGCGGTGATCGCCTATGAATTCGACCCCATGATCGCGCTCTACACGGGGCGTCGCACCGTCCCTAACAACTACGAGCCGGTTCACCTCTGGTATCGTCGGGAACCTCCGCCGGTCGAGCCGTTGGCGCGCTTGCTAAAAACGACGGGCGTTGATTTCCTCGCCGTGCGAAGGAACGTGCCCCTGGCTGCGGCTCCCGTCGACGCGCTGATCGAACGGTATCCCGAGGCGCTACGGCTCACCTTCGTTACCGGACGGGGCGCATTCATCTTCGCGACGAACCTTGCGGCTTTGGGCGGTGACCTGAACCCACCGCACGACGAGGCAGCAAAGACGACGGAGAACCGTCAGGAGGAACGTTGAGACTGGACGGCCGCAGGCTCGAGCTGACGGTGGCCGCGGGTGTGGCGCTGCTGGCGGTCCTGGTGTACGCGAACTCTCTGGCGAACGGGTTCGCCTACGACGACGTGTGGATCATCGAGACCCGTGACCTGGTGCACGGTCTCGGAAACCTGCCGGAGCTGTTGACGGCCGAGTATTGGCCCGGCCGGTTCCAGAGCGGGCTTTACCGGCCTGTCACGCTATTCTCGTTCGCGCTCGATTGGGAGATCTGGAGCGGACGTTCCTTCGGCTTTCACCTGACGAACCTGATTCTCCACGCCGTCGTCTCGGCTGTGCTGGCGCTGCTGTTGCTCCGCTGGTTCCCCTGGTGGGCCGCCGCGGCGGGCGGGGCGGTGTTCGCCGTACACCCGGTCCATACCGAGGCGGTGGCCAACGTCGTCGGACGGGCCGAGCTTCTCGCCGTTCTTTTCGTCCTCCTCGCCTGTCTGCGCTATGTGTCCGCGACCCGGCGCGGAGGTCTCAGCCCGGCAGCCATCGGGCTGATCGCCGTGCTCTACGCCCTGGCGATCCTCTCCAAGGAGGTCGGGGTCATCTTGCCGGGACTGTTGCTGCTCACCGATCTCCGGGCCGGCGTGCGCGGCCGCACGGCCGGTTGGCGGGAATACGTACGCAGTCGAATACCCCTCATGGCAGTGCTGGCCGTGGTGCTGCTCGCCTGTCTGGTCTTGCGTGCGTTCGTGCTCGGCGCCGCGCTTCAGAGCGTGCCCGATCGGGCGTTCACACCGGACGCCAGCTTCCCGACACGCCTGTTCACCATGGCTCGGGTCTGGCCCCGCTACTTCGAGCTCATGCTCTTTCCCACCCAGCTGTCCGCTGACTACTCGCCGGCGGTGATTCTGCCGGTGACCGGTCTGACTGGACTGGGGGCGCTCGGCTTTCTGCTGGTGGGTGGGAGCCTGGTTTTGGTGATCGCCGTCTTCAGGCGTGCGCCCGAGCTGGCGCTGGCCGTCGGTTGGGCCGCCCTGGCCCTGTTGCCGGTCTCGAACCTGCTGTTCGTCGCCGAGATCGTCCTGGCCGAGCGCACGTTTTACCTGCCGTCGTTCGCCGTCGCCGTGGTGGCGGCGTTGGCGCTGGCCCGGGCGCGCGCGCCGACCCGGCCCTGGGTCGGTGTGGCCCTCGCCCTCTGGGTCGTGGGGTTCTCCGTCGTGACCGTGCGGCGCAACCCGGTGTGGGCGAGCACCGAGACGGTGTTCGAGAATCTGGCGGAGCACCACCCCGAGTCGTCACGGCTTCTCTGGTGGCTCGGTGACCAGCAGGCCCGGGAGGGCAACTGGGAGGCGGCGCGCGGGCTGTACCGTCAGTCGTTGCGGATCTGGCCCTATCACGCTGCCTATCTGGCGGAATTCGCCGTCCGGCTCAATCGCCACGATGAGCTGGTGGAAGCGGAGCGCGTGGCGGCGGGGGCGGTGGCCCTCGCCCCCGACTACCCAGACAATCACAGCCTGCTCGCCGTCATCCGCCTGCGTCGCGGCGACGCCTCCGGTGCGCTGGCCGCCACAAGCCACGGCATCGAGCGTGTGGGCCGACATCCGGTGCTCTATTCGCTCCGGGCCGATGCGCTGGCCGCGCTGGGTGACCCGGCGCGGGCCGCGGCTGCGCAAGACACTTTCTTGCAACTGCGCGCCGATGCATCCCGCTGGCAGGACTGGTTCGAGCTAGCCGAGCTGCGCGCCGCGGCCGGTGATACGGCCGGCGCACTGGCGGCCCTGGATAACGCCGTGCGGGCCCCCGGCGTCGATCTGGGGCTGGCCGACTCGCTCGCCCAGGCCTTGGGAGGGGTAAGGTAAGCAACGGCAACGACTTGTGGTCTCGCTCGCCAGTGCTGGCGGCGTCACGGCGTCAGCGGGTGGCGCCCTGCGAACGGCCTTGCAGTTTGCGGCGTTTCGCGGGTTCTGGGAGGGTCGACCCGGGGCCTCACGGCCACTCTAAGTGATTGCGGAATATAGACATACGATCCATGAAGCGTGTTTTGGCCCCAAGCTTGCCACATACGGGGGTCGGATGTATGTCGGGTTCGAACGCCTGAGAGAAGAAGCAACAAGGAGGAGGTAGGATGAACCGGAAGGGTTTCACGCTGATCGAGCTTCTGATCGTGGTCGTGATCATCGGCATTCTGGCCGCGATCGCGATTCCGAAGTTCGCCAACACCAAGGAGAAGGCTTACGTCTCGGCCATGAAGTCCGACCTTCGGAACATGGCGGCGGCTGAGGAAGCCTACTTCGCGGACTTTCTCACCTACACGGCCACGATCGGTAACCTGGACTTCAACTCGAGCCAGGGCGTGACCGTCGCCATCAGCAACGCCGGCGGCACTGGCTGGACGGCGAGCGCGACCCACACGGGCACCGGTACCGCCTGTGAGCTGTACTACGGCACGGGTCAGAGCCCGACCACGGCGAGCAACGAAGGCGTGGTCGAGTGTCAGTAAGGTAACCCGGCGCTTTGACCGGGACACTGAAAAGGGTAGCGCGGAGGGCATCCTCCGCGCTATTCTTTTGGGGGCCCCCGCCTTGGC
>CAYGAJ010000103.1:0-8581 GCA_964347815.1 uncultured Gemmatimonadota bacterium | reverse complement strand
AGCAGGTATCCGATCGCCGCGCTGACGATCACCACCCCCAGGGTCAGCGCCACCAACAACTCGACGAACGTGAAGCCCCGGCGCGCCGGCCCGCCCACGAGCCGCCGTCCGATCGTTCCGGGAGCAAGTTTCCGCGCGAGCACTACTTGTTACCTTTGTAGATCAGCGTGACCAGCGAGATGGACCGCGTGCGTCCCAGGCCCGCCGGATATTTCACGTCGACCGTCGCGCGGGCGACCTCCGGCGAGCTGGGATCGTCGACCACCGTGAGCGTGCGTACGAAGACGCCGGTGGAGTCGGCGTCACCCAGCTCGTTGACTGTGGTGGGACTCTCCGACGCGAGCGTCCAGGGCGGTCGCTGTTTGACGTCCTCCATGTAGGAGACACCGATCGCCGCCGCCATCGAACGGGCCGACGCATCCGTTTGCAACGACACCAGAAACGCGCTCGAGGTCGAGAGCGCCACCACGCCAACAGCCAGCAGAACCATGGCCACCAGCACCGAGACGAGACCGAAGCCCCGCTCGTCGCGACCGTACCTGCGCGTCCGCTTTACCGGATCCATTGTCCGCCCTGCAATCGCCACGTCCGGAACGCACTGGCCCCCGATATGGTCACCGCCGCCACCGCCGTGGGGTCATCGTCATGTGTGAGGAGCACGGTGCCGCCGGCTCCGGCGGGGGTGACCATGCCACGCCCGTCGAAGTCGACCCGATCGTTTGTCAGTGAAACGGGATCGACGACCGCGAGTCCGCCGGGCCCCACCGTCGCCGCCCCCACTGCGAACCTCACACCTTTCGGCAGCTCCACACCCTTCAACCCGCCCGACGACCCGCGAATCAGCAGGCCGCTCTCCTCGACCTCCTGGGCGGTCTCCCCCAACGTCCCCTGCCGGTCCGGTGTTACGTCCATGAACGCGGTATAGAAGTCATTCGACTCGTCGAAGCGAACCCGGACCACTCGCTTCGCTGAGAGGGCCCGCATGCGCACCTGCTCCAGGTCCCTCATTAGCGCCCGGGCGGCGAGATCGACCTGCTGCCGCGGACTCGACTTCACCGCTCGTGGCAGCGCGACCGTGGCCACCACCGCAAACATCAGCATGACCACGATCAACTCGATGATCGTCATACCGCGATCGCCCAAGCCCATGTGCCTACCTGTCAGAGTCTCCGATTAACCCGTTCGGCCACCCCCCCTGCCCGCCACGCTCGTCCCTCGATCGACGTCGGCAATTCGTATCTTCTTATAGGCAAGAAGTATCAGGTCGCTTGACCGCTACTTCACGGTTCCCGGTCTTCGAGCCGCGATCGGTCAAAGTGACCGCCTCCTGCTGGTAGCAACCTCCCGTACCACGGCGCCGCCGGGTGACAGAACCCGACGCGTTCTCGAAGATCGCGGGAGAGCCGGGAAATCAGGCGGGGGGATAGTTGAGTCGTAAGATGCCGGCCATTTTACAAACGGTCAATCCCGGCTGCCACTGCCGTCTTGGCCAATGCAACCACCGTTGCGTTGTGCAAGATCCGGACCCCTTATCGGTCCACGGGGCGAGCCGGCTCAGCCCGGTCCAGCAAGGTTTCCGACACCCCCATCGCCCGGGCCCTCGCCTTGCATCTCAGGTTATGCCGGCGCTCGGTTGTGCACGCCCGGATCCGGCGACAGGTCACGCGCCCCGACCACACCTCCCCGATCTTGCCGCCACATACAGGAGAGCAGGCGATGCCGTTCATAGAATACGGTCAGCGGCTTTATCCGCTGCGCAGCGGGGAGAACTCTTTGGGTCCGGAGATGGGAGCCGACATTCGGCTACCCGAGCTACAGCCCGGATGTCGGTTGGGGATCAACGTCGAGTTGCAGGGCGCCTTCGCCTACGCGGTCGGCGACGGAGATAGCGTTCAGATCAACGGCAGGCCTCTGAGCAAAGAGCCGATCCCGCTCTTTCACGGTGACAAGCTCTCGCTGCAGGGATCGACCGTGGTCTTCCTCGACGATGTCGGCGCGCCCAGGGACGGCAACGGACAGGAGTCGAGTCAGCTGACTGCGGCGACGAACGCGGAGCCGGAAGCCCCGGCAGAGGCGGCCGCCCCGGCCGCGCCGCCGGCAAGCGAGCGAATGCTGATCGGCGTCCTACGCCGGCACGACACCGACGACGTTTACGTGGTCAACCGTAACGACTTCAAGATCGGACGAGAGAAGCGCTGCGACCTGCTCATCCCGGATCACTCGGTCTCGCGGCTGCAAGCCGAGATCACATCGAGCAACGGACAGCTTGTGCTGCACGATCACGGCCGTACCCAGACGCGAGTGAACGGACAGCCGATTGCGCGCCCCCACAGACTGCAGCCGGGCGACGTGATTCAGATCGGCAAGTATGAGTTCACCTTCTCTCGACGACCGGCCACCGCCGAAGAGCTGGCAGGCTCGAACTCGGTCACGCCGATCCGCAGCACCGTTCCCGACGCACCGACCCTGATGCCCGGCCGCGAGAAGAAGAAAGGCGAGAGCCGGATGCTGACCTGGGTTCTGTTGGCGATCCTCGCCGTGCTGCTGGGCGTAATCGTCCTCGGGTGACAGCTAGTTCTTTTTCTGGCCGGTGATCTGTTCGACGGCCGCCTTCGTGCTGTCGGCCGCCGCCTTCGCTCCGCCTACCAGACCCTCACCGGCGCGACGACTACGATCGATCGCCTCCTGCCCGGTGCGCTTCAGCTCCTCCATTTCGTCGATCGCCTGCTCGTACGCCTCTCGCAACTCCACGGTCTGCCGATCGCGCGCGTAGTAGCCCACACCTACGCCCACGGCGAAGATGAAGAGCCGCGGCAGCAACCAGCGCCACAACCCTCTACGTTTTTCCGCCATCGATTCTCCTCCCTCTGATTCGGCTCACTCCCGGGCGTTTGGGCCAGCCCCCGCCGTTCTCGCGCTGCTCACGCCAAACCTGAAGCCGGCCCGAGTGGGAGTCATCGGTGGAAAGCTACTCACGCTCTGTGGCCGAGGGTAGCTATCGCAAAGGAATTACCCTTGCCAGTCGGCGCGCGCCGACGCTAGGATCGCTTCGCATGGAGCGCCGACAACCCGCCATTCGGCTCGAGAACATCTGCAAGAGCTACGGCCGCAAAGTGGCCGTCGATCGCTTCGATCTCGAGATCCAGCTCGCGAGCCTCACCGGACTGCTGGGCCCGAACGGCGCCGGCAAGACCACCACGATTCGCATCATCCTCGACATCATCGGCGCCGACCGGGGCCGCGTCGAGGTGCTGGGCGGACCGATGACGTCCGCCGCCCGCAATCTCATCGGCTACCTTCCCGAGGATCGTGGGCTTTATCCCAAGATGAAAGTTCTGGAGCTGCTCGTCTTTCTCGCGCAGCTCAAGGGCACGCCACGGCGCGTCGCTGCAGAACGTGCCTCGGGTTGGCTCGAGCGCCTCGACCTCGGCGCGTGGGGCGACAAGAAGGTCGAAGAGCTATCCCGAGGTATGCAACAGAAGGCTCAGTTCATCGCAACGGTGTTGCACGAGCCGGAGCTGCTCATTCTGGACGAGCCGTTTGCCGGACTCGATCCGCTGAACGTCGACATCTTGAAGGAGATCGTGCTGGAGCAGCGGAGCCGGGGCGCGACGGTGCTGTTCTCGACTCACAACATGGATCAGGCCGAGCGCCTGTGCGAACGCGTTGTGATGATCAAGGACGCCCGCAAGGTCCTGGACGGCTCACTGGCGGAGATAAAGCGCGAAGCCTGGCTGGCCGGCCGGCGGCAGATCCTCATGGCCATCGAGGGCGGCGACGGCGTGCTCAGTGACCGTTCGATCATCGAGAGCGTCGAGGATCGCGGAACGCACGTGGCCGTCTCGCTGCGCAGCGGCGTCAAGCCGCAGCAACTCCTCGAGGCTGCGCTGCGGGCCGGTGCCACCGTGAATCGCTTCGAGGTCAGCGAGCCCTCACTTCACGAGATCTTCGTGGCGAGGGCCCGTGGCTAGGTTCAAAGTCTTCGCCGTCATGCGGCGCGAGTACCTGGCGCGCGTGCGAAGCCGTTGGTTCATCCTGACGACGATCCTCGCGCCGGTCCTGCTCGTGGGCGTCATGGCGATCCCGGTGCTGCTCGCGGTTCAGCAAGTGGAACGCCCCGTCGAAGTCAGCGTGGTGGACGAGAGCGGCGCCGTGCTCGAAGAGCTGCTGAAAACGGAGCCCTTCACCGAGGGGCGGCTGCGTTACCGTCCCGCTCCCCCGGGTGACGCCGAGTTCGTGCTTGATGCGCTGCGCGAGCGGACGCTGGCCGAAGAGATCGCCGGCTATCTCCACATCTCCGGCGACGTGCTGGAGGGCGGACGGGTCGCCTATTGGGGCCGCGATGTCGGACGCACGCTGGTCAGGGCCAGTCTGGAGCCGGCTCTGACATCCGCTGTGCGCTTGCTCCAGACGCGAGCGCTGGGCCTGGAGCCCGAGCAGGCCGACCGACTCACCCGGCCCGTAAAGCTGGAGACGTACAGAGTGACCGAGGGGGGCGTCGCGCGTGAGCAAGGCCAGACCGAGCTGACCGCGCACATCCTCGGTCTGGCCATCTATATGGTCGTCCTGCTCTACGGCGCGATGATGCTCCGGGCTGCCGTCTCGGAGAAGGCGAGCAAGATGGTCGAGATCATCCTTTCGAGCCTCCGTCCTTGGGAGCTGATGCTCGGGAAGATCCTGGGCGTGGGCGCGGTCGGCCTGACACAGGTCGGCATCTGGCTGGGGCTGATCGGCATCATCACGGTGTACGCGGCCAGCGCAGAGGTCCTGGCCGACGTCGAGTTCCTCAGACAGCTCCCGGTCGGGCTCGACACGCTCTTCCTATTTATCGGTCTCTTCCTGACCGGGTACTTTCTCTACGGCGGCATGTACGCCTCGGCCGGCGCGATCGCCAGCAGCGAGCAAGAGGTGCAGCAGCTCCAGCTTCCGGTCACGCTGGTGGCGATCGTGCCGATCCTGATCATCCCGATCGTACTGGAAGCGCCGGGCAGCACCGCGGGCACCGTGCTCTCCTGGTTCCCCTTCTTCACGCCGGTGCTGTTCATCTCACGCTACGTGCTGGGGGCGGCGGCCGCCTGGGAGATCCCCATGGTCTTCGCGCTTCAGATATTGGCGATCCTGTTCGTGGCCTGGATCGGCGGACGGATCTACCGCGTGGGGCTGCTGATGACCGGCAAGCGGCCGACGCTGCCCGAGCTGATCCGCTGGGTTCGTCACGGGTGAGCGACGGGGAGCGCCGGACCCCGACCCCTTTCGAGGCCTTCCTCCCATTCTTCGTGATGGCCGTGCTCCTCGGGCTCGGGTATGGCGTCTACCGCCTGCGCATCGAGATTCTGTTGCTCGGCGCCGCCGCGGTGGCGGGCCTGGTGGCGGTGCGGCTCGGTTACTCCTGGGCCGAGCTGCAGGCGGGCATCATCGAAGGGATCGCCAAGGCGCTTCCGGCGGTGCTGATCCTGGTCAGCGTCGGCGCGCTCATCAGCACCTGGATCGCCGCCGGCACCATCCCCCTCCTCGTGCGACTCGGCCTCCACGCCATCTCGCCGCGCTTCTTCCTGGTCACCGCCTGCCTGCTCTGTTCGCTCGTCTCGCTCTTCACCGGCACGTCGTGGGGGACCGTCGGCACGATGGGGATCGCCCTGATGGGCGTCGCCGGCGGTTTGGGCGTCGCCGGCGGGGCCGCGGCCGGCGCCGTGGTGGCCGGTGCCTACTTCGGTGACAAGCTGTCGCCCTTTTCCGACACGACGAACCTGGCGCCCGTCGCCGCGGGCTCGAACCTGTTCGATCACATCCGCCACATGCTGTGGACGACGGTGCCAGCCTGGACGCTGGGCCTGGCGGTGTACCTGATCGCCGGCTTCCAGACTCGCGCGGCGGCCTCGCCCGAGCGGGTGGCGGCGATCGTCGCGACGCTGGACACCGCGTTCGTGATGAGCCCCTGGGTGCTGCTGCCGCTTCCCGTGGTCCTCTACTTCGCCCTGCGCCAGCGCCCCACCGTGCCGGGCATCCTGCTGGCGTCGGCGATCGCCGGTGCGCTGGCCGTGATCGTCCAAGACGCGCCCCTCGCGGCAGTGGTGGAATCGATGGTGACGGGTTACGTGGCGGATACCGGCGATGTGGCGGTGGACGGGCTGCTGAGCCGAGGCGGCATGGGCCCGATGATGGAGGTGACGCTCATCGTCTTCGCGGCGTTCTCGTTCGCGGGCATCGCCAGCCGGGCGGGTCTGCTCGACGTCGCCCTGGGCTACCTGCTGCGGGCGGCACGGACCACGGGTCAGTTGATCGCCACCACGGTGGGCTCGACGATCTTCACCGCCCTGATCACCGGGTCCAGCTATCTGACGATTCTCGTGCCCGGAGAGCTGTTCGCGCCGGCCTACCGCGCGCGCGGCCTGGCGGCGAAGAATCTATCGCGCACACTGGAGGACAGCGGGACCGTGGTCGTCCCGCTGATTCCCTGGTCGGCGGCGGGCGTGTTCATGGCGGCGACACTGGGTGTGCCGACCCTGAGCTACCTGCCGTGGGCGGTGCTCAACTACACGGGCTTCCTGGTGGCGATCGCCTACGGCGTCAGCGGATTGGCCATCGCGCCCCGGGTTCGCGAGGACGAGACGCTGCCCGGTAGCTGATCTTGGCCCGGGCGGATCGCGCCTACGCCGTCAGACGTGCTCGGGCTCGGCCGCCGGGACTCGCGGGCGCTCGCGGCGGCTGACGATCAGCAGCACCCCACCGATGATCACCGCGGCCGCGACCAGCGTCCGGGCGGTGAGCGGTTCGTCGGCCAACCACCAGCCGAGAAACACCGCGACGATAGGATTCACGTAGGCGTGCGTGACGACGCGGGACGCCGAGACGACCTTCAGCAGCCAGAGGTAGGTGCTGAGGGCAACGATCGATCCGAACACGGCGAGATACAGAAGGGCAAGGAGCGATCGAAGCGTCACCTGTGAGATGACGAAGCCACCCCACTCGCCGATGACCGTCCCGGCCAGCAGTAGCAGCACGCCACCCGCCAGCATCTCCATGCCCGTCGCCAATACGGGCGACGCGGGCAGATCGGCGTCGCGCGAGTAGAGCGAGCCGAACGCCCAGGTGATGGTGCCCAAGAGGATGACCCCGGCACCCACCGGGTCGATGCGGCCGGCACCGGCCAGCTGTTCGGGTCCGATCAGCAGCGCCATCCCGGCCAGGCCGAGCAGCAGCCCTCCCACGACCCGCAGGCCCGGACGCTCGGCGCCGTACCAGATCCAATCGATCAGCACCATCCAGACCGGTCCAACGGCCACGATCAGCGCCGCCGCCCCCGACGGTACCCACTGTTCGGCCCACGCCGTGCCACCGGCGCCGAACAGCAGCATCAGCGCTCCGATCCGCGCCGCCGGACCCCAGTGCCCGCGTCGTGGCCCCGCCACTCCGTTGACGCGCGCCCAGAGGTACATCGCCGTGCCGGCTAGCGTGAAGCGCACACCCGACATCAGCAGCGGCGGCAGGCTCTCGATCGCGAAGCGGATGACGAGGTAGGTCGATCCCCAGATCAGGTAGATCGAGGCAAAGCCGCCCAGCAGGGCGAGCCGCGACGCTTCAGCCGACCGCGAACCGCCGGCTGGATGAGCCCCGCGCTTCCCGCTCCGAGTCACGCGCGCTCAGGCCGGCACGGCCGCCAGCGGTGCCAGCGGCCGCCGGGGGTTGTGGCGCATCGCCGGGACGCTAAGCCATATTGAACGCAACATGATACGGTCCTGCATCATTATGAGCTTCGCGGCCTTACAGACCCCGGTCGAGGCGGCGCAGGAGGAGGCACGACGGCTGCCACGAGCCCTCGAGAGCATCTGGGGCGCGATGACCAGCGGCGGCGTCGTGGAGAAGCTGATCATCCTGTTCCTGATCGGCCTCGCCCTCTACGGAGCCTCGCGACTCATACGTCGCGCCATCGATGTGCACATTGAGGATGTCAACCAGCGCCATCAGCTCCGCAAGATCGTCACTTATGTCTTCTGGATCGCGATCGCCATCACCGTTGTCACTCTGTTCGCCGAGCGGCTGGCGCTGGCCGACATCGGGACGGTCCTGGGCCTTCTCGCCGCGGCCGTCACCATCGCCCTCGCCGACGTGGTCCGCTCGCTGGCCGGCTGGATCTACGTGAGTTCACGACGTGGCGTCGAGATCGGCAGCCGTGTCGAGGTCGAGGGCATCAAGGGCGACGTGATCGACATCGGCCTCCTCAAGACGACGATGCTCGAGGTGGGAGAGCCGCTGGTCCACGCTCTCCAGTCTACCGGCCGCATCGTCACCGTGCCCAACAGCCTGTTTCTCAGTGGCAAGGTGATCGCCTCCGCTTCGGTCAACCCGCTGGTGTGGCAAGAGATCCAGATTCTGGTCACGTTCGAGAGCGACTGGAAGCGCGCGCGAGAGATCATCGGCGAGATCGCACAGGCCCAGTATGAGAAGATCGTGCCCGAGTTGCGGGCGGGGTTCGAGAAGCTTGAACGTCGCTTCGCCTTCCGACTCGGCTCCACGGCGCCGATCGTTTACACCGAGATCGCCGATTCCGGCGTGCTGCTGACGCTGCGCTACCTCACGTTCG
>CAYGAJ010000102.1:0-8746 GCA_964347815.1 uncultured Gemmatimonadota bacterium | reverse complement strand
ACATGCCAACGATCTTGCGGACGACCTCTGGAAACCCGGGGATGGAGTTCAGGCTGCGCAGGGCGGCCCGATCGGCCGGATGCTCCCAGGCGCGGGATGAGATGTCGGCCAGTCGAACCCGCTGCGTCGGTGCCAATGTGTCTGTCGAATCGTTCATGGATCTAATCTCGTGGCGGTGGAAGACCGCGTCAAACGTGAGTGGCTTCGCCCGGCGGCGGCCCGTGGCCGGGCCGGCCCAAGCGCCGAAATTGGCGGACTAAGGCGGCGATTCGGGGGAGAAACGCAGGCCGTTGCCAAGCGGCAGCATGGGCCACATATTTATCGCCCCAGGCTTCTAGCCCTAAATCATGCCCTGATAGCGGGTACTCCTCTCGCCCCCGCGGGAGTGTCCGTATGCAACGGGGGGACGGGGCCTAGAGTCACGGAAACATACGGAAACGGCGGGGGAACGGATTCAAGCCTGAGTTTGAAGGTCGGACAGGGGGGCCGGCCCAGGCGGCACCCCGACGCGGAAGTCGAGAAACCTTACGGTTTCCCACCCTTGAATGAGCCAGAAGGAGGAGAGATGGGCAATCGGCATTTGAGACTGGCGGCCGTCGGATTGATTGGTGCGTTTGGGCTGGCCCTGTCGGTCGGCTGCGCGGGTGTCAAGCAGGAGGACATGAATTCTCAGCTTGCCAGCCTGCGTGACGAGATGCGTGCGGGCGACGATCAGCTCTCGGGCCGAATCGACCAGCTTTCCACGCGGGTCGGCAACCTGGAGAGCCAGCTGCAGTCGCTGCGCAACGACTTCAACGTGTCGATGGAGCGGATGCAGGGGATGATCAAGTTCAACGTCCCCGTCCACTTCGACTTCGACAAGGCCGACATCCGCGAGCTGGACCGTCCGGTGCTCGATCGTTTCGCCTCGGTCGTGAAACAGTTCTACGCTGATGCGACGGTGACGGTCGAAGGCTTTGCCGACCCCGCTGGGAGCGAGGCATACAACCAGCGTCTCGGCAAGCGCCGGGCCGATGCGGTGAAGAGCTACCTGACGACGACAGGTGGGATCGCCGCGGATATGGTGAAGTCGGTGAGCTACGGCGAGGCGGCGAACCGCCAGGTCATTCCCGGTGCTCGTGGCCCCGGCATGACGGGGATCGAGAACCGTCGGGTCGCGCTGGTGGTCGACTACGCCGGCCAGGTCCGCGGCCGGATGTAGTTTCGGTAGGGTCAGCGACCTCGAAGTACGTGCAGCGCCCCACGGCCGTCGGGCCGGGGGCGCTGTTTTGTCCTTCGCCGTCGCTGAGAGTTACGCTCCGTTGAGCGGCCGTGTCGGGCGGAGGGCGTGACTGGTTCCGGAAGTGAGTGGATTCAGGTTGGTCGAATGAGCGAAGGCATGAACGATCTGCCGGGCGCCACGCCCGAAACGGCCGATTGGCGCGAGGGTTATCACGCGCTCGTCGAGTCTTGCGCGCTGATCGCTCGCACCGACCGGGGTGCCGTGCGGGTGACCGGCGAGCGAGCTGCCGAAATGCTGAACGGGCTGCTCACCAACAAGGTGACGGGGCAGGAGGGCGCCGGCTGTCATGCGATGTTGCTCAACCCGAAGGGCCGGGTGCTTACGGACTTGAGGGTGTTGCCTACCCACGGCCACTTGCTGCTGGACGTGCCGGGGCGGGGGCTCGAGAACCTCCTGACGACCTTCAGGAAGTATCTGCCCCCCATTTACGCGACCTTCGAGGATGTGAGCCCGGGGCTGGCCCAGCTGGGTGTATACGGCCCGCAGGCCGAGGCGGCGGTCGCGGACGCGTTAGGTGAAGCGCTCCCGGAAGCGCACCTGGGCCTGCGCGATCTGGAGTTCGAAGGCAGCTCCGGGCTGGTGATCCGCAATCGCTGGTTCGCGGGCGACGGCGTAGAGATCATCGCGGATGTCGAAGCCGCGCGGGCGCTGGCGGCGCGGCTGGGAGCGGCGGTGAAGGATCACGGCGGTCTGCGGGTGGGCTCGGAGTCGTTGGAGATCGCCCGCGTCGAGTCGGGGATCCCAGAGTACGGCGTCGACATGAGCGTGGAGAACCTGGCGCAAGAGACCGGCCTGGAGGAGGCGATCTCCTACGACAAGGGGTGTTACCTGGGCCAGGAAGTCGTCGCTCGCATCCATTTCCGCGGCCACGTAAACCGTCAGCTTCGCAGCCTTCAGTTCGATGTGGAGCGCCCGCCGAGCGGAGCACGCCTGTTGGACGGCGAAAGAGAGGTCGGAACCATCACGTCGGTGGTGACGTCCCCCCAGCACGGACACATTGGCCTGGGATACGTACGGCGCGAAGTCGAGCCCGGGAGCCGCCTGCGCTGGTCCAGCGCAGAGGGCGAAGGGGGCGCGGCGGTGCGGGCCGCAGCGTTCCGGGCCCGTTCGGTTGGCGGTAAGCGGTAGACGGTGTGATCGGTAGGGGGTGGGCGGTGGGCAGTCCAATCGGTAGGGCCGTCGAGCGACGTACACAGTCTACCGGCATCCGTCTACCGCCTACCGGCTCGGCTTTCTACATTTAACGGTTACGTAATGAATTCCTTGTCGCCCCTCGTGCAGGGAGGGGCCGGGGCGCGGACGAACCGCGTGACCACGCAGCCACAGATTGAATGGCCGGATGAGCGAGCTGAGCCGATCACAGCACCACGAGCTGTATTACTACATGAAGCTCACGCGGGCTCTCGAGGAGCGCCTGGAGCTGCTGTTCCGGCAGGGCCGAATCGTCGGCGGTCTTTACCGCAGCCTGGGGCAAGAGGCGCAGTCGGTAGGTGCGGCCTACGCCCTGGCGCCGGGCGACTGGTTTTCGCCGGCGATACGCAACATGGGCGCCATGCTGACGCGGGGCATCCCGTTGGACCGGCTACTGCTCCAGTACATGAGCCGAGTGGAATCCCCGACGAAGGGGAAGGACAACATCACGCATTTCCACGACCGGGAGCGCGGTTTCATCGGACCGATCTCACCGCTGGGCACGACGCTGTGCGTGCTGGCCGGCGTGGCGCTGTCGTTCAAGCTGCGCGGCGAGCGACGGGTGGCCATGACGTTTCTGGGCGACGGTGGAAGCCGGACCGGCGCCGCCCACGAAGGGATGAACTTTGCGGCCGTGCAGCGGTTGCCGTTCGTGGTCGTGATCGAGCACAACGGCTGGGCCTTCGGCACGCGCACATCGGAGCAGACGGCGCAGGACAGCCTGGTCGAGATGGCGAGGGCGTACGGGGTGCACGGCGCTCAGGTCGACGGCAACGACGTGCTCGCCGTCTACGGTGCGGCGAAGGAGGCGGTAGACCGGGCCCGCGCTGGCGGCGGCATGACCCTCATCGAGGTGAAGACGTACCGGCGGGTCGGTCACGCGCAGCACGACGCACAGGCGTACGTGCCCCCGGAGGAGTTGGAGGCGTGGCGGCTTCGCGATCCGATCGATCGCTACATCGCGTACCTGCGCGAGCGTGGACTGGCCGGCGATGCAGAGATCGCGGATCTGGACCGGCGCGTCGAGGCGACGCTGGAGGAGGCGGTCGAGCGTGCACTGGCCGGCTCGGAGCCGGAGCCGGAGGTGGCGCTGGAAGGCGTGTACGCGGGCGGCGCACAGCCGCCGCCCTGGGCTCGCGCGCTGTAGGCGCGATGAGCGGATGCGAAAAGTATCACACGGAAACCGAGGGTTGAGAACCCGGGCAGGGCAGGCGAATTGGAAGTCGTGACGGCACAGGCCGGAGAGCGGAAAGAGCTGAAGGACGAGAAGCAGGCCATCACATACCTGGAGGCGCTGCGCGAGGGCCTTTGGGAAGAGATGGCGGCGGACCCGACCGTCTTCATTCTGGGCGAGGACGTGGGCCGCTACGGCGGCGCCTTCAAGTTGACCGAAGGGTTTCAAGCGCACTTCGGCAGCGACCGGGTCATCGATACGCCGATCAGCGAGGCGGCGATCGTGGGTGCGGCGATCGGCGCTAGCCAGATGGGGTTCAAACCGGTCGCGGAGATGCAGTTCATCGACTTCATCGCGCCGGCCTTCGACATGCTGGTCAACTTCGCGGCCAAGCTGCGCTATCGTACCGGTGAGGGCGCGCAGATCGTGGTTCGCGGCCCGTGCGGTGGAGGTGGCCGGGGCGGGCCGTTCCACTCTCAGAACGTTGAGTCGTACTTCCTCAATGTGGCGGGTCTGAAGATGGTGGCGCCGGCGACGGCCTACGATGCGAAGGGACTGATCAAGGCGGCGATCCGCGATCCCGATCCCGTGCTCTTCTTCGAGCACAAGTATCTTTACAGGCGCATCAAAGAGGTGCTGCCCGACGGCGACTACGAGGTGCCGATCGGGGTGGCGCGGGTGGCCCGGGAGGGTGACGCGCTGACGATCGTGACGTTCGGCGCCATGGTGCACCGCTCGCTGGAGGCCGCCGAGCAAGTCGCCGCTGAGGACGGCGCCCAGATCGAGGTGATCGATCTAAGGTCACTCAACCCGATGGACGACGAGACGATTGTCGCGTCGGTGAAGAAGACCAACCGGTGTCTGATCGTGCACGAGGCTCCGCGCACGGGTGGCATCGGCGGCGAGATCACCGCCCGGGTGAACGAGTACTGCTTCGAATGGCTGGACGCGCCCGTGCGCCGGGTCACCGGGCCGGACACACCGGTTCCGTTCAGTCCGCCGCTGGAGGACTACTACCTCGTGCAGACCGAGGACATAGTGAAGGCATCCCGCTGGATGCTGGCGTACTGAGAGAGGCCTGAGCGATGGCGAAAGTCGATGTCATTATGCCGCAGATGGGCGAGTCGATTGCTGAGGGCACGATCACGAAATGGCTCAAGGCGATCGGCGAGGAGGTCAAGCGGGATGAGTCGATCCTCGAGATCTCGACGGACAAGGTCGACGCGGACATCCCATCCCCCGAGGCCGGTACCCTGGCGGAGATTCTGGCGGAGGAGGGAAGCACGGTCGAGGTCGGCACCGTAATCGCTCGCATCGAGACCGAGGCGGGCGCGGCGGTGGCGGCCGAGCCGAAGGCCGAGGCGCCCGCCGCGGCCGCGGAAAAGGCGCCGGCCGTGAAGGAGGAGCCCGCCGCGAAGACCCCTGGGAAAGCGGTGACCGCTGCGGCGGCCGTGGTCGAAGCCGTACCGAAAGGCGACGGCGCGCCGGCGACGCGCGAGGAGCGTCTGCGCACTCGCTCCACCCCGCTGGTGCGGCGGATCGCCGCCGAGCACGGCATAGACATCTCGCGCCTGAGCGGCAGCGGCGTCTCCGGGCGCGTGACCAAGAAGGACATCCTGGCCTTCATCGAGCGCGGCGAAGGGATGGCACCGGTCGCGGCGCCGGTGGGGCGGCCGGGCGTGATGCACGTGCCGATTCACGGCGCGACGCTCGAGATCAAGGTCCCGGACGTCATCATCAAAGAGACGGACCGGGTGGAAGAGATGAGCGTCATGCGGCAGCGCATCATGGAGCACATGCTGATGAGCCGCCGCATCAGTGCCCACGTCAGCTCGGTGTTCGAGATCGACTTCGAGCGTGTCGTCAGCGTTCGCAAGAAGCTCAAACCGAAATTCGAGGCCGACGGCGTCAAGCTCACCTTCATGCCGTTCATCATCAAAGCGGTGGTCGAAGGGCTGAAAGCGTATCCGGTGCTCAACAGCTCGGTCGTCGGTCAGAAGGTCGTCTATCACGGCGTCTACAACGTCGGCATCGCCGTGGCGTTGGACGAGGGCAGCGGGCTGATCGTGCCGGTGCTCAAGAACGCCGACGAGCTGAGCCTGCTTGGCATCGCACGGCGCGCCAACGACTTGGGCGAGCGGGCGCGAACACGGAAGCTCGACCCCGAGGACGTGCAGGGGGGCACCTTCACGATCACGAACCCCGGCGTCTTCGGCTCGCTGTTCGGCACGCCGATCATCAACCAGCCGCAGGTGGCGATCCTGGGCGTCGGCGCCATCGAGAAGCGGCCGGTGGTGATCGATGACATGATCGGGATCCGCCACCGCGCCTACTTCGGGATCTCTTTCGATCACCGGGTCGTGGACGGCGCCATGGCGGACTTCTTCATGAACAAGGTGAAAGACGTGCTGGAGAACTTCCCGGAGGATGTCTGACGACTCGGTGGGCGGTAGACGGTAGACCGTAGACGGTATGCAGGCCGGCCACCGCCTACCGCCAACCGTCTACCGTTCTACCGTTCTACCGTCCACCGTCTACCGCCTACCGCCTACCGCCTACCGTCAACCGAACTCACGGGAGAACAGATGAGCTTAACCTCGAACGCCTGGCTTTCGTTCGCCACGTTGCTGAGCGTCGTCGCGCTGACTCCGCCGGCCGCCGGACAGATGGCCGAGCGGCGCCCGCTAAGCGACGACGAGCTGACTGTCCCCTTCATCATGCAGGGACCGGAGCTGGTGGGGACCTCGCCCTCACGGCTCCGCTGGTCGCACGACGGCAAGACGCTCTACTTCGTCTGGAAGCAACCGGACGAGGAGCACGAAGGACTCTACCGGGTGAGTCGTGGCGGCGGACGGCCGGAGCGGGTGCCCGAAGAAGAGGCAGAGCGGGTGGAGGCGCGGCTCGCGGCGGTGTTCACCGAGGACCGGGCGTGGGGCGCCTACGACCACGAGGGCGACCTCTACTTGCTGGAGGTTCGCTCGGGCAGGGAACGGCTCCTCGCCTCGTTCCCGGGACGGCTGTCCTCGGTTCAGATTTCCCGTGATGGAGCCCGCGTCTACTTCGTTCGTGACGATAATCTGTTCCAGGTAGAGGCGCTCGGCGGGGCGGTGACGCAACTCACCGACATCCGGCACGGCCGGGCGCCCGACGAGGAAGAGCCGGCCGAGGGACAGCGCCGCTTTCTGCGTGACGAGCAGCGCGAGCTGTTCCGGGTTTTCGAGGAGGACTCGACCCGGCGTGCGCGTCGCTGGCCGCCGCCGCCCGACACGGCGAAAGTGGACACGCCCCAGGTGTTCTACGTTGAGGACAAGCAGCGGATCGGCGGCTTCCACGTCGCGCCGGACGGCTTGCGCATGGCGTTCGATCTCACGGAGGAAGCGAAAGAGGTGCGGCTGGCCTGGGTGCCGGACTACGTCACTGATGAGGGTTACACACGCCAGGCTCCCCGCCGGCGCGCCTTCGTGGGCGACACACAGTCCACGCAGAAGATGGGCATCATGGACCTGGTTACCGGTGAGGTCACGTGGGTGAGCCATGGGCAGGAGGAGCGTGAGGTGCGTCTCATGTTCCGCGGCTGGTCCGACGACTCGCGCCGGCTGCTGGCGGTGGGCGTCTCCGACGATTTTCACGACCGCTGGATCCTGGCCGTGGACGCGGCCACAGGCGAGTCGAAAGTGGTGGACCACCTGCGCGACGACGCCTGGATCGGCGGCCCCGGCTGGAGCGCGGCGGGCTGGATGCCCCGGCGTGACCACGTCTGGTTCATCTCCGAGGCGACCGGCTTCGCGCACCTCTACACGATGGCGGTGGGCGGCGGCGAGCCGACGCCGCTGACGACGGGGCCGTGGGAGGTGCTTCACGCCGAGCTTTCGGCAGACAAAGAGGAGTGGCACCTGTTAACCGGCGAGGCGAGCCCGCACTCCCGGGGGCTCTACCGGATGAACCTGGATGGAAGCGATCGGCGTCTGATTACGGGCTTCGCCAGCCTGCACGGCTCTTCGGGACGCGACATGGACGGCGCCGTCGCGATCTCACCCGACGGCCGCCGGCTGGCCGCGCTCTACTCGTGGCCGGACCGGCCGCCCGAGCTCTTCCTTCAGGACGCCCGGCAGGGAGCCCGGCCCACTCAGATCACCGAGTCCCCGGCCGAGGCCTTTCGCGCGCGCCGTTGGGTCCAGCCGGAGATCATCTATTTCGGCGCCCGCGACGGCGCCGACGTCCCGGCCCGCCTCTATCGCCCTCAGCGCCCGAACGGGGCGGGGGTGATCTTCGTGCACGGTGCGGGCTATCTGCAGAACACTCACGGGTGGTGGAGTGGCTACTACCGCGAGTACATGTTTCACAACCTGCTGCTCGAGCGCGGCTACACCGTGCTCGACATCGACTATCGCGGCTCGGCCGGGTACGGCCGCGACTGGCGCACGGCCATCCGCCAGCGCATGGGTGGCACCGACCTCACCGACCAGCTGGACGGCGCGAAGTTCATGGTCGAGTCGCTGGGCGTCGATCCGGAGCGCATCGGCATCTACGGTGGGAGCTACGGCGGCTTCATCACCTTGATGGCGATGTTCACCGCTCCCGGGACCTTCGCGGCGGGCGCGGCGCTGCGCCCGGTGACGGACTGGGCCTATTACAACCACTGGTACACCTCGCGCATCCTCGGCTTGCCCCAGGACGACGCCGAGGCCTATCGCAGCAGCTCGCCGATCTATCACGCCGAGGGGCTCGAGGGCGCGTTACTCATCGCTCACGGCATGATCGATCAGAACGTCCATTTCCAGGACACGGTCCGGCTGGTCGAGCGGCTGATGGAGCTGGGGAAGGAAAACTGGGAAGTGGCGATCTATCCCAAGGAAGACCACGGGTTCGTCCACGATTGGGCGTGGACCGACGAGTATCGGCGGATCCTGGAACTGTTTGAGGAGAACCTGCGCTGAGATTCTACGGCGTCGCTCGACGTCTGCGCGCGCGAGAGAGGTCAAAACCGACGGACGATTCGAGGAGGCGACGATGGGTGCTGATCCGGTAAAGGAGCCCGACGCGTACCGCGAGGAGATGCTCGACCTGCTCGGCGACCGCGACCCTCTGGACGTTCTGGC
>CAYGAJ010000101.1:0-8763 GCA_964347815.1 uncultured Gemmatimonadota bacterium | reverse complement strand
CTTCAGCTCCGCGACGACGCGGGCCGCTTCCACTCGTTGGACAAGCGCGATCTGAAAAGCTTGGAGAAGCGGAGGCAGATGAGTCTGATGCCCGGCTACGCGGATGCGCTGTCCGAGGCGGAACTGGATGATCTCGTCGCTTACCTGGCCAGCTTGGGAGGTCAGAAATGAAAGACCCGATGCGCCAGATCTCAATGTCGGCTCGGGCAACGGCGCTCGCCGTCGTGCTCGGCTGCGCGGCATCGTCCACGCAGAGCCTCGACGCCCAGGTGCCGTAGGATCGGTTGCTGCAGGCCGACCGCGAGCAAGGTAACTGGCTCACCTACTCCGGCGATTATCGGTCACACCGCTTTTCGAGGCTCGACCAGATCAGGCCGGACAACGTGGCCGGCTTGCGTCCGCTCTGGGTGTACCAGACCGAGAATTCGATGGTCGAGACGACCCCCATCGTGGTGGATGGCGTTATGTACGTGACCGAGCCGCCCAGCACGGTCACGGCGCTGGATGCGCGCACGGGCCGGCGGCTCTGGTCGTGGTCGCCGACGATGCCGAAGGATGTGCTCTTCCTAGGTTTCCCACCGACGAATCGGGGGGTGGCGATCCTCGATTCGACGGTTTACGTCGGTACCCTCGACGCTCACCTGGTGGCTCTCGACGCGCGGTCGGGTGCGTTGCGTTGGGATGTCGTCGTGGCGGACAACCGCGTTGGCTACGCGATGACGCTGGCGCCCCTCGCCATCGACGGCAAGGTGATCGTCGGCGTCTCGGGCGCCGAGGCGGGGATCCGCGGCTTCGTCGACGCCTACGACGCGGAGAGCGGCGACCGGCTCTGGCGCTTCTGGACGGTCCCGGCAGCGGGCGAACCCGGCTCGGACACCTGGGGCGGCGACAGCTGGAAGACTGGAGGCGGCTCGACCTGGCTCACCGGGTCGTACGATCCCGATCTCGGTCTCATCTATTGGGGGATCGGCAACCCCGCGCCCGATTGGAACGGCGACTCGCGCCCCGGCGACAACCTCTACACCTGTTCGCTGGTCGCCCTACACGAAGAAACCGGCGAGCTGGCCTGGTATTTCCAATTCACGCCGCACGACACGCACGATTGGGACGCCAACCAGATCCCGGTCCTGGTGGACGCCGAGATCGGCGGTCGCGCGCGCCGGCTCGTGGTCATGGCCAACCGCAACGCGTTCTACTACGTGCTCGACCGAGTCACGGGAGAGTATCTGCGCGCGCGGCAGTACGCCAAGCAGACCTGGGCTGAGGGGCTCGATGCGCGGGGGCGGCCGATCGTGCTGCCGGACACCGAGCCTACCGAGGGGGGAACGCTGGTCTGGCCGAGCCTGCAAGGCGCCACCAACTGGTTCAGCCCGTCCTACAGCCCAACGACCGGTCTCTTTTTTGTGGCGGTGCGGGAGATGGGCGCGGTCTACTACAAGAGCGAAGCGGACTATGTGCCGGGCGCCTATTTCTTGGGTGGCGGCGAGCAGGCGCTGTCCGGCGATCGGGCGTCCGGTGCGGTTCGCGCCCTAGGGGTGACGACCGGCGAGGTCGTCTGGGACTTTCCGCTGCACTCGCCGCCTTGGGCGGGCGTGCTGTCTACTGCGGGCGGCCTGGTCTTCGGCGGCTCGGAGCAGGGCAACGTCTTCGCCCTCGACGCGATGAGCGGCGAGCCGCTCTGGCAGTTTCAGACGGGCGGCCCAGTTCGCGCCAACCCGATCTCCTACGCGCTCGACGGCGTTCAGCATGTGGCGATCGCGGCCGGGCGTGGGGTGTTTGTCTTCGCGCTGCCCTGATTTCCGCCGAAGAACTGGGCCGCGCCGCCAACGGTCGGCAGCTTGTGGCGATTGGGCCGGGTCGGTCGTCTATATAGAGAAGGACCCGGCCCTACCGGGCTGGCGACCGAAGAAAACACGTGTACCCGCCTTAAGTAGTGGCCTCCCCTACAAGTCTCGAGGCATGACACGGGCCCTCGGCCCCACGACCCTGTTCGGCACTCTATGAACATGACAGCGAGCCAAGCCGCTCGACCCACCCTTCCGGTGGTCTTCCCGATCCTGGTCCTCGCGGCGATGGTGGGGTTGATGATCGTGACCACCCGTCTCAACCCGGTCTTTGTCTTCCCACTTCTTTGGCTTTGGGGTGACCTGCGACGCGCGCCGCGGCTGACCGGGGTCGGCCAGATCCTCACGCTGCTCGCGATGGGTTACTGGTTGATCGACGCGATCCTGGGGCTGGCGTCGATTCCCGCGTACGCGGGAGCGCCCTGAGCGGCCAGCGTTTCACACCTCTAACAGATGGGTGCCGGGGCGGAGAGCCCGGCTCGGCACCGCTTCGCGTCGCCGCCGCCCGGCGGTCTGCGCGCCTCTGTGCCGGCGTGTCCAGATGAGCTAGCCCGTCCGACGTCGAATGGTTGCATAGCGACGGCGACTTCAACGGCATCTTCGACGCGATCTTCTGGGGTGTGAAGGGGGAGGAGATGGCGGCGAAGACGCCACGCCGGTTCGAGATGCACCCGAAAGGCGGTTTGGCGATCAATCGCGAACAGGTCAAGGCGCTGGCCGCTTACGTCTGGACGATCAGCCATCCTGACACCCACCCGATCGTTTCGACACAGGTCCGCTTCCTCGAGCTGGCCCGCGCCGGTCGGCTGGACGATGCGCTGAAGCTGTTCGAGCAGGCGCGGCGCGAGCACCCGGGTCACCTGTTGCTCGGCGAGCAGGCGGTGAACACGCTGGGTTACGAGTTCATGCCGGGCCGGCCGCTGCTGGCACGAAGATCTTCGAGCTCAACGTCGAGCTGCACCCCGAATCGTGGAACGCCTACGACAGCCTGGCCGAGTCTTATGTGGTCGCCGGCGAGCGAGAGCGGGCGATCGAACTGAACGAAAAGTCGCTCGAGCTGAACCCGCGAAACCGGAACGGCCTGGAGATGCTGCAGAAGCTGGGCGCCCGCTGAACTCCCGTCGTTCTGAGAGGGCGGTCGGCAGCCCCGTGGCCGCCCCGCCGTCCGGCTGGCTATCCGCGCTCTGGACAGAGCTAAGGCGCGGTGTTAACCTGATCCCGGACTAACCAGGACGACGGGAGGTTGTCCGACATCGACTGAGCCACACCGTACCATCGGGATCTGGGGATCGTGCCGGATCCCGATGTCCTTTTGTGGTCGGGTCGTGACGCGACACCACCGGCGGCCAGAGTTGGGGGCAAGCTCCGCCCGATTGGCGGAGTCGAGAGCACATCAGCAACACGGAAGGATGAGCGATGAGTCGCGCGCGTGGCACCGTCAAGTGGTTCTCGAAGGAGAAGGGCTACGGCTTTATCAAGCGAGCCGACGGTCCGGACGTCTTCGTCCACCACACGTCGATCCAGGGGCAGGGGTTCCGGTCCCTCGAGGAAGGCGAAGAGGTCGAGTTCGACGTGGTCGAGGATCAGAGGGGGTTGAAGGCCCAAAACGTGGTGCGGCTCCAAGAAGGCTAGCCGCGGCCACGGCGCGATAACCGACAGCAACGGAACCGGAGGCGCCCGGCGCGGGTGGAAGGCGGGGCGCCCGAGAGTCTCGGCGCATTGCCGGGGACACCGGGTGGTCTCTCATGAGCCTGAAGCTGCGAGCGCTCCGGGTCGTCGTCATCGTCGCTCTCATCGCCGGGGCGGCTTACGCCTTCCGCGGCCCGCTGGTTCGGATCCTCTTCCTTGGCTCCGCCGCGCCACCCGCTCCCCAGCGTGGCATCAGCCTGGAAACGACACAGGCCGGCGACGTCACCGTCGTTGCCGGGAACCTCGAGGTCCCCTGGGCCATCGCCTTTCTGCCCGACGGGGCTCTGCTCGCGACTGAGCGCCCCGGCCGGCTGACGCTCATCGACGCCGATCGTCGTCGAAGCATCGAAGTGCCCGGTGTGCGACAGGCGGGTGAGGGCGGCTTGATGGGACTGGCCCTGCACCCGCGCTTCGCCGAAAACAGCTGGATCTACGTCTGCCTCACCGGCGAAGACGGCGCCGGTCTGGAGAACCGGGTCGAGCGGTATGGCTACGACGGCGCCACCCTGTCCGGGCGCCAGGTGATCGTCGACGATATCCCCGGCGCCCACTTCCACGACGGCTGCCGGCTGGCGTTCGGACCCGACGGGTTCCTCTATGTCACGACCGGCGATGCTGGTGTCCGTGACCGCGCGCAAGATCGGCGGTCCTTGTCCGGAAAGATCTTGCGC
This sequence comes from uncultured Gemmatimonadota bacterium, assembly GCA_964347815.1. Lineage (GTDB taxonomy): Bacteria > Gemmatimonadota > Gemmatimonadetes > Palauibacterales > KS3-K002 > CAYGAJ01. Next base: position 4,559 of record CAYGAJ010000101.1, on the reverse strand, counting down.
GTCACCGACGATGGCGGCGTGCCCGAAGGCAATCCCTTCAACACCGTGGTTTACTCCTACGGCCACCGTAACCCCCAAGGCCTCGCCTGGGGCGTGGACGGCCGACTCTGGAGCACCGAGCACGGCCGCTCGGGCTTGGGAAGCGGGTTCGACGAGGTCAACCTGATCGAGGCGGGAGGCAACTACGGTTGGCCGGTGATCCAGGGGGATGAGACCCGGGCGGGCATGACCTCCCCGTTCCTCCACTCCGGCGCCGACGACACCTGGGCGCCGGGCGGGGCTGCCTACCTGGACGGCCGCCTGTTTTTCGGCGGCCTGCGCGGCGCGGCCCTCTACGAGGTCGGGCCATTGGAGCAAGGTCGTGCCCGGCTGCGCGGCCACTTCCACGGCGAGTTCGGCCGCGTCCGCGAGGTGGCGGCGGGGCCCGATGGGATGTTGTATTTCACAACCAGCAATCGGGACGGAAGGGGCCGCACCCGTGCCAGCGACGACAAGATCGTGCGGGTGAGCCCGGAGCTCTTCCGCTAGTCGCATCAAGCCAACAGAGCGCTTTGGCGGGCCTGAAGATGGAGTGGCTCGAGCTGTATCGCTGGTTCATCCCGGTCAGCGGACCGTTGCAGCCGGTCGCTCGGCTGAGGGAGATGGAGCGCCTGGTCCGCGATCGCATCGCGCCGACTCTGCGCGACGCGGACGTGCACCAGCGTATCGCGGGCTGTCACCTGTGGAAGCGCGACACCGAGGAAGGTGCGAGCTCCGGCGCGACCGGTGTGGGTGTCGACTTCTTCGCCACTCCCGAGGCCGATGCGCCGTTGACCGCCGCGGTATCCCGCCACTTCGAGGGGCTGGGCGCGGTGGGCGGCCGGGGAGTGGAGGACGAAGCCGCCGTCATCCTTTATCCGGTCGCGGCCGAGTACCGCCGGGGGCTCACCGAGGTCAGCGAGGTCGCCCTGGATCTGCACGCGGCGCCGGAGCCCGCCTTCCGGGCTCACCAATGCGCGCTGATCGAGGCGGCCTGTTCCGCCGCCGATCCGCGCTACAGGCTGCAGTCCTACCTGGCTCAGCACAGCCCGGCGTACGTCCGCCTGGCCCGGCCGGAGCCCACGGACGAGGGCGGGCTTGGGAGCTGGGAGCAGGAAGGGTTCTGGAGCCGTCTCTACACGCCGGGACCGGGACGCGGGCTGCGCGCGCCCATCTATTCCCTCTGGAACATCGTGCTCGGGACGGCGCCGCGGCGCTGGAGCGACCGCCGCGAGCTTGCGGCGCGCTTGGGAATCGAGTGCGACTGACGGCGGGGACCCACGTCACCGACTGCGAGCGACCGTCCCCCGCCGCTCGCAGTCGCCTGAGCTCAGGCGGGCTCCGGCTCTTCCGACCCGGGCTCGCGGGGCCTGCCCCAAAGCCAATCCCAGACGTCCCGGCCGCGATCGCCGACGCCGGTGATCATCCCGCCCACCCGGCGACCCGACGCCCGGAAGAACGCCTTCGTAACCTTGCTCGCGCCTTCCGCCGTGACCGAGCTCAGCATCTTCGCCGCCTCCACCGCCGCCGAGCGCCGCATCACGCCCTTCGGCGGCAGCACCAGCGCGCTGCTGTAGTTCTTGGCGATGATCCCGACCCGCAGCGTCAGGAAGGCGTTGGCCGCGCCGGTCGAGAGTGAGTTCACCAGCAGCGTCGTCCCCGGCACCACCGCCGCCATCGAGCCGACGCTGGTGGTGAGCACCGGCTGCAGCTGCTCGGCGATATCGATCTCCTCCAGGCTGCTGGCGATCAGCGCTGTGGAAGCGACGTTCGCGTACAGATAGAGCATGTCGCGCAGTGAGGGTCGCTGATAGTAGACGTGCGCGATCTTCCAGATGAGCCGCGTGTTGGCGGCGAGGACGAGCAAGGCGTCGAGGCTGCCGTTCTGCGAGATCGCTGTGGTCACGAACACCTGTGAGGCGGCGCCGCGGATCAGCTTGTCGCCGTGGCGCTCGAGCTGGCCCAGTCCGGCCTCGATCTCGGCGCGTGTCGTCAGCGGCAGCCCCTTGAGCGCTGGGTTTCGGCTCAAGCGGTTACCCAGCGCCTTCAGGTGCGCCTCGAACTCCGGCACGTCCTCGCGGTCGGGCGGCCTCAAGGGCTTGGGCAACCGCAGGAAGAGCACCACCGGCGCGATGGCACAGACCACGAAGACGAAAACCAGAAACCAGAGCACGGCGTCGGCGAGCACCGGGTGAAGTCGCTCGGCCAGCTCGACGATCTGGACCGTCTGGTTGACCAGGAACACCACGAAGGCGACGAGGATCAGCACAGATATGAACAGGCCGAACCGCGTGAGGGTCCGTCGCATGGTATCGATCTCCTTCAACGAGTCGGAAACTTGAGGAAAGTCTAACGCTCGGCGGTCGGTCGGGCGACTGCGGCTGGAATAGCCGTTCGCCGCACTGGCGCCTGTCCGGACGCCGGGCCAGAATAGGCGATCGCGCCCGTGCCGAACAGGAACGACCTCAGCGCCGTGACCGCCAATCAAGTCGTCCGCAGCTACTTCGCTATCGCCGGCCTCTACACGCTGTCGGCGGCGTTGATCTGGGGGGTGAACACGCTCTTCCTGCTCGATGCCGGTCTCGACATCTTCGGCGTGTTCGTGGCGAACGCCGCGTTCACCGCGGGCATGGTCGTCTTCGAGATCCCCACCGGTGTGCTCGCCGATACGGTTGGACGGCGCGCCTCGTTTCTGCTGAGCGTGGCGACCCTCGTGCTCACCACCGTCGGTTACCTGGTCGTGGCCCGGTTGGGCGGAGGCGTCCTTCCCTTCGCCGTCGTGTCGGTGGTCATGGGGCTCGGCTTCACCTTCTACTCGGGTGCCGTCGAGGCCTGGCTGGTGGACGCGCTGAAAAGCAGCGGGCATCAGGGTGGACTCGACTCGGTCTTCGCCCGCGGTTCGATGGTGAGCGGCGCCGCGATGCTCGCCGGCACGTTGGGTGGTGGCCTGCTGGGTGACATCGATCTGGCGCTGCCCTACGTGCTGAGAGCGGTGATGCTCGTCGGCGTCTTTATCGTCGCCTGGATCGCGATGCGCGACCTGGGGTTCACGCCGCGCACCCTCCGCCTCTCCTCCTTGCCCGCCGAGATGAAGAGCGTGGCTCGGGCCTCGATCCGCTTCGGCTGGCACGAGCAGCCCGTTCGCCTGTTGATGTTCGTCTCGCTTCTGCAGTACGGGTTCATGGCCTGGGCCTGGTACGCCTGGCAGCCGTATTTCCTCGAGCTGCTCGGTCGCGACGCCGTCTGGGTGGCCGGCGCCATCGCCTCGTTGTTGGCCCTGGCGATGATCGCCGGAAACGCGACGGCTGATTGGTACAGCCGCTTCTGCGGCAAGCGGACGACTCTGCTGCTGTGGGCCGCGGGTGTACAGACCGTGGCGGCCATCGGCGTTGGCTTGGCCGGATCGTTCGCGCTGGCGGTCGCGCTGTTCTTGGTGGTGGCGCTGGCGTTGGGCACGGCGGGCCCTGTAAAGCAGGCCTACCTGCACCAGAGCATCCCATCGGCGCAGCGGGCCTCGGTGACGTCGTTCGACTCGATGTTCGGTAACGCAGGTGCCGTGGCCAGCCAGGGCGGCTTGGGTTACCTGGCGCGTGCCCGCTCGATCGGCGAGGCGTACGTGGTCGGCGGCGTGGCGACGGTCCTCGCCGTGCCGTTGTTGTACGGCCTGCGGCGACTGGGTCGCCCGGCCGATATCATCGTCGGTGAGCGGGCCGGCGTTCGAGGGCCGTGTGCGGGGCAGGGTGTGCCCGAGGTCGCGATGGTGGATGCGATGGCGCGACGGGGGACAAATTCGGAGTAGGCGCCAAACCGCGGCGCCTATCTCCGTCAGCAGCTCAAAACGGTCGCCTGGCTACTTGGTGCGCAGCTCCTCGAAACGCGCGCTCAGTTCGCTGTCCGCCGCGATCGTATACAGAAGCGAGTCGAACTTTGCTCGGGTCATGGCGTTGGCCTGGAGGATCGAGTCGGCTGCAGTGGGTCGCTGCTCGATCGCGTTGGCGACGGCCGCCATCTGATCGACCCAGGCGGCTGTCGCCGCGCCTTCGATCTGGGCGGCGGTCGACGCCGCGGCCTCTGCGGCTTCCTGCCGTTCCGCGCCGCCGCAGGCACTCAGGCCAAGTGTGAAGACGATCGCGATAAGCAAGGTGATCTTCCCGGTCATTATCTTACTCCCGACGCTCGAGTGGAATCCGGCTTGGGGCGGCGCCCTCTCACCTTCTCCGCCGCCTCATCTTTCTTGCGCTGGGCCTCGACCTTCGCTTCCTCGCTCCCGCGCTCGCCCTTCGGGCCCTTGACCTTCACTACCGGCGGCGCGCCCTCTGACGCGGAGGTCGTATCGGCCGACGAGCCTTCGACGTCCACGCCTGTCCGCGGCTTCTCACCTTTGGCGCCGCCTTTGACTTTGTCGGCCTTCGGGCCGCCTTTCGCCTTGTCGACACCCAGCTTCTTGCCCTTGCCGATGCCGCGGCGCGCGTGCTCGGCGTGGATAGCCGCGGCCAGGTCGCGGCCGCGGAGTCCCGCGTCGAGCTGGCTTTGCACGAAGG
>CAYGAJ010000100.1:0-8775 GCA_964347815.1 uncultured Gemmatimonadota bacterium | reverse complement strand
CCACCTCGGCTTCGCACTACCTGGGCGAGGTGTTCGACCGCTTCGGCGGCGTGGTCCATCAGGCCGAGGACGAGATCGCCGCCGTCGGCGTCGCCATCGGCGCCTCCTACGCCGGGAAGGTCGCCTTCACGATCACCTCCGGCCCCGGCCTGTCGCTCAAGCAGGAATTTCTGGGTCTCGCCGTGATGCTCGAGGTCCCGCTGGTCGTGGTCGATGTGCAGCGAGGCGGGCCCAGCACGGGACTGCCCACGAAGGTGGAACAGTCCGATCTCTTTGCAGCGCTGTTCGGACAACACGGCGATTCGCCCCACGTGGTCCTCGCCCCGGCGACCATCGAGGAGTGTTTCCACGTCATGGTGACGGCGCGCCGGATCGCCGAGGCGTTCCGGGTGCCGGTAATCGTGCTCAGCGACGCCAACCTGGCCACGGGAGTGCAGCCATTCCCGCGCCCGCGGCTCGACCCGCGCTGGCAGCAGGCGCCCATCAGCCTGAGCCCAATCGGCGAGGGCAAACCGCCCTACGACTGGGACCCGCAGACGGGGCTGTCGGAGCGCCGGGTACCGGGTCAGCCCGGCGGGATGCACACGGCGACCGGCCTCTCGCACACGGAGTGGAGCACCGTCGCCTACGATCCGGAGAGTCATGAGCGCGGCTGCCAGATGAGAAGCCGAAAGTTGGCCGTGCTGCATCACACACTCAAGCCACCGGCCGTGCACGGTGACGAATCGGGCGACTTGCTGGTGGTGGGCTGGGGCAGCACGAAGGGCGCGATCGAGGAGGCGGTGGATCGGGTGCGTGCTGAGGGCCTGGCGGTGTCGTCGCTCCACCTCACGTTCCTGTCACCCTTGCCGCCGGGGCTGAAGGAGATCTTCAGCCGCTTCGAGCGGGTGATGACGGTGGAGATCAATTACAGCGATGATGCGAAGGATCCATTCATCACCGATGCGAACCGGCGCTGGGCTCAGCTCTGCCTGCTGCTCCGGGCCCATACGCTGATAGACGTGGACTGCTGGTCGCGGGTGCCGGGTGAGCCTCTGCGGCCGGGTAACATCCTGAAGGCGATTCGGGAGAGACTCGCGGTGGGAGCGGGGGTATGACGCACTACGGTTGTTCTTTGCTGAGTTGCGGCATCATCGACGAGCGCACCTTCGAGCTGGAGGATTACCAGGGTGCGATCGCACGCTGGTGCCCGGGATGCGGTGATCACAGTATTCTGACCGCGGCCCAGAGACTTCTGGAGGAAGAGCAGCTGAAGCCCGAAGAGACCGTCTTCGTCTCGGGGATCGGCTGCTCCAGCCGTTTCCCTCACTACATGAAGACCTACGGCTTCCACGGCCTGCACGGTCGGGCGCTTCCGGTGGCCACGGGGATCAAGCTCGAGCGGCCCGAGCTTCACGTCTTCGCGGTGATGGGTGACGGTGATTGCTGCTCCATCGGCGCTGGCCATTGGATCCACGCGATCCGCTACAACGTGGACATGGTCGCGCTGATGCTCGACAACAACATGTACGGGCTCACCAAGGGGCAGACGTCGCCGACGACGCCGGTGAGCTATCCGAGCAACACGCAGCCGCACGGCAGCTATCTGCGGCCGTTGAACCCGCTTACGGCGACCCTGGGGGTGACGAATGCGTCGTTCGTGGCGCAAACGGCGGAATGGATTCCGTCACACCTGTACGAGACGCTCAAGGCCGCGTTTCACCACAGAGGCTTCGCCTTTGTCCGCATACTCCAGAGGTGTCCGGTCTACACCGCATCGATCTACGACGAGGCCGTGAGGAGGCCGGATGTGGTGGAGATGCTCATTCACGACGACGGCATACATGTGAAGGAGCTGGACGACATTTACAAGAACCGGCTCGTGCACGATCCCCGCGACCTCGACGGCGCCCGGCGCCTCGCCGAAGCGGGCGACCGAGTTCGAATCGGTGTCTTCTACCGAAACGAAGATGCGCCCCGCTACGAGGACATCCGCCGGCTTCCGGCGCACACGGCCGAGGAGCGGGTGAAGCTTTTGAACGAGGAGTTGGATCGCTATGCCGTCTGACCCGCGGAGCGAAACGGCGCTGCGTGCCCTGGCCGGCCCGATCGAGGACTATCGGTCGGCGGTGGTGAATACCGTCGAAGAGGTCCGCGGCTACCTGGCACGGCACCGGCCCGGCCGTGAGGCGGCCGACGGCGGCGTCGCCGCCGGGCTGGGGGAGTTTGCGGCGGGACGCATCGATACCGACCGGTTCGCCAAGCTGCTCAGCGACTCGGGGCCCGAGGATCCAGAGCGGCTGCGCAAGGTGGAGAAGGCGTTTGACATCCTGCGCGTCATCGCCGCCGGGGGCGATGACCTGTTCCAGGTCTCCGTCAAGCCGGGCGCACTCCTTCGTGATGCGATCGCCCAGCGCTGGTCCGAGATCGGTCGCGCTTTCGCCGCCGCCCGCGTCGCCGCGATGGCGACCAGCGGGCGTCTCAACATGAACGGCGCCGAAAGGCTGCTGGAACCTCTGCGCTTCGAGCTCTGGAACGACGCGGAGCGCGAGCTGGCGCCGCCGCTCGTGGTGGAGGTCGACGGCGCGGATCTGCGGGCAGGGGAGCTGGCGGAGTTCCTGGATGGCAAAGTGAAAATGGTGCTGGTGGTGCGCGGCGAGATGGCGCCGGCCCCGCTCGTACGGTTGATCACCCCGTCGACCTTCGTGCTCCAGACGGCGGACGACACCGGCCTCGATCGATTCTCCGCCTTCCCGGGGCCCGCAATCGCGGCGCTGGTCTCGGAGGATGCGGCCCGGTTCATCCACGATCCGGCGCGCGGGGACGAGCCGTCCCGGCGCATCGAGCTGATTCGTGTTCCGGAGGCCGCGCCCAAGCGCCGCATTGGCGGTGCGAGCGTTCGACAGCAGCGTGACGAGCTGGAGATGCTCGTCTCACTGGCCCGCTCGTCGACCGCGGCCCCGGCCCCGCTGGCGGCGGCGGGTACAGAGGCGGTCACCCCGGAGTCGGCGGCCGAGGACCCGGTGAACAAGTTGGCGGCGTGGCTGCTCAGCCAGGCCGATCTGACGCAACTCGACTAGCCGATGAGCCTCGGATCGATCGCGATCTCGGTACTGATACTCGGAGGCGTCGCCGTCGTGTTCGCCGTGTTGATCGCCGTGGCCAACCAGAAGCTCCGGGTCTGGGAGGACCCGCGCATCAGTGCCGTGGCCGAGTTGCTGCCGGGATCGAACTGTGGCGCCTGCGGCTCCGCGGGTTGCCGGTCGTTCGCCGAGGAGCTGGTCGCCGGCCAGAGGCAGCCGGCCCAGTGCACGCAGCTGGGCCAAGACGACGTCATCGACATGGCCGACTACCTCGGTGTGGAGGCCGGAGAGGCGGTGAAGCGGGTGGCTCGTTTGCTGTGTGCGGGTGGCGCGCATGTCGCCATCCAACAGGCGGAGTACATCGGTCTGCAAACGTGCGGCGCCGCGGCGGCGGTCGCGGCGGGTGGCAAGGGTTGCCCCTGGGCCTGCCTCGGCCTGGCCGACTGCGAGCGCGTCTGCGACTATGACGCGATCTTCATGAACCGTCACGGTCTTCCCGTGGTCATCCCCGACCGCTGTACGGCGTGTGGGGACTGCGTGGAGGTTTGCCCCCGAGATCTGTTCACAATCATGCCCCTCGACCACAAGCTGATCGTTCAGTGCAAGAGCTTGCTCGAGGGCGACGAGGCGGAGGAGCTGTGCCAGGTCGCCTGCACCGGTTGCGGGCTCTGCGCACAGGACGCCGCGCCCGGCCTGATCGAGATGCGAGATGGCCTGGCGGTCATCGATTACAGCAAGAACGAACTGGCCGACCCGAGCGCGACGGTGCGCTGCCCGACAGGCGCCATCGTCTGGCTCGAAGGCCAGCAGTTCATCGATACGCCCCAACCTGCGCGGAGTGAAGTCGCATGAAACTGAGGAGAGAGAAAGCGAAACCCGTGGCGGCCGAGTATCCCGGCACCCGGACGGCGGTGGACGGGAGTGAGGCGGTCGTCGCGATGGAGACCGCGGCGAGCGAGGGTGCCGGCGCCTACCCGATCACCCCATCGACTCAGATGGGTGAGGGTTGGGCGGCCGCCGTGGCCGCCGGCGTGCTGAACGTGAACGGTCGAAGGCTCATCTTCTTCGAGCCCGAGGGCGAGCACGCGGCCGCGGCCGTCACCGCGGGGATGAGCATGACGGGTCTGCGCGCCACGAACTTCTCCAGCGGGCAGGGCATCGCCTACATGCACGAGTCGCTCTACGCGGCCGTTGGTAAGCGGCTGACCTACGTGCTCAACATCGCCTGCCGGGCGATGACCAAGCACGCGCTGAACGTGCATGCGGGGCACGACGACTATCATGCGATCGACGACACGGGATTCTTCCAGCTCTTCGCCAAGAACGTCCAGGAGATCGCCGACCTCAATCTGATCGCGCACCGGATCGCCGAGCTGTCGCTGAACCCCGGCGTCTGCGCTCAGGACGGCTTCTTGACCAGCCACGTGATCGAGTCGGTCATGCTCCCGGAGCGCGAGCTGATCAAGGAATACCTCGGGGATCCCTCCGATGTCATCGAATCGCCGACTCCCGCCCAGCGCATGGTGTTCGGTGACAAGCGGCGCCGGATTCCCGAGATGTTCGACCTCGACTACCCCGCCATGATCGGCGTGGTGCAGAATCAGGACAGCTACGCGCAGGGGGTGGCCGCCCAGCGACCGTTCTTCTTCGACCACTTGCAGCAGCTGACCGACCAGGCGATGGAGGAGTTTTACGCCCTCAGCGGGCGCCGCTACGCGCGTGCCTCCGGTTATCGGCTCGATGACGCCGAGTACGTCATCCTGGGGCAGGGCTCGATGATCTGGAACGCCGAGGCTGTCGCCGACTACCTGCGCGAGAGCCGCGGCCTAAAGATCGGCGTCCTCAACCTCACGATGTTCCGGCCGTTCCCGGCCGACTTGATTACCCGCCTGCTGAAAGGCAAGAAGGCGGTGGCGGTCCTGGAGCGCACCGATCAGCCGCTGGCGGCGGACCTCCCCATCGTGCGCGAGGTGCGCGCCGCGATGGCGAAAGCGGTGGAGAACACGCGCCCGGCCAACGGCAAGCCGCCGTATCCCGAGCTCGCCGGCTGCAAGCCGGAGCAGGTGCCTGAGTTTTACTCGGGCATCTTCGGCCTGGGGTCGCGCGACCTGCAGCCGGGCGACCTGGTGGCGGCGGTGGAGAACATGCTGCCGGGCGGCCGCGGCAAGCGGACGTTCTATCTGGGGGTCGACTTCGTGCGCAAGGGCACGCGGCTGCCCAAGCTGCAAATCTGGCAAGAGCGTCTGCTCGAGGCCTATCCGGACATCTCCGAGCTGGCCCTCGACTCGGGCGGCAACATCAACTTGATGCCGGAAGGCTCGGTGTCGATCCGCATTCATTCGATCGGCGGTTGGGGCGCCATCACCACCGGCAAGAACCTGGCGATGACCGCGTTCGAGCTGCTCGGGTGGCATATTAAGGCGAACCCCAAGTACGGCTCGGAGAAGAAGGGCCAGCCGACGACGTTCTACGGGACCTTGGCGCGCGAGCCGATCCGGCTAAACGCCGAGCTGAAGAACGTGGACGTGGTGCTGTCGCCCGATCCCAACGTGTTCCGGCATTCCAACCCGCTGGCCGGGCTCAGCGAGGGCGGCGTGTTCGTGATCCAGAGCGACCTGGCAGCGGAACAGCAGTGGGAGATGTTCCCGGCCGGTGGGCGGCGCGAGATCAAAGAGAAGAAGTTGAGGGTCTTTTTGGTTGACGCGTTCAAGATCGCCAGCGAGGAGGCGTCCGACCCCGAGCTGCGCTATCGCATGCAGGGTGCCGCCTTCATGGGCGCGTTCTTCAAGGTCTCCCCGCTGATGGAGCGGGAGGGGCTGAGCGAGGACAAGCTGTTCGAGGGCATTAAGGCGCAGCTGAAGAAGAAGTTCGGTCACCTGGGCGAGCGGGTGGTGGAGGACAACGTACGGGTGATCCGCCGCGGCTTCGATGAGGTGAAGGCGCTCGAATACGCGGGCCTGGGCGAGGCCGGCGCCGAGGCGACGGCGACGCCGCGGATGCCGACCGTCCTCGACGGCGCAGGTTGGCGCGACGGATTCGGCAACCCCGGACGCTTCTGGGAGCAGGTGGCCTACCTCTACAAGTCGGGTGACGATCCCATCGCCGACCCGTTCGCGGCGATCAGCGCCATCCCGGCGGCCACCAGCACGATCCGCGACATGACCGATGTGCGCTTCGAGGTGCCCGAGTTCGTGGCCGACAAGTGCACCGGCTGCAGCCAGTGCTGGACGGTCTGTCCGGACGCGGCGATTCCCGGCCTGGTCAACACGGTCGAGCATGTGATCGAGGCGGCGATCGTCACCGCGCAAAACGGCCGGTCCTTGGATCGCTTGCGGCAGCTGGTCAAGCCGCTGGCGGCAGAGTCGCGGCGCATCATGAAGGGCGTGCCGTTCACTACCTTTGCCGACGTGCTTTCGCAGGCCTACAAGAGCGTCGTCGAGAAGTTGAACTGGGACGCCGAGCGGCGCCGGGCCCTGGACGCCGAGTTCGCGCCGGTCTTCTCGGCCGTCGCCGAATTCCCGTTGGCCAAGACGGGTCCGTTCTTCGACCTGCCCGAGTCGCAGGAGAAGGGGACCGGCGGCCTGCTGTCGATCACCGTGAACCCCGAGGCGTGCAAGGGCTGCAACCTCTGCGTCGAGGTCTGCCCCGACCAGGCACTGATCACGGTCAAGCAGGATGAGGAGGTCGTCGAGAAGCTTCGTCGCAACTGGAAGCTCTGGGAGAATCTGCCCGATACCGCTGACCGCTACATCAACGTCGCCAACCTCGATGAGGGAATCGGGGTGCTCTCCTCGTTGTTGCTGAAGAAAGAAAACTACCGCTCGATGTTCGGCGGCGACGGTGCCTGCATGGGGTGCGGGGAAAAGACCGGCGTGCACCTCGTGCTCTCCGCGGTCAACGCCGTGATGGTGCCGCGGGTCGAAAAGCACGTCAAGAAACTCGAGGACCTGATGGCCCGGCTGGACGCCAAGGCCCGCGGGCTCCTCGCCTCCGACGCCGACCTCGACGTGATGGAGGTGGCCGAGGGCGATGAGATCGAGGTGCCGCTCGAGACGTCCAAGCGTGAGGGAGTGAGGCGGATCAGCAAGATGATCCGCGATCTCAAGGATCTCCACTGGCGCTACACCAGCGGACCGAGCGGGCGCGGCCGGGCGTTCACCGGCTTCACCAACGCGACGGGGTGCTCGTCGGTCTGGGGAAGCACCTATCCGTACAACCCCTACCCGTTCCCCTGGACCAACCACCTGTTCCAGGACGCGCCCTCGATCGCCATCGGCATCTTCGAGGGTCACATGCGTAAGATGGCGGACGGCTTCAGCGCCATTCGGCGCGCCGAGCTGGAGCTGGCGGGCGAGTACGATCCCGAGGCCCACGAGCCCGTTCTCACCAAACTGGACTGGCACGGGTTCACGGATGAGGAGTTCAACCTCTGCCCGCCGATCTTCGCGGTGGGTGGAGACGGCGCGATGCTGGACATCGGCTTCCAGAACGTCTCGCGGCTGATGGCCTCGGGTAAGCCACTCCGCGTCATCGTGCTGGACACCCAGGTCTATTCAAACACCGGTGGCCAGGCCTGCACCAGCGGGTTCACGGGCCAGGTGTCGGACATGGCGGCCTTCGGGAAGGACCAGCACGGCAAGACCGAGACGCGCAAGGAGATGGCATTGATCGCCATGGCGCACCGCGGGACGTACGTGCTCCAGTCCTCGCAGGCGCTGCCGTCGCACATGCTGGCGGGCGTGATCAAGGGTCTGAAGAGCCGGCGGCCGGCGATCTTCATCCTGCATTGTCCTTGCCCGCCGGAGCACGGGCTCGGTGACGACCAGGCCATGCACGCCGCCAAGCTGTCGCTAGAGAGCCGTGCCTTCCCGTTCCTCGAGTTCGATCCGGACGGCGGGTACACGCTCAGCGACTGTCTCAATCTGGATGGCAACCCCGAGATTGAGGAGGACTGGCCGACCTATGAGTTGAAGCACCTGGATGATGAGGGCTCGGAGAGCACGATGGAGCTCCCTCTGACCATCGCCGACTGGGCGGCCACCGAGGCCCGCTTCAAGAAGCATTTCAAGAAGGTGCCGGCGGATGCCTCCGAAGAGGAGCTGTTGCTCTTCCACGAGTTCTTAAAGCTTCCCAGCGATGAGCGGAACGGGCAGCGGCCCTTCATCTACGCGCTCGACAACGCCAGGCGGCTCAAGCGGCTGACGGTCTCAAAGGAGATCGTCGAGCTGGCTGAAGAACGGCTGCACCTCTGGTCGCAGCTGCGCGAGATGGGCGGCCAGCGGGTGACGGATGAGGCGCGCTCGCTGGTGGAAGCCGAGCTCGAGGCCGAGTTCGAGAAGAAAGCCGAGAGCCTGCGCGCCGAGTACGAAGCGAAGCTGGCCGACCTCAGGACCCGCTACCCGCAGGTGGTAGCGCGACGGCTGGCCGAGGGTCTGCTGCGGGCCGGTAACGGCAAAAAGACCGTGGCCGACATACTGAAAGAGGCGCAGGGGATGCCGGGCCTGCCGCCGGTAAGCCTCGATCTGCCGGAGGGCGCTCCGGCGCCGACCGCGCAGGCGGGGGCGGTGGAGGCGGCGGTGGCGGTGGCGGAGCCCGCGGCGCCGGCCCCGGCGGTGGAAGAGGAGGAAGAGGTTGGGCTGGTGATGGAGCCGTACATCGAGACGGCCCGGTGCACCACCTGCAACGAATGCACGAACCTGAACAAGAAGATGTT
>CAYGAJ010000099.1:5363-8838 GCA_964347815.1 uncultured Gemmatimonadota bacterium | reverse complement strand
TGCGGTTCAGGGCCTCAGGCGCGGACGGCTCGGTCACCGCGAACGCCTCATCACGGCCTGGGGCGGGCGTTTCTGCTGTCGGCCGGTCCATCATCGCACCGGAGCGCTCGGCGATCGGGGCCCACGAAGCCCGGGAGAACCAGCCGAGGCCGAAGGCGACGACAATCACTGCCGCCGCGGCCAGGCTCGGCTTGATCCACGAGCGGCGGGGCGCCGCGCGCGCGCGGGCGCTGGCCCGCTCCTCGATTTCGCGCCAGGCCGGGGCGTGCACGGGGCCCGGCTCCAGCTCCGCCAGCAGCTCCGCGGCCCGGCCGGTCGCGGCGCGCGCCTCTTCGAGCCGTGCCCGGCACTCCGCGCAGAGCGACAGGTGCTCCTCCACCTCCGCGTGCTGGCGCGACGCCAGCTCGCCGTCCGCGTAGGCGTGTAGCGTGCCCTCATCAACGTGCGACATCTTCTTCACTTCCTTCGTCTTTCGACGTCATCTCTTCGAATACCGCCGCCAACCGCGTCCGCGCCCGGGCGAGAGTGGTGCCGATCGATCCGCGAGACAGACCCAGAACTTCGGCGATCTCGTCGTAGGAGAAACCTTCCTCCCACAACAGCAGCGCCTCACGGTCGCGTTCGGCCAGCTGCGCCAACGCCGCGCGCACCCGCCCAACCTGCTCGCGCCGTTCCAGCGCCACGTCGGGGGGAGGCTCGGGCGGCCGGGCATCCGCCTCGGCTTTGATCAGCGTCAGGTGACGCCGTCGCACCGCCGCCCGCCGCCCCTCGTCCCGGGCCAGGTTAGTGGCCACGGTGAACAGCCAGGCTCGCGGCTGGGTCGGCTGGTGCTCGAGCGCCCGGACGAACGCCTCCTGAGCCAGATCCTCGGCGCGAGCCTGGTCGCCGATCCGCCGGTAGAGGAAGCGGACCAGCGACCGGTAGTGCTCGCGATAAACCTGAGAGAGGTCCAAGCGCTCTCTCCCGTCGGCGGCAGCCCGCCGTCAATGGCTCTCTTCGAACGCCGCGAGGACGGCCGCGAGGTTCTTAGAGCGCCACGTCGTCACACCCTCTGGCGCCAGCCGCAGCGCCAGGCCGTCGCCGGCGACCACGACACGCTCACCCAGCGCGAAGTAGGCCGCGAGCTTGGGCAGGCGCTTCACCAGCTCGAAGTAAGCCTCGCTGAACGGCGCGACCTCGATCACCTTCAAGCTGCTATCGAAGCGCAGGTCCGTCCAGCTTCCGTCGCGCAGCACGAACAGCCGCCGTCCCACCTGGCGCACCTCGTTCATCTCGCTGACGGCGACGTCGCGCTTCCTCGCCTCGTCCACGCGTAGCGCCGCGATCATCTCCTCCGCCTCGACCACTCGGTCGGCCTCGCGCAGCCGATTGTTGCGCTCGGCACGCTTGAAGGCGCTGACACCGAATTGCTCGGCCGGTGCCGCTGCCACGGCCTGGGCCCGCTCGAGGGCGGCCTCGGGTCGCGACACGGCGAGCTGCGGCTCCTCGACCAGGTACGACGTGTACTCGGTCAGGATCCCGTAACGCAAACCGAGCTGGCGGATCTCCTCGATCACCTCGGGATCGGGGCCGTGCAGCCGCACGTAAGCCATGAGCGCGCCCGCCTTGCGGGCGGCCCACAGCCGCGGGATGAACTCGTTGTCGGTCTCACGCCGAGCCAGCTCGACCCGGTAGCGAAACCGCTGGGTGCGCCCCGCCCGAGTGCCTTCCAGCACCAGGTCGCCGGAGCCGTGTCCGCGGTAGCGGCCGAAAAGGACCAGCTCCTCTCCGTGAAACAGGTCGGGGAGCGGGTTGGGATGCATATCTTCCAGCTCCGCCGGCGCGCGGACGATGCGCAGATCGGCGAGCGCCGGGTGCGCGATCTTTCGAGTCAGCGACGAGACCGCCTGTTCGACATCGTCACCGGGCCTCACGTAGCTCACCGCGCCGCGGCCGTCCTGGGCCATCCGGTCGAGCAGGTAGGTGTTCACGTCGTAGCCCACACCGAAGGCGAAGACGCGCTCGCCGTCACGCAGTCGCTCGATCGCCGCCGCGATCCGTTCCGGAGCCGTCTCGCCCACGGTGGGTTTGCCATCGGTCAAGAAGATGATGAGCGACAGGCGGCCCGCCTCGACTCGCGGCGCGAGCGCCTCGCGCAACGCGTCCATGACGTTGGTGCTCCCCTCGGCACGCAGGCCGGCCAGGTAGTCCCGGGCCTCGCGCAGCGTTCCTCGGTCCGCCGACGCCCAGCCACTTCGGAACGAACGCACTACGCTGCTGAACGCGATCAGGCGCAAGCGATCCTGCAGACGCAGTCCTGCCAAGATCTGGTCGAGGGCCGCGCGGGCCTGCTCCATCTTCTCACCCGACATCGAGCCTGAGACGTCGAGCACCAACGTGACGTCGCGGGGGACGAGCGTCTCGCGGGTCTGGGCCGGAGGTGTAATCAGCAACATGAAGTAGCCGGGCTCGCCTCCGGGCGCGTGCGCCAGCAGGCTGGCACCGACCTCCGATTCGCGCAGCGGCAGGAAAAGCTCGAAGTCGCGAGCAGCGCCGTCGCCTCGGTGCACGATGTCCAACTCATCGCGGCCGCGCTCCCTGACCTCGATCGCGTGGGTCGGTGAATAAGGCGTGGCGAATCGCGCGGCGCCGGAGACTCGGATGCGCAGCGTGAACGGATGCTGAACCAGGTTCTGCACCGGCGGTGCGGAGACTTCCCGTGCCTCGCTACCCGGAGTCGTCCCGACGATCCGTGGATAGCGCAGGCGGAGCAGATCCCCGTCCTTGCCCAGAAGCTGGGTGTAGCGAAGGATGACGCGCCGCGTCTCACCCGGTGCGATGGGGAAGACCCGCGAACGCAGGACGCCGTGACCCACCAGCTCGATGAGAGCCGGATCCTTCTTTCGGCGCACGATCTCCTCGTAGATCGCTCGGGCCCGCTCGGCCGGAAGGATCTCGCCGCGCAGCTCCTGCTCGCCCATGAAGAGCGAGAAGTCCGTGAAAACGGCTTCTGGCGGTATCGGATACAGGTAATCGCCCTCCATCAGCGCGCGGGAGCGATTGCGAAACTCTTCATCGACTTCCACGTGGGCGATCCGGCGATCGCCATCGATCGTGATCGCCACGTGACTGTGCAGGCGCTCCACGGCGGGGTGGGGCAGCCAGCGGTGAGTGTCGGGCTCGATCCACCCCTGGGCGTGCGCCGTCGTCGCGGCGGCCAGTAGAAGCAGACCGGCTAGGGCCTCGGCCGATAGGGTCCGCATACGTCCAAATCTCATGGTCAGTCCTCCCCGGTTACCAGCGGCATCGAGGCGCCGCTGCGTTCTAACCGGGAGACGTGCGAGGGCCTTCGCGTTGCACACGGCCGGCGCCGACGGCGTGGCGAGAGTCCGGTGGGTGGCCGCTGGATACCGCGCCGCCGTTGGCGTCGGACGCGCCCCCTGCGCGATCGGCCCTGGCGCGTTAGCATTAGACAACCCTCCTGACCGCTCGATCC
>CAYGAJ010000099.1:0-5263 GCA_964347815.1 uncultured Gemmatimonadota bacterium | reverse complement strand
TGCGCGATCGGCCCTGGCGCGTTAGCATTAGACAACCCTCCTGACCGCTCGATCCGCCGTCGCCGTGAGACAGAACCGGAGCTGATATGAAACTCCACAAGGTTTGGCTCTGGGCCGCCGCCGGTGGTGTGCTCGCCCTGGTGCTGGTCAGCCTGCTGGTTCAGGACGCCACGTCACGAACGCTGCTGGCGCTGCTCTCGATCGGACCTTTGCTCTACGTGACCGGTGAGGTGGCCAAGGGCTATGTGCGCCAGGCCGCTTGGCAGCGCCGGCGCTACTCGAAGCTGCGGACGGTCACCGACGAGTTCATCATCGCGGTACGCAACCTCAACCGCCTGACCGTTCTGGCGCAGGATGAGAATCCACCGGAAAACGCCAGAGAGATGATCGACCAGGTCGTGCAACGGATGCGGACGCTGGTCGATCGAATCGTGGCGGCGGCAGGCCAGTCTGATCCGAGCCCCGGCGGCGATGCCGGACCTGCGGCCGACTAAGCGCTCCATCGCCGCGGTCATCTTCTCCGACAAAGATGAGGCGGAGCCGCGTATCCTGGCCGTGCTTCGTCCCGCGGACGATGAGGCCCTGCCCAACGTATGGGGCCTGCCCGCCGCCAGCCTGCGCGAGGGAGAGAGCTGGGAGATCGCGCTGAGGCGGTTGGGTGAAGGGAAGCTGGGTGTGAAACTGGAGTCGGTTGCGGTTCTGGCGCGAGGGAGCCTGGAGCGCCCCGGATAGCTTCTCGACACGCAGCTCTACGAAGCCCGGATCGTTGCGGGTACGCCGAACGTGCCGCAGCACGATCGGACGGTCACCCAATACGTGGACTGGCGCTGGTCGGACTCGCAGATCCTGTCGGAGGGGGCGCGGCGCGGGTCGCTCTGTTGCCGGCTCTGCCTGGGCCGCCTCGGAACCGATTAGGATCGCCCTCTCGTCCCCGACTTGAGGCGCCCTGGCTGGCCAATCAGATTCGTATCGGCTATCCTCAATCCACCTTTACCACCAGTTTTCTTCTATGTCGAGATAAGCGAATCCGGGGGCGCGCCGCGCGCCGTTCATGGGGTCGGCGTCCGCGTTTCGTCCGCCTTTGCGGCGCCTGCGGAGAAGACGAAGGTCGGGCCGCCGGCGCTGCCGGCGGGACGGAGCCGGATCCCCCGACGCCGGAGTGGTGAGGCACCGGAAGCCAGAGGGAAGGCGAGGTTAAGAGATCATGGAGCTGCTTTCACTGCTGTTGTCCATTGTGGCGCTGATACTGGCCGGGATGGCGTTCAGCCGCACCGGTGGAATGCGCGACGTGCGTCGCCAGCTCGACGCGCTGAGCAGCAAGGCCGAGAGCGCCCGAGAGCTGGCTGCCAATACGATCGACAAACTCGAAGACATCGTTCGCGGCGGAGAGAAACCGGTGAGTAGCGAAAAGCCGGGCGAGGGTTCGACGGACAAAACGAGTTAGGAGCTACCGTGGTAGTCAAACGTCCGGTCTTGATCGCGCTGGTGGTCGGCATCGTGCTCGGTGCGACGGGCGCGGTGTTGGCGCCACGGCTCGTGTCGCCTCACCTGCCGCGATCGGGAGACAGCGACCGTGACGGCGTAACGGGTATCGTGCTGGCGAAGAGCAAAGAGGCGGACCGGCTGCTGATGACCGTCGCCGGTGAGGAGGGTGCCGTTCTGGTGACGGTCACGAAGAGAATCAAGGAGATCGATCTTCTGGTGGACGTCGGCGATCGCGTCACGCTTGAGATGTCCGGCTATAGACCGTTCGTCAACGATCCAACGATCGGCGCGGTGCACAAGACGTTGATTGAATCGACTCAAATCGAGGGGACCGCCCAGCCGCAGCAGCCGGGCTCCGTCACGCAGCCGGCTGCTCTGGACTCGACCAGGGCGCCCGGCCCTACCGAGCTCGACGCTCCGGTCGACACATCGGGCACGCGATAAAGTGGCAGGCGGCTATCCGCTGGGCGCCTTGGCCAGCTATCCCCTCGGGAGCGAGACTAGACTCGGCTGACCCGCGCGCCCTGATTGCCGCGACGGTGGCGTGCGCAGCCGCCGTTCAATCCGTCTTTGCTCCACACCTGTTGGCCTGAGGCGACGGTCACCGCCTTCATCGGGCTTTATGTCCTCCAGCCGAACGGTAAGGGATAATTCGTCCGGAGCGCCGGATCGCCGCGTGAGGAGGGTTGAATGATCGGGTCTGAGGCGGGCAGTCCCGCAGACGAACTGACTCTGGAGATGCCGGCCGCGGAGATGCGGCGGCTGGGCGCGGGCGTGCTCGATCGGCTGATCGACCATTACACCACGCTGCGCCAACAGCGAGTCGTGAACGTACTGGATCGATCCGAGACCGAGCCGCTGCTGCGTGAGCCCGCGCCCGAGGATGGGCTGGGCGTGGAGGAGCTGCTGGAGGCGTTTAGCGAGCGGGTGGCGCCGCACATGTCGCACGTCGACCACCCCCGGATGTTCGCCTTCGTCCCGGGCGCCGGCACCTTCGTCGGCGCCATGGGCGACGCGCTGGCGGCGGGCTACAACATCTATGCGGGCACTTGGATCGAAAGCTCGGCGGCGCACCAGCTCGAGCTGGTCGTCACCGACTGGTTTCGCAGCTGGCTCGGGTTGCCCGAGTCGGCCGGCGGCACGCTGGTGAGCGGCGGTTCGGTCGCCAACCTCACCGGGCTGATCCTTGCCCGCGAGGCGCGACTCGGCGACATGCGCGCCGATGGCGTCATTTATACGAGCGAGCTTGCCCACTCCTGCATCGACCGAAGCGCGCGGATCCTCGGCTTCAGAGAGGATCAGCTTCGCAAGCTGCCGACCGACGACGGTTACCGCCTGGACGTCGCTGAGCTCGAGCGCGCGGTGACCGAGGACGGAGCCGCCGGGCGACGGCCGTTCTGCGTGGTGGCGAACGGCGGAGCCACCAGCAACGGCGCGATCGATCCGCTCCCCGAGATCGCCGATCTGTGCCAGGCTCACGGGCTCTGGTTCCATGTGGACGCGGCTTACGGCGGCTTCGCGGTGCTAGACGCGCGGGGCCGGAGGCTACTGCGGGGTATCGAACGGGCCGACTCGGTCGCCCTCGACGCGCACAAGTGGCTCTACACGCCGTTCGAGGCCGGGTGCGTGCTGGCCCGGCGGTTCAGCGACCTCTACGACGCCTTCCATGTGCTGCCCGATTACTTGGTTGACGTGGCGGCGGGTGCCGGGAACGTGAACATGTGCGATCACGGCATCCAGCTCAGCCGCAGCGCGCGGGCGCTCAAGATCTGGATGTCGATCAAGTACTTCGGCGTCGGGCGTTATCGCGCGGTCATCGGCCGTACGATGGACCTGGCGCGTCACGCTCAGAAGCGGCTGGAGGCGACACCGGGAATCGAGATCTTGAGCCCGGCGGTCTTGAGCGTCGTCGCCTTTCGGTACACCCCGCCTTCGGGGGCGGGCTCGAACGCACCCGATGAGACCCGCTTGGAGCGCATCAACCGGGAGATACTCCGCCGCATCTGGGAGAGCGGGCGGGCGATGGCATCGTCCACGCGTCTGCGCGGCCGCTACGCGCTGCGGCTCTGCATCGTCAACCACAACACCTGCCAAGCCGATGTCGATGAGGTGGTGGATCTGATCGGCGCGCTCGGTCCAAAGGCGGCGGGCGCGCCGGGCGATGGCGTCTGAACGGCGGGGCCGCTGGCGGCGTCAGCTCGGCCGGCCCGGGGCGCGCCCCAGCGCCGACTGAAACATCAAAAACTCGCCGACGTTCTCGCTGGTGAGCAGACCGACCAGGCGGCCCTCGTGCATCACGGGGAGCAGTCTACGGCTGGCGCCCTCCTGCAGGCGGGCGAAGGCCGACTCCAGCATCTCGCACGCCTCCACCGACTGAACGTCGGAGCGCATCACATCGGCCACGCGCGTCTCGGAGCCTCGCTGTGCCAGCGCCGACACGAGGTCCGCCCTCATCAGTACCCCGACCACCTTGCCGTGCGCCACGACCGGGAAGTCCTGCTGTGATCCGGCGAGCACCAGCTCGACGGCGTGCCGGAGCGGATCATCGGGAGCGATCGAGTGGAACTCGGTCAGCATCGCTCGGCTCACCGGGATCCCCCCCAGCGACGACCGCATCTGAGCCATGCTCGACTCCTGCGCGGCGCCGATCCAGACGAAAAGCGCGATGAAGATGAGGAACGGATTGGTGAACAGGCCGACGAAACCGAAGAAGAAGGCGATGGCCTGGCCCAGACCGGCGGCGATCGAGGTGGCGTGCGTGTACTCGAAGCGCATCGCCAGCAGCGCCCGCAACACCCGGCCCCCGTCCATCGGAAAGGCGGGAATCATGTTGAACCCCACCAGCAGCAGGTTCACGGCGAAAAGCCGCTCCAGGAACGGGCCGGACGCCACGCCCAGGCGGTCGAACGGCTCGAACGCCCCGGCTAGATTGATCCAAACGAAAAGGAGCGCGGCGATGACGACGTTGACCGCCGGCCCCGCCATTGCGACCCACAGCTCCTGCGACGGCTGGTCCGGCATCCGTTCGAGCCGGGCGACGCCGCCGATGGGGAGGAGGGTGATATCTCGCGTCTTGATCCCGTAACGACGTGCCGTGAGCGCGTGACCGAACTCGTGCAGCACGACGCAAAGGAAGATCGCCAGGATGAAGCCGACGCCGACGATCACGGCTTCGACGGACTTCCCCTGGTTCCAGTGCACCAGCGCGACCCAGCCGACGAGCAGCAGGAAGGTGGCGTGCATATAGACGCCGATGCCCGCGAACTCGCCGAGTTTCCAAGACCACTTCATCTGCAACCGTTCTCTTCTAATGACTTACAGTCCGCAGCCTGTCTGGCGTAGATAGGGGAGTCGCAGCGAGGCGTCAAGCGTCGTGGTCGCGTCCGTTGGTGCGACCAAGCGCATCCTGGGGGCCGGCAGATCATCGATGTGGCGGCGGTAGCGGCGCCGCGGTGGGGCGGGTTTACTCACGGCGCGGGAACCATCAGATTGACCCCCTGGGAAAAGGGCGCCGAAGCGGTGCGCTCAGATCCCTGTCTTTGCAACAGGTCAAAACCATCGAGTTGGAGGGAGGAGTTTGTGGATAAGAAGAAGCTGATCGAGAATCTCAACCACGACCTGGCCGGCGAGCTGGGTGCCATCATCCAGTACATCACATACGCCGCCAAGGCCACCGGGCCGTACCGCCCGCAGCTGGCCCAGTTCTTCCTTGAGGAAGTCACCGACGAGCAGGGCCACGCCCAGTTCCTCGCCAACAAGATCGTGGCGCTGGGCGGCG
>CAYGAJ010000098.1:0-8850 GCA_964347815.1 uncultured Gemmatimonadota bacterium | reverse complement strand
CGCTTGGCCTCGTCGTACACGCCGCGCGGACCCACGGGATTCACGTGTCCCCAGTACGATTCGTTTTGGGGGTGCAGCTCGGGGTCACCGTAAACCTCCGACGTCGATGCGAGCAAGAAGCGCGCACCCTTCGCCTTCGCGAGCCCCAGCGCCTTGTGAGTACCGAGCGAGCCGACCTTCAAGGTCTGGATCGGCAGCTCGAGGTAGTCGACGGGGCTGGCCGGGGAGGCGAAGTGGAACACGCCATCGAGTGAGCCGGCGACGTAGATGAACTCGGTGACATCGTGCTCGTAGAACTTGAAGCGATCGTTCTTGAGAAGGTGGCTGATGTTGTCCGGCGAGCCGGTGATGAAGTTGTCCAAGCCTACCACATCGTGTCCGTCGGCCACCAGCCGATCGGCCAAGTGGGAACCGAGAAAACCGGCGACACCCGTGATCAGAACCCTCACGTGACCGCTTCTCGTCCAAGAGGATAGTACACGAACTTCAGCTCGCGCATTCGCGAGGCCTCCCACAAGTTCCGGGCGTCGAAGACCACCGGTGTTCTCAGCAGATCCTTGATGCGCTGGAAGTTCGGCCGGCGATACTCCAGCCAATCGGTCATCACGACGAGGGCATCGGCGCCCTTCAAGGCATCGTAATCACGCTCGAAGTAAGCCACGCGATCGCCGAACAGCCGACGTGCCGTGGGGACCGCCACAGGATCGTGAGCCTGCACGACGGCGCCGCGCGCCAGCAACCCCTCGATCAGGACGATTGAAGGTGAATCCCGCATGTCATCGGTGCCCGGCTTGAACGCCAAACCCCAGACGGCAATCGTGCGGCCTTTGAGATCCGGACCGAAGTGCTTCTCGACCTTTTCGAGGAACAATCTCTTCTGGGCCTCGTTCACCTCTTCCACGGCCCGCAAGATCTTGAAGTCGTATCCACGCTCCTGGCCCGTCCGGATCAGAGCTTTGATGTCCTTCGGAAAGCACGAACCGCCGTAGCCCGGACCGGGAAAGAGGAAGGTCGGCCCGATGCGGTGGTCGGAGCCCACGCCGTGTCGTACGAGCGAGACATCGGCTCCGGTCAGCTCGCACATTCGCGCCACTTCGTTCATGAGGCTGATCCGGGTCGCCAGCATGGCGTTCGCCACGTATTTCGTCAGCTCTGCGGACGCGATATCCATGAAGATGATCGGATTGCCGGTGCGCACGAACGGTTCGTGGAGCTCGCCGAGCAGCTGCCGCGCCCGGGGCGAGTCGACGCCCAGCACGACGCGATCCGGCCTCATGAAATCTTCGACCGCCGCGCCTTCCTTCAAGAACTCGGGATTGGAGCAGACGTGCACCGGGTGTTCGGTTCGGGCCTCGATCGTCTGTCGTACCAGGTCCGCTGTGCCCACGGGCACCGTGCTCTTCGTGACGACCACCTTCTCACCGTTCATGTGGTCGCCGATCACCGCGGCCACGTCCAGCACGTGGCGAAGGTCCGCGGATCCGTCCTCATCGGCGGGGGTGCCCACCGCGATGAAGACGACGTCGGATTCCTTCGTCACCTCGGCGATATCGGTTGTGAAGCGCAAGCGCCCGACGGCGATGTTCCGTTCAACCAGTGGCTCGAGCCCCGGCTCGTAGATGGGGATCTCCCCCTCCTTTAGAGCCGCGATCTTCTGCGCATCGACGTCCCCACAAATGACATCGTTCCCCGTCTCGGCGAGACAGGCGCCGACGACGAGGCCCACGTAACCCGTACCTATTACTCCAACTCGCATGGACGTATTTCAGTCGTTAGGGTCGTTGATCGTCACCCAGTGATTTTGGCAAGAGGCTGGCGAGAAGGGGCAAGGATGATAACTCCGAGTCCGCACCCTCGCAACGCTTCGCCCTCCTCACCGCTCCATGAAGGTCAGTAGATCCGCCAGCGATTGGCGTAGGTCGATTTGCGGCGCCCAGCCCGTTGCCGCCTGCAATCGCGCCGGATTGCCGACCAGCTCCGGGATGTCGACGGTTCGCGCCCGCCGCTCGTCCAACTCGACGCTCACTTTGACCTCCGCGATCTCCGCCAGCGTCTCCAGCAAGGTACCCACTCGGTGGCTCACTCCAGAGCAGACGTTGTACACACACCCCGGCTCGCCTCGCTCGCTCAGGGCCACATAAGCCCGGACGACGTCCCGGACGTCGGTGAAATCCCTTCGCACGTCGGGATTGCCGATACGAACGACGCCCTCACCTCCGGTCGCCCGTATCTCGGCGATCCGAGCTGCGAGCTGAGCGGCGACGAATGTCGGCCGCTGGCCCGGGCCCGTATGGTTGAAGCTCCGCGC
Source organism: uncultured Gemmatimonadota bacterium (assembly GCA_964347815.1). Taxonomy (GTDB): domain Bacteria; phylum Gemmatimonadota; class Gemmatimonadetes; order Palauibacterales; family KS3-K002; genus CAYGAJ01. The sequence continues at coordinate 6,542 of CAYGAJ010000098.1, read as the reverse complement.
CACAGTCACCCGGAGCCGCCCGGCCCGCTGGAACTGCAAACCGAGCGCCTCCTGCGTCAGTTTCGAGACCGCGTAGGGCGTCAGCGGCTCCAGCGGACAGTCCTCTGTCAGCGGCCGGTGCCGCGCAGCGGCGGATCCGTAGACATCCGCGGAACCCGAGATCAAGACCCGTGGGCCAGAGCCACCCTCGCCGTAGGCAGCCGCGAGTTCGTCCAGAACGTAAAGTGTGCCGAGCGCGTTTGTCCTCAGCGACGCGACCGGCTCTTCAAGCGATTGTGCTACGGACGAGAGCGCCGCGAGGTGAAACACGCGATCGGGACGCTCGCTGCGGACCATGGACCGAACCGACTGAGGTTGCTCAAGATCGAACTCCAGCCAGGTCACGCGGTCCGCCTCCTGCACGGGCAGAGTGGTCAGCTGAGCCGGCTTGAACTTCACCGCGCCCACCACCCTCTCACCGCGTCGCAGCAACTCCGCGATCAGGTGCTGACCGACGAACCCGTCAGCTCCCGTCACCAGATTGGTCGTCACCTCTCGACCACCGGACCCGAACCGGCCCGCTCCAGATCCGCCTCCACCATCATGCCCACGAGGCCAGCGAAGTCGACCTCCGGCGCCCAGCCCAATTCGCGGCGCGCCTGGCTCGGATCGGCGACCAGATCCTCGACCTCGGCCGGGCGAATAAACCGCTCGTCCTGGACCACGTGGTCACGCCAATCGAGATCGAGGCGGCCGAAGGTCAGCTCGACCAGATCCCGGACGCTGTGCTGAACCCCCGTGCCGATCACGAAGTCCTTCGGCTCGTCCAGCTGCAGCATCTGCCACATCGCGCGCACGTAGTCGCCGGCGAAGCCCCAGTCACGGCGCGCCTCGAGGTTCCCCATTCGCAGCTCTCGCGCCTGACCGAGTTTGATCTGCACCGCGCCGTGGGTGACCTTTCGCGTCACGAACTCCAGACCGCGGCGTGGCGATTCGTGGTTGAACAAGATGCCGCTGACGGCGAACAGCCCGTAGCTCTCGCGATAGTTCACCGTGATCCAGTGGCCGTACACCTTGGCGACGCCGTAGGGCGAGCGCGGGTGGAACGGTGTCGCCTCGTTCTGCGGCTTGTCCTCTGGCCGAGTGATCAGGCCAAACATCTCAGAACTCGATGCCTGATAAAAACGCGCCTCCGGCCTGACGCGGTGCACCGCCTCCAGCATTCGCATCACGCCGAGCGCCGTCGCCTCGCCGGTCAAGACCGGCTGCTCCCACGAGGTGGGCACGAACGACTGCGCGGCCAGGTTGTACACCTCGTCGGGCTCGGCCTCCGCCACCGCGCTCAGCAACGAATTCTGATCGAGGAGATCGCCGGAGAGGAAGGTGATCCGGTCCTGGATGTGGCTAATCCGCTCGAAATTCAGCGTCGAGGAGCGGCGAAACAGGCCGAACACTTCGTACCCCTTCTCGAGCAGGAAGTCGGCGAGGTACGATCCATCCTGGCCCGTGATCCCTGTGATGAGGGCGCGCTTCCCCATGTTTCGTGACCCGAGCGACCGTCACCGGCTGGTTGCGACGGCGACCGCGGGCGTCTCCGACAGGCGGCGCAAGACGTTCCGCGTATCGAGGATCGGCACCCCCGAATCGCGGATCAACTCGTATTCAATCTCGCTATGATCGGCGACGATGACGACCAGGTCCGTCTCGGCCAACCGTTCCGCCGTCAACTCCACCGACTCCATCTCAGGCCCCTCGTGCCGCAGTGAGGGCACGAGCGGGTCGTGGTAGCTGACCCGCGCCCCCTTCCCGATGAGCAGCTGGATGATATCGAGGGCCGGAGATTCCCGCGTGTCGTCCGTGTCCCGCTTGTACGCCACCCCGATCACGACGACCTGCGAGCCTTTGACGGGTTTGTCGTGCTGGTTCAGCATGTCCGCCGCCTTCTCCACCACGTAGCGCGGCATCTCGGCGTTGATCTCGCTCGCCAGCTCCACCAACCGTGTTTTGTAATCGAGCGTCTTCATCTTCCACGACAGATAGTGCGGGTCGACCGGGATGCAGTGACCGCCCAGGCCCGGTCCGGGAGTGAACTTCATGAAGCCGAAGGGCTTGGTCGCCGCAGCCTCGATGACCTCCCAAACGTCGACACCCAACTTGTCGCACACCACAGCCATCTCGTTGGCCAGGGCGATGTTGACCGAGCGAAACGTGTTCTCGAGCAGTTTGGTGAGCTCCGCCGCCTCGGTGCTGGATACGACGACCACATTCTCGATGATCGTCGAATAGAGGGCACGAGCCGCCTCCGAGCAGGCCGCCGTGATCCCCCCAACCACCTTAGGTGTATTGCGGATCTTCCAGACCGGGTTGCTGGGATCCACCCGTTCGGGGCTGAAGGCGAGGAAAAAGTCAACTCCGATCTTCAGACCTCCACTCTCGGTCAGCGCCGGAAGCAGCAACTCGCGTGTGGTGCCCGGGTAGGTCGTGGATTCCAGGATGACGAGCTGTCCCTTCCTGATGGTATTGCTCAGCGACTCGGTAACCGACATGATGTACGAGACGTCGGGATCCCCCGTCTTGTTGAGCGGCGTCGGGACACAGATGCAGATAGCATCGGCGTCGCTCAGCCGGTCAAAGTCCAGGGTCGCCGTCAGGTGGCCGCTTTCCACGACCGGCGCCAGCATCGCGCTCGGAACGTCCCGCACATACGACTCGCCACGGTTCACCGCGTCGACCTTCTTGGGCGCGACCTCGAAGCCGAGTACCGAGAATCCCGCCTCGGCAAACTCGACCGCCAGCGGCAGGCCGACATATCCGAGGCCTACGATGCCGATACGAGCGTCGCGTGAATCTACCTTATCCATCAGCGATCGAGCTTTGCCTCCCAACTCTAACCTCCTAGGTTCGCCGCAAGCTGAGCGGCGTAGTAGGTGATGATCAGATCCGCCCCGGCCCGGCGGATCGACAGCATCGACTCCATGAGGACACGTTCCTCGTCGATCCAGCCGCGCTCCGCCGCCGCCTTCAGCATACTGTACTCACCGGACACGTGATACGCCGCCACGGGGTATCCCGTCTCGCGTTTCACCCGGCTGATGATGTCAAGATAAGGAAGGGCAGGCTTGACCATGATGATGTCAGCGCCCTCCTCGATGTCGAGCCGCGCCTCTCGCAGCCCCTCATCGGCGTTGGCCGGATCCATCTGGTAGCCGCGCCGATCGCCGAATTGGGGGGCCGAGCCCGCCGCCTCGCGAAACGGACCGTAGAACGCGGACGCGTACTTGACAGCATACGACATAATCGGCAGGTGCGAGAACCCCGCACCGTCCAACGCCTTCCGGATCGCGGACACGCGACCATCCATCATGTCGCTCGGCGCCACCATGTCGGCTCCTGCCTGCGCATGGGACACCGCACTCCGGGCGAGCAGCTCGAGCGTGGCGTCGTTGTCTACCTCGCCTTCGCGCGTCAGCAACCCGCAATGCCCATGGTCCGTATACTCACACAGGCAGACATCCGTCACGACGATCAGGTCCCTGACTCGTTCTTTGATCGCCTCCACCCCGCGCTGAACGATGCCGTCCGCCGCGTAAGCGCCACTTCCCCTCGCGTCTTTCTGTTCCGGGATGCCGAAGAGCAACAACGCACCGACGCCCAGATCCTCCAGCCGCGCCGCCTCCTCCGCCGCCGCCTCGACCGAAAGCTGCTCAACCCCGGGCATCGCGGCCACAGGGTGACGGCCCGGCTGGTGAGTCACGAACAGCGGTGCGATCAGATCGTCCGGCGCGATCGAGGTCTCGCGTACCAGCGCCCGCAGCCGTTCGCTGCGCCGCAGCCGGCGCGATCGGTAGATCGGGAACCGCGCCATCATCCCCTCTCCTCCCCAACCGCGAAATGTTCGCGAATCGCCGTCAACAGCCCCTCCACCGTGTAGTCCCTCGCCTCCACATCGACGCGCAGGCCCACCTCGCGCGCCGCCGCGGCCGTGACCGGGCCGATCACCGCCACCCGTGCGTTGCCCAGGTCGGTCCCGGCCTGCGTCACGAACTGGCGTACGGTCGACGCCGACGTGAACGTCACCAGGTCCAGCTCTCCACGGTCGAGGGCGGCACGCAAGGCGCCGATCCCCTCCGGATCCGGCCCCGTCTCGTAAGCCACCACCTCCTCGACCAGAGCGCCCGCCGCCCGAAGCCGTTGCGGAAGCACCTTTCGGGCCTCCGCCGCCCGCGGCAGCAGTATGCGCCGACCGGCGAGCTCGTGAACGCCGATCAGAGCCTCGGCCACCGCCTCGGCCACGTATTCGTCGGGCACCACTTCCGCCGCGACGCCGCGTGCCCGTAGAGCTTCCGCGGTGGCTGGCCCGATGGCCGCCACGAGCAGGTGCACCGGCCACGGTCCCACCGCTCCGGCGGCCTCGAGCGCATGCCAGAATCGCGCCACGCCGTTGACACTGGTGAACACGACCCAATCGAAGCGCTCGAGGCTGTGAACGGCCCGTCTGAGCGGCTCCGGGTCCGAAGGCTCCTGGATCCGAATCGTAGGGTGGCTGACCGCCTCGGCCCCCAGCTCGCACAGACCCCGCAGGAACTCCTCGGCCTGGGCCGCCGGACGCGTGACGGCGACCCGCAGACCCTGCAACGGCCGCCTCTCGACATTCAACCCGACCAACGGTTCTCCGATCGTCCCCAAGCGTCAATAGCGCTGCAATTGGCGGCTGAATATGCGGCTGGGCAGTCCCGGCAGCAACAACCGGACCAGGGCTTTTTGGCCCCCCGGGCTTGGGGCCGAGCGGCCGCGTCTTCGACCGGTTCAGCCGGCGGCGGGCCGCCTGCGGCGGGCACGACCGACGCTTATTGCCCCACGCCACCTCGGCCTCCATATTTCTCCGTCCACGAGGCTTATGGCGCCGGTGACCCCGGTAAGTGCTCGCACCGGCCAGAAAAGGAGCTGTTTTATGGCGAGCTTTGTAAGCGCGAACCTCGGCCACGAGGTGTCCGGCAACTTCGTGGTGTTCAAGCTGGACGCGACACTGCGCTTCGAGCCCAACGAGGTCGGGCAGACGTGGCTCTTTCAGTACGAGTTCATGGAGCAGGATCCCCTTAAGGACGATATCCTGGCGCCGGTCCCCGCGGCCGAGCAGTTCGGGCAGCCCGGTGCCTCCAAGAAGCGCCACTACTTCAAACCGTCCAAAGCGGATATTGAGCTCTCGTTCGAGGAAGAGTTCCCGAAGCATCTCGTGGACACCGAGTGGGGCAAAGAAGAGGTCTACGCGAAGCTGCAAGTGCTACCGGTAGGTTCACACGAGGGGTTTGTCGCCGGGCAAACGCGAACAAACACGACAAAGGTAGACGTCTGACACATCGCTGCGCCCCTGATCTGCTTGACGGGGTCTGAAGGCAGAGCGTCGATACAAGTGAGGCTACGGCCCGCCCTCGGTTGCGGAACGGCCGACCGATACTGACCGCATGACCAGTTCGGTCGGCCGCTCTCTTTTTTTTGCTCCGAGCCTCACGCCGACATCAACCGTCCCGGCCCGAGCTGAACGGCGCGGTCCGCTCGACCTCAGGGGGCCTTCTGCACGCGCCCCGACTTGATGCAGCGGCTACATACGCGCACGCGCCGCACCTGCCCGTCCTCGAGGATCCTCACCCCCTGCAGGTTGGGCAGCCAACGTCGCTTCGTCTTGTTGTTGGCGTGGCTGACGTTGTGGCCCACGGCGGGCCCTCTTCCGCACACATAGCAAACGCGTGCCATCGACGTTCCTTCTACTCTTCTCTGTTGTTACCCCACTGCCCTACGAACCCGCGCCTCCGGGCGGCTGCTGACCCGGGAAGACGAAGTCGAGCGAATCGACCAAGAAGAAGGTCGAGTGCCCCTCGAGCCGGTCTCGCTTGTCGGGATCGAAGAACCCCCGCTGGCGATACACATCGATCAGCGAATCGTTGAGCGCGAACACCTGTCCGGCGATCGCCAACTGGTCGCCCGGCACCACCGAGACGCCCGATTCCACGACCAGTCGATCCAGGATCAACGGGTAACCCGTAACCGATGAAACGTTCACCGTCAAAGCCGCCCGGCCGATCTGTTCGGCCACGGTCACCGGCAACACCAGAACCCGTTGCCGAGAGAATCGCGTCGGGTCCTTCACGAACGTCGTATCGGCCACCCGGGGCACGGCGGCCACCGAGTCCGGGGCGGTGGCGGTTTGCGTCTGCAAGGTCGATGACTCGGCGTACAGCCAGTACATGAACCCCGCCACCAGGATCGTTGCCGCCGTCATCCACGGCCACGTCCGCGTAGTCAGTTTGTTTGCCATGGGCACGCCCTCACACGCCGCGGTTGCTAGTCGACAAGCTGTACCAGGGCGATCTCCGCGCCATCACCATCGCGCTGCCCGATCTTCAAGACCCGCAGGTAACCGCCGCTCCGATCGGCGTAGCGCGGGCCGAGAGTGTCGAACAGCTTTTGCAGCGCCTCCTTGTCACGGATCGTCCGCGCCGCCTGGCGACGCGCGTGCAGATCGCCGCGCCGCGCCAGCGTGATCAGGCGCTCCGCAAACGGCCGCA
>CAYGAJ010000097.1:0-8872 GCA_964347815.1 uncultured Gemmatimonadota bacterium | reverse complement strand
CAACGCCGAATTCTCGCAGAAAAGGCTCCTCTTGAGGGAAGACCACGGCCACGCGGTCGGCGTGGCGGGCCAGGATCCGGGCCCGTCCGGGCCGCCACGCCCACAGCTGCGGCGCGATGTAGTAGAGCACCGAGATGCCGCGCTCGTGGGCCTGCTCGCAAAGCCAGAGGTTGAAGCCGGGATAATCGACCGGGATCACCAGGTCCGGCGGCTGGGCCACGAGCTGGCGCTTGACGCGGCGACGCAGGCGGAGGAAGAAGGGGAGCCTCGAGACAACCTCGGCGAACCCCATGACGACCAGCGAGTCGAATTGTACGATGGGCTCGACGCCGGCGGCGACCATGCGGGGACCGGCGAGTCCGTACAGCTCCGCTTTGGGAAAAACCTCGAGCAGGGCGGCGGCCAGCGCCGCCGCATGCAGATCTCCGGATGCCTCACCCGCGGAAAGGAAGATGCGGGGCTCAGACACGCGAACCGATATACCAGATCGCGAAGAGGACGAGGGCGAGCAGAAGAACCAGTGTGCGCGTCCTCATCCCGGAGCGCGCTCCGGAGCCCAGCGATTTTCGCTCACGCCTGATTCGTATCAAAGACATGACGCCGATGCCTCTCTATCCGCTCTACGATATCCAACGCCACCTCCAGAGCCGTCCGCCCCTCCTCCGCGCTCACTGCGACGGGCGCTTCCCGGCGTACGGCCTGAACGAACGCCTGGAGCTCGAGGCGAAGGGGTTCGGCACCGTCGCCTCGCAGCGTGACGTGTTCGACGAACTCGTCGAAAGCCAGAGGGCCGGACGGTACGCCGCCCCGGTTCTTGCGCCGGTAGAATTCGCCGGTTCCCGACCCCAGATCCAGACTGAGATAACCGCTGTCCTGGAAGAAGCGGATCTTTCTCTGGCGTTGAATCGACACGCGGCTCGCGGTGATGTTGGCGACCGCTCCGCCGTCGAACTCCAACCTTGCGTTGGCGATGTCGACGCTTCCGCTCAGCACGGACACGCCCACGGCTCGCACATCCGAGACCCGGCCGCTCACCAGGCTGAGGATGAGGTCGATGTCGTGGATCATCAAGTCGAGAACCACGGGGACATCGGTGCCGCGGGGCGCGAACGGAGCCAGGCGGTGTGATTCGACGAACAGCGGATTCTCCAGGTAAGGCTCGCAAGCGCGGACGGCGCCGTTGAACCGCTCGATATGCCCGACCTGAATCACGCGTCCGCTGGCGCCGGCCAAGCGGATCAGCTCGTCCGCCTCCGCCGTGCTCGCCGTGATCGGCTTCTCGATCAGCAGGTCGCACCCGAGCTCGAGGGCCCGCTTGCCCACGTCGAAATGCTGGCTCGTGGGGACCGCAATCGTCAGGGCTTCGACGTCGCCGGCGAGAGTCTCGAGGTCGGGATAGGCGCGCGTCTCGAGTTCCCCGGCGACCGCCGCGGCGCGCTGCGGGTCGACGTCGTATATACCGGCGAGCCGCGCCTCGGGCAGCTCTCGCAGCAGCCGGGCGTGGTGGAAGCCGAGGCTTCCAACCCCCAACACACCGATAGTGACCGGATTCAACGAACCGTCAGAGCGTGACGCCGCGCTCACTCGACTCGATGAACGCGACCAGCCTTTCGACCTCCTCGATCAAGCCGCCATGCGACCGCAGCTCGACGATCGCCTGGCTCAGATTCATGCTCGAGCTGAACAGGATTCGGTAGGCCCTCTTCAACTCCTGGCGCGTCGCTAGCGAGAAGCCGCGGCGCTCGAGGCCCACCGAGTTGAGACCGTACAACTGAAGCGGATTCCCGGCCGCTCGGGTATACGGCGCGACATCTTTGGGCACGCGCGAGCCGCCCCCGACGAACGCGTGGGTGCCGATCCGCACGAACTGGTGTATCGCGGTCAGACCGCCGACCGTGGCCCAGTCCTCGATCACGACATGGCCGCCCATCTGGACGGCGTTCGCGACGATCACGTGATCGCCAATACGGGAGTCGTGCGGCACGTGCGCGTACGCCATCAACAAGCAGCCGCTCCCGACCTCGGTCGAACCGGACGCGCGCGTCCCCCGATTGAGCGTGGCGTACTCGCGAATCGTCGTGCGGTCGCCCACGACGAGCACCGTGTCTTCGCCCTCGAACTTCAGGTCCTGCGGCTCCGTACCCAGCACCGCACCCTTGGCGATAAAGCACTCTCGTCCGACGCGGGTGTTCCTCTCGATGTAGACGTGCGGTCCGATGGTCGTCTGCGTTCCGATCGTTACGTTCGGACCGATGATCGAATAAGGACCGACCTGCACGCCCTGCCCCAGCTCCGCTCCCGGATCGACGATCGCCGTAGGGTGAACCTGTGGCGGGGCGTCCGGCGCCCGCCCCTTGACCGTCGGCGCGCTCACCTGTCCACCACCTGGGCCATCATCTCCGCCTCCGCTACCACCGTCCCATCCACGCGGCCGACTCCTTTCATCCGGCAGACCGTCCTCCGGACCTGCACCATTTCCAACTCAAACACGAGCTGATCGCCCGGCGTGACCGGACGCCGAAACTTCACTTTATCTAACGACATGAAATATACGACCTTGTCCTCCGGGTTTTCCACCGTGTCCATCAAGAGCAAACCGCCCACCTGAGCCATCGCTTCAATGATCAGCACGCCCGGCATGATCGGGAGGCCGGGAAAGTGTCCGACGAAGAAGGGCTCGTTGATGGTCACATTCTTGATCCCGACGATCCTCTGGCCACGCTCGTACTCAACCACCCGATCGACCAGCAAGAACGGATAGCGGTGAGGCAGGATCTCGAAGATCTTCGCGATGTCGATCCTGCGGGCCGACCGCTGCCGGCGGACTTGATCGGCGATGGCCCGCACCAGCTCGATGTTCGCCCGGTGGCCCGGTCGCTCGGCAACGATCTGCGCTTCGATCCGCTGCCCGACCAGCGTCAGATCGCCGAGCAGATCCAGGACCTTGTGACGCACGAACTCATCCTGAAAACGTAACGTCGATCCTTCGTGCAGGCCTTCGCGGGTCAGGACGACCGTGTTCACAGGGTCCGCACCCAGCGCCAAACCTGCGGCTCGAAGCTTATCCGCGTCGTGCAAAAACCCGAAGGTGCGCGCCGGTCCAATCTCACAGGCGAACGTTTCCGGGGTGATCTCGTAGGATGCGTGCTGCCGGCGGATCAGCGGGTGATCGAAGTCGATCGTCGCGGACACCACGTAACGCGAGTCGGGAAAGACAGCGTAGCGCGACATGCCCTCCTCGACCACGAACGGCGTCGTACACCTCCACACCGCCGCCTCCGCCGTCTGCGACTTGATCCCGGCCTTCGACATGAGACGCGTGAACGGCTCCGCGCTTCCGTCCGTCGCCGGCGGCTCTTCGGAGTCCAAGTCCACGATCAGGTTGTCGAGCCGGAGCCCGGCCGCCGCTGCCAGCAGGTGCTCCACCGTCCGCACCCGGGCGCCCTCGTGCCGAAGCACGGTGTGGCGCTCGACCTCCGCCACCCGATCGATACGCGCCGGGATCTCGGGATGCCCATCGAGATCGGAGCGCCGAAACACAATCCCCTGGCCTGCCTTCCCCGGGCGAAGGATCATCCGAACCTCCGCGCCCGTATGTAGGCCGCGGCCCGACAGCTCGACCGTGCTTCCTAACGTCTGCTGCTTCACTCGCCAGTTGCCTCCTCGATCCGCTGGCCGCGCCCGCGGTGGTCGCTCAACCAGTATCAGTTCCCAGCCGCTTCTCGATGCGCCGAACCCGGCGAAGGAGATCCGGCAGTTTCAGAAAGGCGGCATTCGCCCGCATCACTTCGTTGAGCCGGCGTGCTGGGTGCCCGAACCACGTCTCACCCGGCGGGATGTCGTGGCTAACACCCGACTGGGCACCGACCTGCGCCCCGTCGCCTATCTTCAAGTGGCCGATGATCCCGACCTGGCCGGCGAGGGCGACCCCGTCGCCGACGGTTGTGCTTCCCGCTATTCCCACCTGGGCGACGATGATACAGCGTCGGCCGATCCGCACGTTGTGCGCGATGTGAACGAGGTTGTCGATCTTGGTGCCCGCTCCGATCCGCGTCTCTCCCACCGAGCCGCGATCGATGCACACGTTGGCCCCGATTTCAACGTCGTCCTCGATCACGCAGCGCCCCACTTGGGGCACCTTGCGATGGACGCCGTCCTGGAACACGTAACCGAATCCATCCACACCGATACGACTGCCACCGTGGATGATGCAGCGCCGTCCCACGGCCGTCCCCGGGTACAGCGTCACCTGATCCTTGAGCTCGCTCGCCTCGCCGAGGACACACCCGCGCCCGATCACACAGTGGGCGCCGACCCGGACTCCATCGCCCAACCGCGCCCCGCCCTCCACCACGCTGTAGGCCCCGATCGTGACCCCCTGCCCCAGCTGCGCGCCCGACGCCACCACCGCCGTCGGCGCGATCTCCGGCCGCCTCGGTTCCTCCGGGTAAAGCAGGGCGAGCGCGTCGGCGAGGGCGCGGTGAGCGTCATCGACCCAGAGGATGGCCGCCCCCTCGGGGGCTTCTTGGGCCTCACCCAGGTCACGGGCGATGATCACGGCACCGGCGCGAGTGCCGGCAAGATACGGGAGGTATTTTCGGCGAGCAAGAAAACTGATGTCGCTCCGCTGCGCGGTTTCCAGCGGTGCCGCACCGGAGACAGGGATCGCCGCCTCGCCCTCCAGCTCGGCCCCCAGGTGCGCCGCCAGTTCGCCCACGGTCAATTGCGTCCCCATCGGTCAGCTCCTCCGCGCATTCGACTGCGCTCTCAAATCGCGCAGATATAGAAACCGCGCCCACGACGCCGCCTGGGGGCCGTGGGCGCTGCTCATCGCCGAGAGGTGAACGAGCCAGCGGCTGGTACGAACCTAGTCCGCGCCGCCGCCTGTTCCCTTCGCTTTCAGCCGCTCGATCACGACGTCGGTGATGTCGAGTGTGGTATCGGCCGCGATCAGGGCGCCGGCCGCCGCGTCGAAGATCATCGTATAGTTCTGCTCGTCGCGAACTTCCTGGAGCACCGCGGTGACCCTGTCCAGGATCGGCTGCACCAACTCCTGCTGCCGGCGCTGAGCCACCTGTTGCAGGTCGTTCACGCGCTGTTCGTACTCGAGCCGCTTTTGCAGGATCTCCTGTTGACGCTCCTGACGTGCCTCGGGCGACAGCATCACCTGCTGCTGTTCGTACGTCGTGATCATCTGTTGCAGCGAGTCGGCCAGCACCTGTACTTCATTGCGCCAACGCGCCACCTCCCGATCGAACGTGGTCTGTGCGTCCGAGGCGCCCGGCGTCTGGGCGATGATCTCGTTGGAGTTGATGTACGCCAACCGGGTCTCGGACACCTGAGGCTGGCTGAGACCATTGTACCCGAGCAGCGCCAACGCCACTGCCGCCACGACCGTACTCGCTTTGTAACGCAACTCTGCACTCTCCTCTGACTTGCGGATCCCGGACCCCGCCGTCCAGGGCCGGGGTCATCCTGCCGATCCGTTCCTCAATACTCGAATGGGTGCCGTTAGAATATCTGTCCGAACCTGAGGTGCAACCGCCAGCTCGGGTCGGGCCGGCCGAACCTGTCCCGGGCGTCGATCCCGTACGCGTAATCGAGACCGAGCGGGCCCACGGGCGTGACCAGACTGACGCCCACGCCGACGCCCCGGAAGAGGTCGGTTGGATTGATGCCGCCGGACGATTCCCAGACGTTGCCGGCGTCATAGAACGCGTTCACATAGAAGCTGCCGCCCAGATTGATCCCGACGTTCGCATAGAGCGCGAAGTACGATTCGCCCACCCGGTCCAGCTGGCTGAACCCCGGCGTGCCCCGCGGCACGTGGCCGACGGGCGTGATCGTCAGTTCCTCGTACCCCCGAAGGCGCGGCCCCACCTGCACGCCACCCAGGAAGAAGCGCTCGAGGAAGAACGGGTTGCTGCCGAGGATCGTCCCCCCTTCCAGCCGCAGCCCCAGCGCCATATCGATCGGCGTCTTGGTCGGATCTGAACGCAAACGGGCGATCGGCGTGAACCACTCGCTCTCGAAGGTGATCTTCCGGTAGTCGCCGTCGCCGCCGAAGATGCCGCCCGTGTACTCGAGGCCGGCGGCGTTGCGGCTCCCCGCGGTGGGAAAGAGCGGGTGGTTGCGCGTATCGCGGGCGATGCGCAGTTCCACCGAGCTGCGTGTCCCGATGTTCAGAAGCTGTCGCTGATCCAGATCCAACTCATCCTCGTCCGAATCGAACTCGTCACGGAACAGCGAGTAGCGAACCGACAAGCGGGTCCAGCGCGCGCCCAGGAGCGGCGTCCCGAAGACGACGCTCCCACCCGTCTGACGTCGACGGCCAAGCCCGACGAACCCGTAGCGATCCCGCGAGCTGCGCAGGCTCACACCCGCCGAATTACGGCTGCCGAAGAGGGAGGGATCGGTGTAGGCGACCTCGATGTCGTTCGTCCGCGCCCCAAACAGCCAGCGGAACCGCCCCGACTTGGCCTGCCCGAACAGGTTCGGCTGTTCGTAACCGACGAAGCCGGCCATACCCGATGTCGGGGAGAGCGAGGCGCCGAAGTTGATGTTGCCCGTCTGCTTCTCCTTGATCTTGAAGCTGACGTTGATGTTGCCCTCTTCGTTCGGCTTGATGTTCAGCGCCTCGTTGGGCGGCAGCGGTTCGAAGAAGCCGAGGCCCTGTATGGTCTGATAGCTCGAGACGAGGCGGTCGTCGTTGTAGACGTCTCCCGGCAACAGCGTGAGGCGGTCGCGGATCACCCGCTCGTGCGTGTTGGTATTCCCGCTGATCGCGACCAGGTTCACGTACGCCTGCTCGTTCTCTTGGATGCGCCACTTGAGACGCACCCGCGGGTTCCCGTCCTCTGCTTCGGGTAGCCGCTCAACGACCGGTTCGATCTGCGAGTAGAGGAACCCGGCGTTCCGGTACAGCCGCGTGACGAGCTCGGTGGCCTCCTGCCATTCTCGCGTGTTGAAGACCGGGTCACCACTCTCCCTACCGCCACCGATCAGGGGGAGCCGCGACAGCAGCGAGCGACGGCCCGGAGCGTACCGGGCCTCCAGAAACTCCGTCGGGAAATGGTTGTTGCCCTCGATCTGGAAATCAGCGACCCGGTACTGGCGCCCTTCTTCGACCTGGATCACCAGCTTGGTCTTGCCGCTGGAAGGATCGACGATCATGGTGTCGCCGAGGACTTTGAAGTCGAGGAAGCCGCGCGAGCCGTAAAAGCGCGTCAGGTTGACCTGCAAATCCTCGCTGTACTCGTCCTCCCGGAACTCGCCGTTCCGCCACCAGAAGAAGCCCTCGGGCTTCACCTTCATCGCCGAGACCAGATCGGATGTCGGCACCCGCTCGTTGCCCTCGAAGTCGATCGCGGCCACCACCAGCCGGCGCCCCTCGCCGACCCGGAAGATCAGACGGTACTCACCCGGCCGGTCGGTGGTCGCGAACGAGGTGTCGATCTGCGCGCGCACATAGCCCTTGCGCGAGAGTTCTCGGCGAATCTGGTGCGAAGCCTGATAGACGGCAGACGGGTTGAAGGGCGCGTTCGATTTGAGACCGGCGGTGTCGCGGATGCCGCCGGCGCTGACGTGTTCCAGCCCGCGAAAGGTGTAGCCGACGATATAGGGGCGCTCGACGACCGACACGAGCAACGTCACGGGACCCTGGGTGGCCGCGCCCAGCGCGTAGACGCGAATGTCCTCGTACTGCCCAGTGGAGTACAGCCGCTGGATGCCGCGCTGAATGTTCCGTCCCGTCACGACATCTCCGGGACGCACGCCAAAATCCGACAGAACCACCGGCGTGGCTTGGCGGACGTTGCCCGTCACACGCACGGAGTCGATGCGGACTCCGGCCCCCTGGGCTTGTGTCTGAGCGGCGGTCGGCTCGGCCCTCGCCCCCAGAACGACGAGGGCCGCTAACAAGAGTCGGCGGGTCGACAACCTCACGTCGTAAACGATGAAGACGACAGGACTCGAAACTCCAGGCGCTCACCGTCGGCCGCCACATCGACCTCGATGGTGTCGCCCGGCGACAATTCAGCCATGAGGATCTTCTCGGAGAGCGGATCCTCGACGTAGCGCTGGATGGCTCGCTTCAGCGGTCGCGCACCGTACGTGGCGTCGTAGCCGTGGTCGACCAGGAACTCGACCGCGGCGTCGGTCAGTTGAAGCTTCAGTGCCTCTTCCTCCAGGCGTCCTCGCACATCGCGCATCAGCACACCCACGATTTCCCGGATGTGCTCCTTGTTCAGCGGGTGGAAGACGATGGTGTCGTCCAGCCGGTTCAAGAACTCAGGATTGAACACCTTCTGGATCTCGTCCTTGACCTTGGCTGCCATCTCTTCATAACCGGCTTGCTCGTCGGGCGTATGAAAACCGAGCCCACTGCGGCCTTTGGCGATGTCACGCGCGCCGACGTTGGACGTCATGATCAATATGGTGTTCTTGAAGTCGATCACGCGCCCGTAGTTGTCGGTGATCCGGCCATCGTCGAGAATCTGCAGAAGTATGTTGAAGACGTCCGGGTGCGCTTTCTCGATCTCGTCGAACAGCACCACGCTGTACGGCTTATGGCGCACCGCCTTCGTCAGCGCCCCGCTGTCCTCATAGCCCACGTAGCCGGGGGGCGCGCCGATCAGTCGGCTGACCGAGAACTTCTCCATGTACTCCGACATGTCCACGCGGATCAGCGCCGTCTCGTCGGCAAACAGGAAGCGCGCCAGCGCTCGAGCCAGCTCCGTCTTCCCGACGCCGGTGGGTCCGCTGAAGATGAACGAGCCGATGGGCCGGTTCGGGTCCTTGAGCCCGGCTCGGCTGCGCCGGATGGCGCGGCTGATCCCGGCGATCGCCTCGTCCTGGCCGACCACGTGCCGGT
>CAYGAJ010000096.1:0-9033 GCA_964347815.1 uncultured Gemmatimonadota bacterium | reverse complement strand
GTGGACCGAGCTGGTGGACGCCGAGGTTCATCTCATCGGCGATGTACCCGAGGTAGCGGCCACAGCCGGCGGCGCAGCGGTCGTTCATCTGGAAGCTGGTGACGATTCCTTCCGGGTCCACCTGGATCGCCTTGGTGTCCTGGCCACCGATGTCGAGAACCGTCCGTGTCTCCGGGAACATGAAATGGGCTCCCAACCCGTGGCAGAGGATCTCCGAACGGATCTGCTCCTTGGGGAATGGAAGCGTCTGCCGGCCGTAGCCGGTCCCGACCGAACCGGCCGGCTCGAGCTTCACGGCGGCGGCGCGGTCCACCGAGTTCGGAACGGCCTCGTGAGAGTTCTCGAGGTCGGCCACGGCCGCGCGCATCAGCGTATCGAAGTCGGTCGCTGCGGAGGGCCGGTTCTCCACCTCGAGGATCACCTTGTCGAACAGTCCGGCCAGCGGGTCGAAGCGCACCCGCTGATCCATCGCCTGTTCCTCGGCCAGCTCCATGTAGCGGCCCCCGGCGAGATCTCGAAAGAAGTCGCTCCGTCGCGTCGCAGATGCGCCATACAGCTCGCCGACTTCCGCCTCCATCCGTTCCAGGATCGCCGCCGCCGCCGAGCGCACGGCCGGGTCGTATCCGTCGGCGAGGTGGGCATGGACGAGTTCGGTGAAGATGCGCAGTTGCCGGAGGTACTGTTGTTTGCGGAAGCCGCGCTCCAGATCGGACAGCGCCTTGCGCCGGTCTTCGGGCGCCAGGCCGGCTCCATCGAGCTCGGCGGAGACGAGTCCGAAACGGGCGTTGATCAAGGCTTCGTTGAGCGCGACCTCGCAGGCGACCCTGTAGTTGCTGCGGCTGTTGGTGATGCCGCGACCCAGCACCTGGCCGTCTTCGCCGAGGATGACGGCCTTGGTCGTGGTCGATCCCAGATCGATGCCGACATGATATCTCATGCGACCGCCTCCGACCGCTTCTGCTCGATCATCTGGAAGTAAGACTCGAGCCGCGTCCTGATGTTCGCCGCAGAGAAGTAGCGGGGGTCGACCAGATCGCTCTCGATAAAGCCACCGGGCCGCCCGGTGCGGTTCTCGACTTCTCGGAGGATCATCAGCTGGCCTGCGCTGAAGGAGTTGCAACTCTTGATCGAGTTGATCAGCAGGCCGTCGGCGTCATAGTCGAGCACGTAGCGCGTCAGCATCTCCACTCGGCTCGGCAGGTTGAGGTTGGTGTAGCAGCCCATGCAGTATTCGGCCAGCGACTCGAGGGGCCTGTTCGGGTCGTGCCGGAAGCCGAAGTCGTAAACACCGCCCACCTTGGTGTAGCTCGACGCGACCACCACCGCACCCTCATCCGCGAACATCTTCCAGAACTCGCGGAAATGCGTCCAGTTGGGTGGACCCTCAACCACAACGCGGAAGCGCTCCTCATCGATTTCGCCGTCCGGAGTGACCGGACCGAGCCCGTGCTCGAGCCGGCTCTCGATCTCGGAGCGCAACGTTTGATAGTAGTCGACCGCTTCCGGGCTGCCGCGGAACGCGGTGAAGATCGGTCCGATGTAGTAAACCCCACCGAAGTAGGCGTCGATGGGCGACGGCCGATTGCGCGCCGACTGAAGAACCCAGACCAGATCGTCCTCGGCTTCGGCCGAGCGCGCCATCAGCTCTTTTAGGCGGTCCTCGTCGTACTTCTTCCCGGAGAGCTGCTCGAGCGCCGGGATGATCTTGTCGCGGAGCTGATCCACCACGTACCGGAGCATCGCGTCGGTGATCTTACCGTCTGCCTGATACGGAACGTGCAGAAGCGCGATGGGTGCATCGTATTCCTGTCGAAGGATCTCGAACCATTTCAGGAAGGTGAAGCACCCGGTGTACGACAGCAGGAGCAGGTCGGGGTTGGGCAGCCGCTCACCGGTCGGTCCGACGTTGCCAGACTTCATCATGCCCAGGTCACACTTGACGTAAGTGCAGACATCCTCCGAGTGCCCGAGCTTTTCGGCCAGGGCGATGTAAGCCTTCGACTTGCCGCGCATCGCCGACTGCAAAGCGTTGATCTCGGGCAGTACGGGCAGCAGATCGAAGCAGCGCAGCAGCTCGGTCAGGTTGCCGGGGACGAACGTGTACACGCTCTTCTCGCCCGTTTCCGGCGCCCGGGCCAGCCGGGTGAAATGCTCCGCGATCATCCGCTTCTGGCGGAGCTGGCTGTCGTCCTTTTGCACCGTCGTCTTGGCCGCTGATGACTTGTCGCTGCTCGCCATACGCTATTCACCGCTCCAGAGTTTGATCGAATCCGCGAACGTGCCGGCTTGCTCGCGGATCACGTGGAACTGTCCGCTGTTCTCGGAATACTTGAACGCCGTCCAAGGCACACCGGCCGCCTCGATCCTTCTCACGGCCATCGGCTGGTCGAGCAACGCCGGATCGCAGAAGCTGGGGGCACAAAACAGAACGCCTTCGGCGCGGCTCTCTCGCACCCGCTCGAGCAATTCCGTCCCCTTCTCACCGTTCTCGACGTAGCGGGTGGGGCTGTCGACGGCGTCGGTCAAGAAAGCGCTTACGAGGTTGTCGAGCGGGTCGCCCTCCAGTGAGATCTCGTTCCGGAACCAGCGGTGCACCTGCACAAAATCGTCATCGACGATGTAACAGCCGGACCGTTCGAGCGTCTTGATCAGGCCCAGCGGCGGCTGTTCGCAGAACGAACCGGTGAGCACGACGCGAGCCTGATCCATCGGCTGTCTCGACTCTTCGGACTCGGCAGCCTCTCGATACGCGTCCAGCATCTGCGTGAACTCGCCGACCGGTAGCACCAGTCCGGCGCGCAAGATCACGTACAGCTCAGACGTCGGTATCTTCCAGGGCGTTCGCTGGCGAAGCGTGTAGAGCGCCTGGACCCGGCGGCGACATGCGTTGTAGTCGGCGATCGCGTCGCGAAGCGCTTCAGGCTCGTACGGCCGGGCGCCGCGCTCCTCCAACGCGCGTGAGAGCTCTTCCAGCTCGGTGCGGTAGAAGAGACCTCCGATCTCGGGGTCGAAGTTCTGCGGGACATCCAGGTAGCGGGTTAGCTTGTTCGGAAACTGCAGCTGCCACATTCCCGAGAGATTACGGATCACATCGCAGATCGCTGGAAACAGCATCCCATCGAGAGGATCGAGGGCGCCGTTCAGTCCAAGCTCGATCGTGCTGCGAGGTATGTGACAGATGTAGGACTGGTAGTACGCGTCGCCACGGATGATCTCCAGACCGTCGCCGCCGCCCATGATGCCGACGGGGAGGACACCCTGCGAATGGAGAAGCTCGCACGGCGCGTAGATCGGCATGAAACCGATTGCGAGACCGCCGGTCTGCTCTTTCCAACGGCGCACCGAGCCCAGGCTGTTGTCCCGGTACAGCGCCTCAGCCCGAGCGACGATCGCCGTCAATCCGTCGGCTTTCATGCGTTCTTCCACTTCGGGTCACGCTTTTCTAGAAACGCGTTCAATCCTTCCACCGCATCGTCCGTCGCCATCAGCTCCTCGAGGTAAAGGCGCTCGGTCTCGGCGAGCGCGGCGCGGAACCGTTCGGCGTAGTCGCTCCGCACCGCGCGCACGGCCATGCGCAAGCTCGAAGCAGAACGCGGCAGCAGGTACTCACGCGCATAAGCCAGCGCCGCGGCGCTCGGGTCGTCGGCGATCTCATCGGCCAGGCCGATCGAGAGCGCCTCCTCGGCGCCGATGGAACGGCCGCTCAGGCACAGATCCTCGGCGCGGCTGCGACCGACGCGCTCGGCCAGAGCGACCGAAGCGACCGGGGCGAAGACCCCGAGCACGATCTCGGGCTGCCCCAGCCGGGCATCGGGGGCCACGAACAGGCGGTGAGAGAAGGCGGCCAGCTCCAGGCCGCCCCCCAGGCACTGCCCGCGCACGGCGGCCAGCGTCACCACCGCTGAATCGAGCATCGCCGCGAAGAGGCCGTGGAATCCGCGCAGCATTTCCTTCACCCGCGCTGGCAGGTGCTCCTCCACGCTGGCGCCGAAAGAGAAGTGGGGGCCTTCGCCCTCCAGGATCACGGCCTTGAGCCGTCGATCGGCACGCGCGTCGCCGAAGATGCGGGTGAGCTGCTCGGTCTTCGCTTTATCGAGTATGTTGGCCTTCGGCGTCGCGAGCTTCACTCGCCAAATCGCTCCGGCCTCCAGCTCGTCCAGGACGACGGGAGCCCCCCGCTCAGAGGCGTTGGCCATCACAGTCCTTCTCCGAGATTGAGTTCCAGCTGCACGAACGGGCCTGCGCTGAACCCATTCGCTCGGAAGAACGAGAGCACGGGAATGTCGTTGCGCCTCACCATGGTCCGCACACAATTGATGCCGGCCTCCTTGAACGCGCGGCAGGCCTCGGCGAGCAGCGACGAAGCGACCCTGGCGTGCAGCCGCTCGGGGTCGACGCCGACGGCGAAGACCCAACCGCAAGCCTCCGAGCCGAACTCGAAGGCGCGGACCTCACCGAACAGGTAGCCTGCGACCCGGCCGTCGGCCTCGGCTGCGAAGCCCAGACGCGTACGGTCGGGGTCGGGTTCGAGGAACTCTCGAAACACGCGCTTCCAGTAATCCGGCTTCGGCGCTCCCGTATGAAGCGCATCGATGTGGATGACGCGCTCGAGATCGCCCGGGCGCAGGTGCCGGACCAC
Organism: uncultured Gemmatimonadota bacterium; assembly: GCA_964347815.1. Classification (GTDB taxonomy): domain Bacteria; phylum Gemmatimonadota; class Gemmatimonadetes; order Palauibacterales; family KS3-K002; genus CAYGAJ01. The sequence goes on along the minus strand of CAYGAJ010000096.1, from coordinate 4,394 downwards.
CGGTGCTCGCAACGCCTTCGGCCTCATCACGTCAGCGGCCCTTTCCGTGCGCCTTGGCGAGTATTTCCTCCGTCAACTCGTCGCCCCAGACCGCGCCTTCGGCTAGTCGGCGCCGCAACAGCAGGAAGTCGGCCTCACGGCATTCCTTGGTGCCTTCGTTGAAAGCGCGAAAACCGGCGCGACCTTCCGTCATCATGTTGAGACCGAGCCAGGCGCGATTCGTCTCGCGGTTGCGGTCCCAGTACTGCAGCTTGTGTTTGCGAACGCTTTCGATGGTCTTGGTCAGACACCCCGGCATCGTCATCGCCAGCGAGTAGACGAGCGAGTTGACCTCCTGGTCGAGTAGCGACAGGTCCACCTCGCCTTGCCGCAGCTTCTCTTTCCCGCTCGCCAGCTCGTCCCCTGCCCGACGCTCGCCGTAGACGACCCGTCCCCAATCGTCGAACCAGCGGTCCGTTACGACCAGCGGGTTCGGGAGAACCTCGCCGTCGATTCTGAGGGCGGGGACGATTCGGCTGAGCAGGCCGTGGCGATACGCCTTGTGCGCGCTCCAGTGCTCGCAGAGCGTCGCGCTTTCCATCGCGGCCTCCATCCCGACGAACAACGGCAGGAAGTCGGTGCTGCCTCCATCCGGCGCCGAACCGTGCCGCGGGCCGGCCTGACCGAACAGAGCGAGGTCCTGGGCCAGCGAGAAGTCACAGGCCATCCCGATCTCTTGCCCGCCGGCGATGCGCATACCGTTGACCCGGCAGAGCACCGGCTTGTCGCAGTGAAGGATCGCGCTGACCATGTCGTTGAACAGCCGCATGTACTGTCGGTACTCCTCCGGACGGCCGGCGTAGTACTCGGCGTACTCCTTTGTATTGCCGCCGGTGCAGAAGGCCCTGTTGCCGCTGCCGGTGAAAACGACGGCGACGCAAGCGCGGTCGTTTGAGGCCCGGCGCATCCCCAATATCACGCCTTTCACCATCTCGGTGGTGTACGAGTTGAGCTGCTTCGGGTTGTCCAGCGTGATCCACACGGCATGCAACCCATCGATGTTTCGACCGGCCGGATCGTAGAAGGGCTTCTCTTCGTAGAGAACGCCCGGATAATCGAAGCCCGAGACGATATCGTGGTTCTTGAATTCCATTTGATCTACTCCTCTGGGATGAGGATCACTCGCCGCGATAGATGCCCCTCATGGAGCTCGGTAAACGTTTCGTTGATCTGCGAGAGTGGCCTGAACTCGACGAACGGCTCGAGCTTCACACGCCCGGTCAACACGAGGTCGACGATCGCCGGGTACAGCTCCGGGAGACACCCCCAGTTGCCTTCCACCGTCGCGTCGAACGCCATCAGGTTCGAGAGTCGCACCTCGACCTTCTTCGGTGTAAACCCGACCATCGAGAGGTAGCCCCCGTGACCGAGCAGGCCGAAGGCCGTGAGCTGTCCCTGGTCCGTGCCCGAGGTCTCGAAGATCTTCTGACGCCACGTCGGGATGCCGTGCTCCTTTGCCAGCGAGCGCACGGCATCGCGAAGTCCCTTGAAATCGAGAACCTTGGCGTTGAGCGTCAGGGCCGCGCCGTGCTCGGCAAGGAGGGCCAGGCGCCCGTCGTCGATGTCGATCGCCACTGGGACAGCGCCCAGCGCCGAAGCCAGCTGCACGCCGAAGCCGCCGACCCCACCCGCGCCGACGAACACCGCCAGATCACCCGTGCTGATGCCGCTCTTGAAGAGGGCTTGGTACGGCGTCGAGACGGCATCCGCGATCACCGCCAGCGAACGCAGGTCGACGCCGCTGGGATTGACGGCGGGGTCGTCGAGGTCGGGGACCGGACAGAGCCCGGTGGCGGGGACTCGGAGGTGGCTGGCGAAACCACCGTGGACGTCGTTGCCGGGGAAGATCTGCTTCGGGCATACCTGCCCCCGGCCCGCGTGGCAGGCGTCGCAGGCGCCGCAAGGGATGACGGCGGGAACGATGACCGCCTTTCCGACCCAGTCCACGGCGCCGTCGCCGGCCTCGATGACCGTGCCGCTGACCTCATGCCCAAGTGTGAGTGGAAAAGGCTTACGGGTAGGAACGCCCTCGTAGTAGTAGCCGAGGTCGGTGTGACAGACCCCGCAGCCGGCCACCTCGATCAGGACCTCGCCCGCGCCGGGCACCTCGTCCCGGAGCTCCCGAGCCATGGGTTCGCCAGGTGCGCGGACGGTCCAGGCGGAAACTTGCATGGGTGAACCTCAGGGCTGAGGGGCTAATCGGATATCGGATACCTAATTCTGATATGGCCGCGCCTTTTTCGCAACCCTTTCCGTCGTGTCGGCACCCGTGGGCCACCCCCCACGGCCCACATCCGACCGCCGTCGTCAGACTTCTGCGTCAGCCGACGCCGGTGCGCCGCGTCAGTCGCGGCCGGCGACCTCCTCGACCACCTCGCGGATCTCCGCGTCGGTGAGCAGCCGCTCCGACTTCTTTGCCGCCGCCAGCACCGCGTCGACCACCTCGCGACCGTCGGGCAGGCCGCGGCTTCGCAGGTAGTGGAGCACGTTCGAGCTTCCCGACATGTGGCCGACCTCGATCTCCTGGGCTCGGCCCACCCAGCTCGCCGGGACACCGGAGTAGACGCGGTCCGCCAGCCACGCCTGCCCTTTGCGCTGAGCCTTGATCACCGCGGCGGCGTGCACCCCGGTCGCCGTGCGGAACGCGTCGCGGCCGACGATCGGCATGTTGACGGCAACCGGTACACCCGTGGCTTTGGAGACGGTCGCGACGTACTCGGGAAGGCAGCTGAGATCGTCGTCGCGCAGGCCCAGGAGCTTGAGGTTCACCAGGAGCTGCTCCATCGGCGTGTTGCCGACGCGCTCGCCCACGCCGAGCGCGGTGCCGTGCACCCGCGTGGCCCCGGCTTCGATAGCGGCGAGGGTGTTCGCGACATCGAGCCCGCGGTCACGATGTCCGTGCCAATCGATACCGACCTGGTCCGCGACATCGAGCTCGGCCAGCAGGTTTTTGACCCAGGTGACGAGGTTAACCACACCCCGTGGCACCGCGGCGCCCACCGTATCGCACAGACAGAGGCGCTGGGCGCCGGCATCGACGGCAGCGGTGAACAGGATCCGCAAGTGTTCGGGCGCGGCACGGATCGTGTCCTCGGTGACGTACATGACCTCGAGCCCCTCACGGACCGCGAACTCGACCGCCTCCCGGCTGTGTCGCAGAATGTGCTCGATATCCCACTCTTCGGCGTACTGACGGATCGGGCTCGAGCCGATGAACACGCAGGCCTCGATCGGTACGCCGGTCTTCTGTACGACCTCGGCGATCGGCTGGATGTCGACGAGCATCGTACGGGCGGCGCAGTTGGCCTTGATTTGCAAACCGGCGTCGGCGATCTCGCGGCAGAGGCGCTCGACCGCATCGCGCTGACGGGGGCCCGATCCCGGCAGCCCCACGTCAGCCGTTTCTATTCCCAGGCGATCCATCAGGTGAAGGACCTGGATCTTCACATCGGTCGGAGGGTCGATCACCGAGGGGCTCTGCAGACCATCCCGAAGCGTCTCGTCGTCCAACATGGGCCGGGGTGGAGGGTCGGCTTGTTCGGCTCCGACCGCGGCCCAGTCGTAGATGAGCTGTTCTTCCTGCGGTGTGGTGGTCATCGACTCTTTCCTTCGAATCGTGTGGCCGAGGCTCAAACGGCGTTGGCGCGAGCGAACTGGCGCGCTCGCTCCAGCAGCATCTTCGCCTCCGCCTCGTCGCCTTCGCTTCTGCGAATATGCGCGAGATGGAACAAGCTGCTGACCTCGCCGACGCCGTCGTCCAGGCTGCGCTGGAACTCGCGGGCGGCGGTGTTGAGGTCACCCAGGCGCTCGTAGATCACCCCTATGTGGTAGCGGGCCATGAGGTACTCCGGCGTGAGCGAGGTGCACTTTTCGAAGTGCTCCAGCGCTTGATCGAGTTCTCCCGCGTGGAAGAGCGAGATCGCCAGCCGGTAATGAGCGGCGTTGTAGTGGGGATCGATCTCCAAGCACTGGCGATAGGCGCGGATCGCTTCGGGCATGTTCCCGCGGTGGTAGAGCGCGACACCGAGATCGTAAGAACAGAGGACGAAATCGGGCGCCAGCGCCAGGGCTTTCCGATACCGCTCGATCGCCAGATCCAGCGTACCCTGGTGGAAATACAACGTGCCCAACAGGTGATTCGCCAGAACGTGGTTTGGCTCGATCTCCAACAAGCGCTCGAGCTCACGGCGCGCATCACGATGTCTGCCTTCCGATTCCGCCAGCAAAGCGGAATGCAGGCGCTGGTCGACGAACGGATCGCGCAGGAACATCCCGCACTCGGCGCAGAATTTGTCGGTCTCGGCCGCCGCGCGGCCGCATCTCGTGCAACGCATTTGAGCCTCTCCTCGGAGGTT
>CAYGAJ010000095.1:0-9139 GCA_964347815.1 uncultured Gemmatimonadota bacterium | reverse complement strand
TCGCGCGCCGTGATCGAGCTGGCCGCCCTGCAGCGCCGACGGCTCATCCGCAACTTCGTGACGCTGGGGCGGCGCGCGGTCGAAGCCGGGCGATCGGTGCCACCCTTCGCCTACGTGATCCCACACCGGCAGCGAGATGCGGGAAGCGCCGCCACGATGCTCGAGGTGCTGCGTGAGGGAGCGGTCGAGGTCCATCGCGCGACCGCCGCGTTCCAAGCGGACGGGATCGAGTACGCGGCGGGCGACTGGGTCGTGCTGATGGCGCAGCCGTATCGCGCCCACGCCAAAGACCTGCTCGAGCGACAGTCGTATCCCGACCGCAGGCTCTACCCGGGCGGTCCGCCCGACACGCCGTACGACGCCACCGGCTGGACGCTGCCACTGCAGATGGGCGTCGATGTCGTCGAAGTGAGGACGCCGTTCGAGGCGGCGCTCGAGCTGGAGAGGGAGCCGATCCGGCCGCCGGCCGGTCGCGTCGCGGGCTCAGGGCCGGCGTTCATCATCGAGCCAACGACCAACGCAGCCAACCGCGCGATCCACCGCGCGCTCCGTGACGGCGCCCGCGTCGCATTGCTCTCCGAGCCGCGCGAGTCGGGCGGCCGTCTCTGGCCGGCGGGCAGCGCCATCCTGCAGGGCGACGGGGTGGGGCGCTCGCTGGAGGAGCTGGCGGCGGAGCAGGGCCTCTCGGCGGAATCGTTCCGCGGAGCGGCCAGCGGCTACCTGCTGCAGACGCCGCGCCTCGGCCTCTATCAGCCGTGGACCGCCTCGATGGACGAGGGGTGGACCCGCTGGGTCCTCGAAGGCTGGGAGTTGCCGTATCGAACGGTCCACGACGCCGAGATTCGCGCCGGCGGCCTTCGCGCGCGCTACGACGTCATTATCTTGCCCGACCTCTCATCGTCGTCGATCGTCGAAGGACGGAGGCCCGGAACCGTGCCCGCCGAGTATGAAGGCGGCATCGGGTCCGTCGGCATCAAGGCGATCCGTGACTTCGTCCGGGCCGGCGGCACGCTCATCTGCTTCGACGGCTCATCCGACTTCGCGATCGAGCACCTCGGCGTGCGGGTGAAAGACGTGCGACCGCCGTTCAGCGAGCAGCGGAGCGGCGAGGCGTTCTACGCGCCTGGCAGCCTTTTGTCCGTCACGCTGGACACCTCACACCCCATCGCCTACGGCATGCCGGACGAAGCGGCGGTGCTCTACTCCAACAGCGCGATCTTCGAAATCCCGAACAACGCCCGCGACATCCGCGCCGTGGCCCGTTACCCCGAGGCGGGACAACTGCTGAGCGGCTACGCGCTCAACGGCGACTTTCTCAGCGGCAAGGCGGCGCTGGTCGAGGCGACGGTCGGCGATGGCCGGGTCATCCTCTTCGGCTTCCGGCCCCAGCACCGGGGGCAGACCCACGAGACGTTCAAGTTGGTGTTCAACGCCGTGTACCGAGGCGTCGCGCGTGGGCCCGAGCGGCTGTCGTTCTAGCATGTTAGATGAACATCGAACATCGAACATCCGACATCGCACTTCGAAGTTCTTGAAGAACGTCGAACGTCGACATCGAAGTTCGAAGTTCGAAGTTCGGGTTTCGCGCCGTAGAGAGGAGCGGGCTTTTTGGTGTCGATCGGCGCTCGCGATGCTGGCGACACGCAAGCGGAGCACACTATTCGTTTCCCGGGCTCCAAGGTTCAGCTGGTCTTGTTCCCCAATAGCTTGTCAACCAGCCCTCAACACGGATGATCCTAGCGCCGACGTTCTACCTCGACGTTCGATGTTCTTCGTTCAAGTAGACTTCGATGTCGGATGTTGGATGTTCGATGTTCAACACCAACCACCAGAACCGTCATCCAAACCCGCCCCAACGCGCCAAAAGCCGCCGTCGACCGGCTCCACCTTCGAGTCGCGAGAGCCAACGCTTGAGTCGTGATGGCGGGCCCGCCGTCGCCCTCGAGACGGCGTTCCTGACACGCGGCCTCCCGACCGGCTCGCGCCTCGAGGCGGCGCGGCGTATGTCCGCCGCGGTCCGCGCTCAGGGGGCCGAACCCCATTTCATCGGCGTGATGAAGGGACGCCCCGTCCTAGGTCTCGAGCCGCCGCAGCTGGAGGAGCTGGTCCGCGCGGACACGAAGCTCAGCACCCGGGATCTGGCAGTGGCGGCCGCCCGGGGCACGACGGGCGGCACCACGGTCGCCGCCGCGATCTTCCTGGCTCACCGGGCCGGCCTCACGGTGGCCGCCACCGGAGGCATCGGCGGCGTTCACCCGGGACCCGGCGCGCCCGACGTTTCTGCAGACGTGATCGAGCTGGCCCGTACGCCCGTCGTGCTCGTCTGCTCGGGACCCAAGGCGATCACCGACGCCGAAGCCACGCTCGAGCGGCTCGAAACGCTCGGCGTGATGGTCATCGGATACGGCACCGACGAGCTGCCTGCCTTTTGGTCGAGGGAGAGCGGACTGGCGCTGGAGCTGCGGGCCGACAGCCCGGAAGAGATCGCCGGCATCTGGCGAGAAGCACGAGCGCTGGAGGTGCCGGGCGCGCTGCTGGTATGTGTGCCGCCCCCGCGGCAAGAGACGCTGTCACGCGCGGAGAGCGACGCGGCCGTTTCCCAAGCGCTGGCGGACCTGGCGGCTCAGGGAATCCGCGGAGCGGAGGTGACGCCGTTTCTGCTGGCGCGGATCGCCGAGCTAACGGAAGGGCGGTCGCTGCGGGCGAATCTGGCGCTGCTGGAATACAATGCGTCGGTGGCGGGGGCAATTGCGGCTGTTATTGGATGAACATCGAACATCGAACATCCGACATCGAAGTTTGAAGTTCTTGAAGAACTCTGAACATTGAACTTCGAAGTTCGAAGTTCGTATGGCGCTCTGCTATCAGGAGCGGATCTGCCGGTTCCGTTCGGCGCTGGCGATGCTAGCGACCAGTATGCGAATCAGCTCGTCCGATTCGCGGGCTCCGCGGTCGAGCAAGCTTTCTTCCCCAATCGACAAGCGTCGAGCCAGACGCAGCCAGACCAAAGTCTCTCTTAGCTCTTTGAGGCACAGGCGCAGTTTGTGAGTGAAATCGCGCCGCGATTCTCCCGCCTGGGCCTCGGCATGGTGCGGGGCGGGCGCGGTGCCGGATCGCAATAGTTGATTCCCGATGTGTCTGCCCACCCGAGTCGACGGCAGGCTCTCCACGATCTTGCAGACAAGTACGCCGAATGCGATGAGCCGATCGCTCAGATCGTAGACCTTCCGCGCTTCACTCGTGCTCGCCATTACGTCCCAGCCTTGCTCAATTCCGATAAACGCTTTTTCTACGTTCTAGCTCGAAGTTCGACGTTCGACGTTCTTCAAGAACTTCGAAGTTGGATGTCGGATGTTGGATGTTCGATGTTCAATACCAACTATCACAGAACCGTCATCCACAACCCGCCCTAGCGCGCCGACAACAGCGCCCGCCCCCCATCGATCGAATGTATCCCGCCCGTGATCCACCCCGCCTCGTCCGAGCACAAGTACGCACACAGCGCTGCGATCTCCTCCGGACGCCCCACCCGGCCCAGCGGGTGGGTGCCCTTCGAACGCTCGAGAAACGCTTCGTAGTCCGGCACCGCTCCCCCCACCGTGTGCAGCTCGCTGACCACGACTCCCGGGTTCACCGCGTTGACCCGCACGCCGTGTGGTGCGAGTTCCAGGGCCACGCATTGCGTGAACATGTCAGTCGCCGCTTTTGTCGTGCAGTAGGCCAACAGGTTGCTGTAGGGCCGCAGGCTGGTGACCGACGAGATGTTGACGATCGCCCCGTGCCGCTCGACCAGATGCGGTGCGGCGTGCCGCGTAACGAAATACAGGCTGTCCACGTTGCTCGAGAACAGCCGCTCCCATTCGTCGGGCGGGGTGTCGAGGATTCCGCCGTTGCCGATCACGCCGGCGGCGTTGATCAGATAGTCGATCCCACCGCACTCCTCGACGCACCGCTGGATCGCGGATTCGACTTGCTCTTCTTTGCGAACGTCCACGACCGCGTAACGCTCGTACTCTTTCGCCAGCCGCGCCTCGCGCCGGGCGACGGCGAACACCGTGGCGCCCTCCTCGGCAAAGCGCGCCGCGCAGGCACGACCGATGCCGCTAGACGCCCCGGTTACGAACGTCACCCTTTTCTGAAACCGCATGACTCCTCCCATCGCGTTTGATTCGCAGCACTGTCCGACTTGCGGTCGCGTCGACCGCGGTCCGGCCTCAGCGGGTCAGCTTAGGGGCGGGCAAACGAAGAGACAAGCGGGGTTCATTAGATGAACATCGAACATCCAACATCCGACATCGAACTTCGAAGTTTGGGTGAACATCGAACGTTCAACTTCGAATTTGGAACTGTGGACTGCGGCGGACGACGAATCTGCAAACGCCGACGCCATCCTTTCGACGTTCCACTTCGACGTTCAGGGTTCGTCGTTCAAGTGGACGTCGACGTTGGATGTCGGATGTTCGATGTTCGATGTTCAACCCCGCCCATCACAGAAGCATCGCCTCAAAGCAAGCGCCGCGGCCTTGGGAGACCGCGGCGCTCCTCGAGGACGGTGGCCAGCAAGCTGGACCAGCAAGCCGGCTCTGTCTCAGGGATTCAGGTAGTAATTCACCTTGATACTGAAGATGTTATCGCCCTCTGCCTTCCGCAGCATGTTGAGGTCGCTGAGCGGCGCGAACGTGCCGACGAAGTCCTGGCGCGTGCGGCTCTGCGACCAGACGAAGAACAGGGTCGAGCCCGACATGTACTCCCAACGCAGCACGACGGTCGAGCGCAGCTGTTTGAAGTTGAAATCCGGGTCGCTGAACTCGAGGTCGGTCGTGCCATCCCGGTTCAGGTCGACCAGATACGTCCCAGGCTCGTCAGGGTCGTCGCTGGCCACGAAGTCGAGGCGGTCTGCCCCGAACGCATCGAACCGCTCGTCGTAGCTGTCGGCCTTCGGCGCCACCACCTCGCGGAACTCGGTGTAGTCGCCGGCCGACACGAAAGGCTGCGCGTAGACCTGCAGACTCACATTCGGAGTGAACGTCCAGTCGAGGCGTGTTGTCATCGCTACCGTCCTCTGGTCCAACACCCCGGTCACGTAGCGCGTGGAGCCCAACGCGTCCGCTTGCGTGACGTACTGCCAGTCGTCGTGCGACCAGCCGTACCCTGGACCCAGCGATAGCCGCAGGCTCGAGGTCGGCCGGAAGATCATGTCCAGCCACACTTCACCGGAGCTGGAGCGCTCGTCGTCGCGCCATCCCCAGGTGCCCACCTCGAGTTGCACCGCCTTACGGCTGTCGCTGAAGAATCCGCCCCACCAGTTCCAGGCGCCGGGGCTTTTCATGGCGGGACCGCCGCGCAGCACGCGCGTGCTGGTGCTCGCGAACTCGCGATTGATTCCGCCCCAGCCACCCCAATAGTTGAGCAACGTGAAGCTGCCGTTGATGTTTGTGCCGCGCGCCGTTCGTTCCCCGCCGAGCGTGTAAAAGTCCCAGCCGTTCCAGTTGACGTTGTAGCGTCGAAAGATCTTGCCGGGCTGAAACTCGCGATAGCCGATCCAAAGGCTGTTCCTCCACACGTCGGCCTGCCGCAGAAAACCGATGTCGTTCACCTCGAAGCCGGGTGACACCCACGACGAGTTGAACGCGCCGCGCCAGTGGCCGCCGCCGATCTTCTGGAAGCCGAAAGCACCGCTGGTGCCGGTCAGCGACGTGCGCGTCGGGTCGAACTCGATGTGGTCGGCGTCCGGGCGCTGGAAATAACGCGCCGAGCTTTGCTGCGCGTTGACGATCGCCTCCTCCGAGCCGCGAATGTGGGACCCGAGCAGCTGACCGCTCACCTCCCAGTCACCGCCGCCGAAGCGGTGACGGGCGTCGATGCCACCGGCGTAGGCGGCGCTGCGCAGGTAGTTCAGGGAGGCGGGCAAATCGCGGTTCACCGCCGTCCCGATGAAGCCGATGGCGCTACGCCCTTCGTTCAGATCGCGCTGCACGCGCATCACGCCGTAGTTGGTGAGCGGCTCGACCACATCCCGGTGTCGAACACGATCGGCGTCGATGACCGCCGCCCTCTCCTCCGCCGTCACCGCATCGAGCAACCCGATCGACCACCCGTTTGCCGTCTTCCCCGACAGCTTGGTCGCGCCGATGATCGTCGTGTTTTGTGGCGAGTCTACGTAGCCGCCCCGGGAATCGGCGACTCCCTGCGGCTGCCGTCCGATACGCCGCGAGTAGAACAGCTGTTCGATACCGTGGCCGCCGCTCAAACTGAAGTTGAAAATGTTCGCTCCCTCGAGAAAGAACGGTCGTTTCTCCTGGAAGAACGTCTCAAAAGCCGAAAGGTTGACCACCGAGGGATCGGCCTCGACCTGGCCGAAGTCCGGATTGATGGTGAGGTTGAGTGTGAGGCTGTTGGTCAGCCCGTACTTGATGTCGGCGCCCAGGCTGCCGTTGAAGTCACGGCCCGTCTGGAACGGGTTCCCGTCTTGCGCCGGCGTGAACGCCTGCTGCGAGACTACGTACGGCAGGATCTCCAATCGCCGCGGCGGCGTGATCCCCTCGATTCCAGCAAGGTCGCCGTATTCGCTGACCCAGCCCGAGGCGTCTTTGGGGATCGGCTTCCACTGCACCGTCTCGTTTTTCCGTTGAATCACCCGCTCGATGTTGAACCCCCAAACTTGCTCGGGCGCCGCCGAGAAGCGCAGCTGCGACAGCGGAATTCGGAACTCGGCCACCCAGCCCTCTTCGTCCACTCGGGTCGCCACGTCCCAAACCGCATCCCACGAGTCATCCTCGCTGGTGTCGTCGAACAGGTATTTATCTCGCTCGACACCCGCCGGGTTCACCCGGAATTCAAACGCGGTTCTGCGGTCGAAATACGAGTCGATGCTCACCGCCAACCAGTCGGACGGCGAATACAGATCGCGTCGCGTGAGTTGCCCGACGATCTTGTCGGGCTCGCTGTCGTAGGCGCGGACACCGATGTAAAGCGCCCCATCATCGTAGAGCACTCGTGCCTCGGTGCGCTCGCTCGCGGGTTGCCCCTCGTTCGGATCCCGCTGCACGAAGTCGGTGATCGGCTGAGACAGCGCCCAGACCGGCTCGTCCAGCCGCCCGTCGAGCTTGGGTGTGCCCTGGGTGGCTCGGCTGGCGAGAGCCCGGTACGGCTTTTCGGGCCTAACTTTCTTGTCTTTGTCGTCGTCGGCCGACCCGGCAGGTGAGGCGGCCAGTATGAGTGGGGTAAGAACCAAAACCAAGACTGTACAAGGGATCTTGGACCGCATGCCTCCTTCCTGTTCTACTCCCGGCTCGGTGATGACTGACGTCCCGGATTGGTTCCCTCACCAGGCGTTAGACATTCGCCCAGGGCGGAAGGTTGGCATGGCCGTTTCAGGGGCGCTCGACGGTTGCGCGGCCGAACCCAGGATCACAACTTGGCCGCAAGGTGACCGATCATAGCGTACGCCCGAACTCACCTGACAATCGAGCACCAGCGCCTCGCATGCGTCGACCGAACACCCCGGCGATCGAGCCGCAGGTCGATGATCCGCACGTCGTGCTCGTGCAGCTTCATGGCCGCCGCGACACATTCGAGACCCAGCGGCTCCACCAGCAGCACCTTCGTAAACCCGAACCGAGATCCCTGTGGTGGTTGAATCAGGGTGATCCGCATCGCTCTCCACCCGTGCTAGGGAGGCCGGTCGCCGATCTGGGAATTCTCGACGGCTTACGCCGCTCGGCTCTCGTCGTGGGCTCCGACGTTAGAAAACGCTGGCGCCGGGCTTCGGGTTTCCACCTTTGCCCTCTGCTTTGATACGCCACCGATTGAGATCTATCTTTCACGCACCTCGCGACGCGCGCAACAGAGACCCAATCTATCATGGAGGTGCACCACGGGAGCACCCGAACCCTCCCCGGCGTTCCTTCCTCCCGTTTTCCGGGCCGTGGCCGCCACCGTCGTGCCAGAGGCGTCGAACCTGGATGAGGAAGGCTGGGCCGAGCTCGAGGCGCTGGTCGCACGCTCGTTGCGCGACCGACCTCGGGCTCTCCAGCGGCGGCTTCGGCTTTTTCTGCAGCTTGTCGAGTGGGCGCCGCTGCTCCGCCACGGTCGACGCTTCACTGCGCTGGAGCCTCCGCTGCGAGAGCGCATCCTGTCCAACCTGCAGAGCCACCGCCTGAGCCCGATTCGGGTCGGCTTCTGGGGCCTGCGCACCCTCGCCTATCTGGGCTACTACGGCCGGTCCGCCGCTGCGGAAGCCATCGGCTACCGCCCCGACCCTCGGGGGTGGGAGGCGCGACGGTGAAGGCGCTGGCATTCGACATCGTCGTCATCGGGTCGGGCGCCGGCGGCGGAACCGTGGCCCAGGAGCTGGCGCCTCTTTGCGCCGCTGGCGTGAGCATCGTCGTCCTCGAGAAAGGCCCGCGGCTGAGAGACGACGAGTTCACGGGGCGCGAGCTGGAGATGGCGCAGACGCTTTACGAAGCGGGCGGCGCCGTTCTCACAGCCGACGGCTCGATGTCGCTGGCGATGGGCGTTGCCTACGGCGGATCGACCGTCGTCTACACGGGAACGTCGATCATCGCGCCGGAGCGGGTCATCCGCGGCTGGAACGTCCCGGGCCTCAGCTCCGAAGAGGTCGAGCGCCGCTCCCGCAAATTCATGGAGCAGAACAACGTCCACCTGCTGCCCGACGATCAGATCAACGAGAACAATCAGCTCTTCGTACTCGGCTGCCGAAAGCTGGGCTACCGGGTCGAGCAGTTCCCGGTGAACGTCAAAGGCTGCCGCGGCTCTAGCCTCTGCAACCTCGGCTGTCCCAATCAGGCCAAGCAAGGGACCAACCGGGTTCAGCTTCCGCGGGCGGAGCGCGCCGGCGTACAGGTGGCGACGCGTTGTGAGGTGTTGCGGCTGGACGGCCGAACGGTGGTCGCCCGGGTCCACCCGAAGAAGGCGGGAGAAAAGGGTGAGCCGCCGCCATGGGAGCCGGGCGACTACCGGATCGAGGCCCGGATCGTCATCGTCTGCGCCGGCGCGGTGAATACGCCCGCCCTGCTGATGCGCTCGCACTTGCCGGCCCGATTGCCGCGCCTGGGTCACGGGCTCACCTGCCACCCGGCGCTCATCCTGGTGGCCGAGCACACGCGTCCGATCACGA
>CAYGAJ010000094.1:0-9140 GCA_964347815.1 uncultured Gemmatimonadota bacterium | reverse complement strand
AGCCGGAGGACCTCATCCGCTACGGGATGATACCCGAGCTGGTGGGGCGCCTGCCGGTCATCGTCGCCCTCAGCGAGCTGGACGAGGACGCGCTGCTCGACATCCTCGAGAAACCCAAGAACGCGCTGACCAAGCAGTATCAGAAGATGGTCGAGCTCGAGGACATCCACCTGAAGTTCGAGCCCGAGGCCCTGCGCGCCATCGCCCGCAAGGCGATTGATCGTGGGACCGGCGCGCGCGGCCTCCGCTCAATCATCGAGGAGATGATGCTCGACATCATGTTCGATTTGCCAACGCGCGATGACGTGGTCGAGATTGTCATCACGAGCGACACTGTCGAGAAGAAAACGCCGCCCATTTTCATTCTGGAGCCGGAGGCCAAGCGCAAGGAAGCCTGAGCCGGCTCGATGAGCACCGACCAACGCGCAGCACCCGCCCAAGCGAAGGCATCGTTCTCATGATCCGACCGATGAGCCGTACCCTAGTCACCCTTGCCACCGCAAGCATCGCCCTCGCCTGCGCCTCCTCGCCGCCGGCGGACCAGGAGCCCGGTGTGGCCACGCCAAGCGCCACGGCCGATCGCGAATCGTTGCCGCCAGTCGGCTATGGTACGCTGAGACAGGACGACTTTACCGTCGCCTTCGCCTCGGGCGACGTACAGATCAAGGTCACGCCACTCCACGAATCGGTGACCCGGCTCGCTGCGCCCGACACGTATCAGCGGCTTCACGGCCTGGTCGAGTCGCGCGCCAGCCGCATCCGGGAGGCGAGCCTCAACGCCGGGCTGCGCAGAGACCCGCTGGTGTTCCTCGTGTCCTTTTTCACCTACGCCCGTCAAGCTGAGTTCGTCCCCACAGACCTGCAGCTGTTGAGCCAGGGCCTGCTTTACCGGCCCGTCGGGATCCTGCCGCTCACACCCGAGTGGGGTCGCCAGCAGCTCAAGCAGGAGGAGAGCCAGTCGGCCCTCTACCTCTTCGATCCCGACATCGACCTGCAGGTCGAGTTTCAGGTCGAGTACGGACGAGGGGGTGACAGGGCATTGGGCTGGGGGGCGATCATTCGCACGCTCGAGGCCGAGCGGGCCCGGGTCATCAGCCGGGCGAAGTAGGGGGGACGCGCAGCCGATCGGCGGCGGTCAAGCGTCGATATCGTACTCCTTCAGTTTGCGGTAGAGCGTCCGCTCACCGATCCCCAGCCTTTCCGAGGCGCGTCGCCGATTTCCCCCCACCGATTTGAGCGTGGCGATGATCGCTTCTCTTTCCAGCTCGGCCATCGTCATCCCGACCCGGAACTGGACCACATCGTCTCGCTCGCCCTCTTCGGTCGCCGACCCGAACCCGAAGACGACCTCCTCCTCTGCGCCGACACCGCCTTTCTCTGGCTCACCGATCTCGCGGCCTCGCGACGGGCGCGCCGCGTCGAAGACCCCCGCCTCACGCACGCCGGTCAGCTCCGGATGTCGCCGCCGGTACGCCTCGAACTCTCTGCGAAGGTCATCGACATCGAATTTGAGCTCGACGAGCGTGCGAAATATTAACTCCACTTCGGGGAAGGTCGCTGGAACCGCGTCGCCCTCCCGATCTTGGCGCTGCAACACCGGAGGCTGTGGCACGACTTGAGTCGGCAGGCTCCGTTCCACACCGCGCCGCACCTCGGGAGGGATATCCACGGACCTGATGATCGTGCCGGGCGCGAGCACGACCATGGACTCGACCAGGTTGCGAAGCTCGCGCACGTTTCCGGGCCAATCGTAGCGCACCAGAATATCCAGCGCGTCCTGCGAGATGCCCTTGAACTCACGCTGGTGCTCACGACTCAACTCCCTAATGAACTCGTGCACGAGCAGCGGGATGTCATCGCGCCGCTCTCGCAACGGTGGCATATGGATGTGGAGTACGTTGAGTCGGTAATAGAGGTCACGTCGGAACTCGTTAAGCTCGACGGCCCGACGCAGGTCACGATTCGTCGCCGCGATCACCCGAACATCGACGCGAATCGAGCTGCTGCCACCCACCCGCATGAACTCACGCTGCTCTAACACTCTCAACAGCCGCGTCTGGGGGGCCATCGACATCTCCGCCACCTCATCCAGAAAGATCGTTCCTCCGTTCGCAAGCTCGAACATCCCCTTCCGCAAAGAGCTTGCACCGGTGAACGCCCCCTTCTCGTGGCCAAATAACTCCGACTCGAGCAGCGTTTCCGGCAACGCGGCGATGTTCACGGGGATAAACGCTTGGCCGCGCCGCTGCGATAGCTTGTGGAGACCCCGGGCCACCAGCTCTTTTCCGGTCCCGCTCTCACCGGTGATCAGCACGGTCGAACCGACCGGAGCGATCTGGGCGAGCCGCTCGACGACTTCTTGTATTGGCGTCGAGTTTCCGACGATGCCGATCTGGGCCTGCAACAGCTTTCTCTGGATGAGACGGCGGACGACCAGAGCGACCTCTTCAGCATCGACCGGTTTGACGAAATGCTGGTCGACGCCCAGTTCAGCCTTCAGCCCCGAGGACACGCCTTCCCCCTGCTCGAGCAGGGCGACGACCGGAATCTGGCGGCCGTCGCCGGCCACCTGCGCGATCAGCGCACGCGCAAGGGGGTCCCGGATCGCCCCGGTCAGGATGAGTGACGCCTCACCCTCGTCGAGGGTCCGCAGCGCCTCCTGAGCGTCGGACCCGCTGGAAACGAACCGGACCTCATCCTCGGGCTCGAACGCCGCCTGCAACTTTGCAGCCGACTCTAGATCGGTCGTACTTATCAGGATGCTCGCCATCTCTCCGTCGTGTTAGGCTCGGCTCGTGACGATGCCGGCCTCGAAGCACGCATCACGTGTGTTCGGTATCACCGTGTAAGAGGTCGACGGCATGAGGAACGACGCGCTCCAGCACATCCAACCCTTCTCGCACCGCCTTCTCGCTTCCCGGCAAGTTGACGATCAGCGTGCCACTGCGTTCCCCGGCCATCCCCCGACTCAGCATCGCGTGCGGGGTGCTCGCCAACCCCGTGCTCCGGAGCGTTTCGGCGATGCCGGGCGCCGGCCGTTCCACTATCGATGCCGTTGCTTCCGGTGTCACATCACGCGGACCTAGCCCCGTTCCACCCAGGGTGAGAATGACATCGACCTGCCCCCCGTCAGCCCACCGACACAGCGTTGCGGCGATGTCCGCCGTTTCGTCCGCAACCACAGCCTGCTCGACCAGCGACCAGCCGTGTCGCTCGACCCAGGCGCGGGCGGCCTCCCCGGCAAGATCCTCTCGCGCGCCGGCGGCGACACCGTCGCTGACCGTAAGAACGGCGACCCGAATCACCGTTTGATGGAGCCGCCTTTGTAGAACGGCATGCGTGTCACCTCCGCCGGCACCGGTCGACCCCGGATCAGGATCTCGACTGCGGTCCCCGGCTTGGCGGACTCCGTCGGCAGATAGCCCGTCCCGATGCCGACCCCGACGCTCGGGCCTACGGTGCCGCTGCGGACCGTACCGACAACCGCGCCGTCGCAGCGGATCTCGTAGCCCGGGCGCGGAAAACCTCGCTCTCCCAGAGTGAAACCGCTCAGCTTGCGCGCCACACCCTTCTCTTTCTGCTCGAGAAGCTTGGCGCGACCGATGAAGTCCCCTTTGTCGAACTTCACCGTCCAACCGAGACCGGCCTCCAACGGCGAAGTCTCATCGTCTATGTCGTTCCCATAAAGAGCGTAGCCCAGCTCGAGCCGCAGCGTGTCCCGCGCACCCAGTCCCACCGGCTGAATCCGATCGCGGCCTCCAGCCTCCAACAGCAAGTTCCACAGTTTAGCAGCAGACCCCGGATCACAGTACAGTTCGAACCCGTCCTCGCCCGTGTAACCGGTGCGACTCACCACGCACGGCTCCTGTGACACGCTTCCCTCTGCGAACCGGTAATACCCGATCGACGCGAGATCGACGGCCGAAAGCGGTGCGAGAATCGCCTCGCTCTCCGGCCCCTGCAGGGCGAGCAGCGCGACGGCATCGCTGTCGTCGCGCAGCTCGACGTCCTTGAAGCCGAGGTTTTCACGGCCCTGCTCGATCCAGTTGAAGTCCTTCTCGATATTGGCCGCGTTCACCACTAGGCGGACCCAGTCGTTGAAGCGATACACCAGGAGATCGTCGACGATCCCGCCATCTTCCCGGCACATGACCGTGTACTGCGCCTGGCCCGGCGCCAACCGTGACACGTCATTGGTGACGACCCGGTTCACGAACTCCACCGCCCCGGGACCCCGCACGGCGAACTCGCCCATATGGGACACGTCGAAGAGCCCGGCGCCCTTACGCACCGACTGATGCTCCGCTGAGACGCCGGCGGGGTACTGCACCGGCATCTCGAAGCCGGCAAACGGAATGATCTTCGCTCCGAGCTTCACATGCTCGTCGTATAGCGGCGTCCGCTTCAGTTTCTCAGCCATTTACGTCCTCTGCCATCAGTCTGATGAGCAACGCTTTCTGGGCATGCAATCGGTTTTCCGCCTCGTCCCACACTCGGCTTTGCGGCCCGTCGATCACCGACGCCTCAACTTCCTCACCCCGGTGTGCGGGAAGACAATGCAAGAAGATCGCACTGCGATCGGCCCGGGACATAAGCGCTTCCGTAACCGAGTAGCCGCTCAACGCCCGACGGCGCGCCTCCGCCTCGCCCTCCTGCCCCATCGACGCCCAAACGTCCGTCGAGACCACATGGGCTCCCTCCACCGCTTCTTCCGGCCGCCGAAGCAGCGCCACCGAGGTTGCGGCTTCGGCGGCGGCTAGAATCCCCGCCTCGGGCTCGTAACCCTCCGGGCACGCCAGACGCAGCTCGAACCCGAAGATCCGGGCCGCGTTCAGCCACGAGTTGGCCATGTTGTTCCCATCGCCGATCCAGGCCACCCGCAGTCTCGAGAGATCCGATCCGTGCGCCTCCACGGCCGTCATCAGATCTGCCAGCAACTGGCAAGGGTGCAGCAGATCGGTCAGACCGTTGATCACCGGAACGGTCGCGTGCCGCGCGAGTTCCTCGACCTCCGCCTGCGCGAACGTCCGGATCATGATCCCATCCACATAGCGTGACAGCACCCGCGCGGTATCCGCAACGGTCTCTCCCCGCCCCAGCTGCAGGTCCTGGCTCGAAAGAAAAAGCGCGTGACCTCCCAGCTGATAGACACCGGCCTCGAAGGAGACGCGCGTTCGCGTGGAGCTTTTCGCGAACAGCATGGCCAGCGTCTTGCCCGCCAGCGGCTTCCCCTTCGACTCGCCGCGCTTGAGCCGCGCCGCCCCCTCGAACAGGTCCTCGAGCTCGCGCCTCGAGAAGTCCGTCAGCGCGAGGAAATCTCGCTTCGCTCCCGGCCCCAACTCCGCCTCCGCGTTGGTGTCTCTCTGAACTCGGTGACTGCCAATTTAGCAGATATCCCCGTACATGCCAGTGAGCACGGGCACGCCGGGTGGGCTGGGCCGCCGATTTCGAGCCCACCGGGCACCGGTCAGCGGGGCGGGGCCCGGCCTGGCAGCTGGGTCGGTGGGTCGGTGGTGAAGGGGTTGGCCCGCCCGGGGGCGACGGGAATGGGCCAAAGATAAGGGCGAGCAATGGCCCGTTCGGGCCGAAACGGCTATGAGAAGACGAAGCCCTATAGTATGTACCGGCGCAGGTCCTCGTCTTTGACGATTCTCGCCAAACGGCCCTCGACCAGCCTTTCGTCCACGACGATCGTCTCGCGGCCCAGCTCGGGCAAGTCGAACATGACGTCCTCGAGCAGGGTCGTGAGTACCGTGTGCAACCGACGCGCTCCGATGTTCTCCATGCGCTGGTTCACGTCCGCGGCGATGCGGGCGATCGCCGTCACGCCGCTCTCCTCGAATTGGAGGGCCGCGCCTTCCGTTTCGACCAGGGCGCGATACTGAGTGAGCAGAGCGTTTTTCGGCTCGGTAAGAATTCTCACAAAATCCGACTCGCCGAGCGAAGACAGCTCAACGCGGATCGGGAAGCGACCCTGCAGCTCGGGTATGAGGTCGGACGGTTTTGCTGCGTGAAACGCGCCTGCAGCGATGAAGAGGATATGGTCGGTTCGGACCATTCCGTATTTTGTCTGGACGTTCGAGCCCTCGACGATCGGCAGCAGATCACGCTGTACACCGCCGCGCGAAACGTCGGGCCCTCCAGCGGTACCGCGTTCGATCGCGATCTTGTCGATCTCATCGAGGAACACGATCCCCATCTGTTCGACACGGTCGAGCGCCTCATTGACGACGTCGTCCATGTCGATGAGCTTGTCGAGCTCGTCAGCCAGGAGAATGCGCCGTGCCTCCGAGACGGTCACCACGCGCTTCTTGCTCCGCTTCGGAAGCATTTCCTGAAGCATCTCCGAGACGTTGTAGTCCATCCCCTCCATTCCCGGGAACTCGATCGCGGGGAATGACGACTGCGTGACCTCGATCTCTATCTCCTTGCTTTCCAGCTTACCGTCCCGAAGCAGGGCTCTCAGCTTTTCGCGAGTGCGCTTCCTTCTTTCCTTCCGCTTTTCTTCGTCCTCCGCCTCGGAGGCTGCCTCCGTACGTTGATCGATCGCGTCGCCGCGCGAAGAGACGACGAACGCGGACGGGACGGTGAGGGGTTCGTCATTCCGAGGCAGCAGCAGGTCAAGCAGTCGCTCCTCGACACGTTCTTCGGCGACCTCCTGGACGTCGTCCTCACGCTCGGTCCGCACCATGTTCACCGCGATATCGGCAAGGTCGCGAACCATCGACTCCACATCTCTTCCCACGTAGCCCACTTCCGTGAACTTCGACGCTTCAACCTTGATGAAAGGCGCACCGGCCAGCCGGGCCAGGCGGCGGGCGATCTCGGTCTTCCCCACGCCGGTCGGGCCGATCATGATGATGTTGTTCGGCATGATCTCGTCCCTGAGATCATCGGGGACTTGCTGACGCCGCCAGCGGTTGCGGAGCGCGATGGCGACCGCCTTCTTGGCCGAATCTTGCGCCACGACGTACTTGTCCAGCTCCGCCACAATCTGCCGGGGCGTCAGCTCATCCTGTGGCGTGGCGCGGGGGCTTTGCGCCGTCTCTTCTACTGGGTAGGTCGGTAGTGAGTCGTTCATCGCTTGTCGGGGCCGAGCTCGATCACGGTGATCTCGGTGTTGGAGTAGACGCAAATCTGGCCGGCGATCTCCAGGCTCCGCCGGACGATTTCCTCGGCAGGCAAGTCGGTGTTAAGAATGAGCGCTCGAGCGGCGGCCAGCGCCATGGAGCCGCCACTCCCGATCGCCACGACCCCGTCGTCCGGCTCTATGACCTCACCGCTGCCCGAGAGCAGGAACGAGTTACGCGCATCGACGACGGCGAGCAGCGCCTCCAACCGCCGCAGCACGCGATCGCTCCGCCAGTCCTTCGCCAGTTCGACGGCCGCCCGCGGGAGGTTTCCTGGGAAGCGATCGAGCTTCTCCTCGAACTTCTCGAACAGCGTCAACCCGTCGGCCACCGAGCCGGCGAAGCCGGCAAGAACGGTCCCATCCTTCAGCGAACGGACTTTCCTAGCCTGGGCTTTGACCACCGTGTCGCCGACCGTCACCTGGCCGTCGCCACCCAAAGCGGCCCGCCCATCGCGCCTCACCGCCACGATCGTCGTACCGTGCATCTTCAGTTCAGCCATCGCTGTTTTCGATCTCCGGCTCACCCTCGCGGGTGCGCGTGCTTGTAGACTTGTTTCAGACGCTCCCGAGACGTGTGCGCGTACATCTGCGTGGTCGAGAGAGACGCATGCCCCAAAAGCTCCTTGATCGCCATCAGATCCGCACCCTCGTCCAGCAGGTGCGTGGCAAAAGAGTGCCGAACCGAGTGTGTGCTCAGGCCGCCCTCTTCGGCGACGGCGGCGATGAGCCGCGTGACGATTCGCTGGATCTGACGGCGTGACAGCCGCGCCCCACGATTCGACACGAACAGCGGATCCGTTGGCGCCGGCGCGCCGAAACGCTCCTCGCGCACGGCCTCGTAGGCCCGAATCGCCGTACACGCCTGTCGACCGACCGGCACAATTCGCTCTTTGTTTCCCTTCCCTCGCACTTTCACGCGCCCCGCGGACAGATCCAGGTCCTTCTTTGCGAGCCCGTGAACCTCCGACAGCCGCAGGCCAGCCGAGTACAGCAGTTCCACCAGCGCTCGGTCCCGAACACTCTTCCAATCCGACTCGCCGTTCCCCGGCACCGCCAGCTCGAACAGCCGCGTCATCTCGCGCTGTGTGAGATACCCCGGCAAGACGCGACCGTGCCTCGGCGCACGGATCTGGCGTGCCGGGTTTCTCTCGATCAGCCCTTCGCGCTGCAAGAAGCGAAAGAAAGAGCGGGTTGACGACAGTTTGCGTGCAATCGACCGACGCTTGAGCTTCGACATCGAGAGGCGGCTCAGGTACGCCCGGACCGCAAGGCGATCGACATCGTCCCACGCCCAGTCGCGGCTGTCAAAGTAGCCATCCAGAAAGGAGACCAGATCGTCGAGATCGCGCCGGTAGGCCTCGATCGTATGACTCGAGAGCTGACGCTCCGCCGTCAGGTGATCGAGGTAACCGCGCAGCTCACCCCTCATCGCTTCGGCTCCGCGCACGCCGGCTCTAGCGGCCCGCCGAGGCCGGCGCACCGGCGTTCGCCCCCATCCAGTCGCGCATGGCCTCCAAGGCCCGCTCCGCAAGCTTCTTTCTACGTTCCCGCTTGCCGCGTACCGCCCCGGACAGCGGATCGAGAAGGCCGAAATTCGCGTTCATAGGCTGGAAGTTACCAGAATCCGCCTCCCGCAGGTAGCGCATCAGGCCCCCGAGCATGGTGGTGGTCGGCGGGGTTGTCGGCTCCTGACCTCGCTGTAGCCGATCGATGTTGATGGCCGCGAGCAGACCGGTCGCCGCAGATTCGATGTAGCCTTCCACTCCGACAAGCTGACCGGCGAAGATCACATCCGGGGTGCCGGCCGGTGATCCATGTGCGGTCAGAAGTCGCGGAAAGTTGATGTAGCTGTTCCGGTGTATTTGACCGAACCGCAAGATCTCAGCGTCCTGCAGGCCGGGGATCAGCCGAATCACGCGTCGCTGCTCAAGGTAGCGCAGCCGGGTCTGGAAGCCCACCAGGCTCCACATTTGAGCCGCGCGATCCTCCTGGCGCAGCTGTACGACGG
>CAYGAJ010000093.1:0-9154 GCA_964347815.1 uncultured Gemmatimonadota bacterium | reverse complement strand
CCGGCTGGCGACGAGAGGTTCGCCAGACCGCCTATCACAAGGTCCTGGGGATCACTCAGGCATTTACCGTCGACGTCTCGCGTCCGCTGAGCTACGTCATCAGCACCGAGGTCGCGAGTGAGCCGCTCGATACGGGCGTCACGGCCGAGACGGCCTACGCCCTCTACTACCGGTTCACCAGGCGGCGCGAGTTCCCCGACGAGGACGGCTCGGACGGGCCGCGCGAGGCGATCGTGGTGCCCCTATACTCGATCATCGGCTCGGGCGAGCATCCGCTGGCCGCACCCATCGTCCGTATCGACCGGTTGGAAGGCCGCTTCGCCGGCGGCCGCTGGGTCTTGGCGAACATGAACGGATCGGTCTCGGCGGCGGCACTGCGGGTGATGGTGGACGATGCGGCCCACGGCGCGCAGCAGCTCACGGTCCGCCCCACGTTCGCCTGCTACCACGGTGACGAGCGGCCCGAGTTCATCGTGACGCTGAATTCACCCGGATCGCGCCCCGCCGCGTCACTTCCCTGTCGCATCGAAGTCTTCGACGAGGATGACCGGCGAGTGGCCGCCGCATCGACGTTCGAGCTGAGCGCTGACGGTTTGACGGCTGTGGGCCAGACGATGCTGGAGAGGTTGCCGGGCACGCGACTCGAACCGGGTCTGTACCGCGTGCTGGCGACGGTCCAGTCCGAGAACCTTCCAGGTGGGAGCACGACCCCCGGGGGCGCTCGGACGTTGCGCGCCCAGACCGGCTTCTGGATCCACGATGCCGAACTGCTCGCCGGTGGTCGGCCGTTCAGCACCGACGGCCACCGGCTGCTGCGCGACGGCAAGCCCTACGTCGTGACCGGAACGTCGTACATGGCGTCGGACGTGCACCGACGGTTCCTGCTCGAGCCCAATCCGGGGACGTGGAAACTCGACTTCGCGGAGATGCGGCAGGCCGGCGTCAACATGATCCGCACCGGCATCTGGACCGGCTGGAAACGCTACATGCCGGCGCCCGGCGAGTTCGACGAGGCCGCGCTCCGGGCGCTGGACGCCTTCCTGCTCAGCGCGCGCCAGCACGACATCCCGGTGATCTTCAGCTTCTTCGCCTTCCTGCCCGAAGGCTGGGGCGGCGAAAACCCGTATCTCGACCCCGCCGCGGTGAAGGCGCAGAAAGAGTTTGTGACGCGGATCGCGCGCCGCTACCGCGCGATGAACGATGTGATCTGGGACCTGATCAACGAGCCGTCGTTCTGCTCGGCGGAGCGGTTGTGGCTGACGCGGCCCAACTACGACCGACATGAAGAGCGTGCCTGGCGCATGTGGCTGCGCGAGCGCTACAAAGCCGCTTCGGATGAAGAGTTGGCATCGAAGCTGGCCGAGCTGTGGCGGACACTGCCGGGAGAGGCACTCGACCTGCCGCGTCCGGAAGAGTTCACCGACCGCAACATCTTCGAGGGCCTGCGCCCGCTCAAGGCGATGGACTACCGTCTGTTCGCCAACGAGATGTTCGCTCGTTGGGCGCGCGAGCTGGCCAAGGCGCTGCGAGAGGCCGGCGGTCCGCGGCAGCTGGTCACCGTGGGCCAGGACGAGGGCGGGACTTACGAGCGGCCCAGCCCCTGGTTCCACGCGCCGGCCGTGGATTTCACTTCGAACCATACCTGGTGGTTGAACGACGATCTGCTGTGGGACAGCATCGTGACGAAGACGCCGGGCGTGCCGAACCTGATCTCCGAGACCGGCGTGATGTTCTACGAGAAGATCGACGGGGGCGCCTGGCGCACGGAGGAGGAAGCCCGCGACCTGCTCGAACGCAAGCTGGTCCTGGCCCTGGCCACCGACACCGCCGGCTTCATCGAATGGATCTGGAACACCAACCCTTACATGCCGTCGGACAACGAGGCGGCGATCGGGCTGCTGCGCGCCGACGGCTCGGCCAAGCCCGAGATGGAGGTGCTGCGAGACTTGGCGGCCTTCGCCGCGGAGTCGCTGCGCGACCTGGGCCCGCGCGAGCCCGAGCCGGCGATGATGGTGATCCCCCACTCGCACATGTTCTCGGTGCGCAACCACGCCACCGCGGCGACGCGCCGGGCGGTGCGGGTGATGCACTACCACTGCCGGGTCACGATGGGCGCCGTGGGCGAGTACGCACTCGACCGGCTCGAGTCGGAGCCGCAGCTGATGGTGGTGCCGTGCCCGCGGATTCTCACGGAGAAGGCGTGGCGCCAGGTGCTGGCGATGACCGAGCGCGGCGCGACGTTGCTGGTCACGGGACCGATCGACTTCGACGAGCACTGGCGGCCGGTCGCGCGGCTGGAGCACTTCGGCGTACGGCCGGGACTTCGCCCCGTGGCCCAGGAAGAGACGCTGCAGCTCGAAGGCGCCGCCCTGCGTCTGAGCTACCGTGGCGAGGCGATGCAGCGGATCGAGACGGCAGTCGTGCCCGATCAGCCGCACGCACGGGTGCAGAGCCTTCCCGCGGGGCGCGGCCGGCTCATCTGGTCGCCGCTCCCGGTCGAGTTGGCCGAGTCGGTAAAGCCGACGGTGGCGCTCTATCGTTATGCGTTGGCGCAGGCCGGCATCGAACCCGTCTTCGACATCGCGGAAGGCGACCCGGGCGTGCTCGTCTATCCCGCCCGTTACCGGGACGTGACGCTCTACGCCGTCGTCTCCGAACGCGGCTCGCCGACGGCGGTGCGGCTGACCGACCGCGAGAGCGGGCGCGTATTCGAGTTGACGGCGCCGCCGCAGCGCGGCTTACTGGCTCTGCTCAATCACCGTGCAGGCGGCCGTTACCGCCTCTACCCCAGACCGGCCTAGCCTACACGAATGATCCGCGACGGCGCCGTGTTACAAAGTTCTCTGGTTCTCTCTAGCGACGCGCCTTGATTCTCCTCAGACCATTCTGACTGTAGTCTTTGGTTTCGGGATCGCTTTTGCGTCGAGGATCCGCAGCAAGCGCGCAGAGCCGGCGCTTGTCATGGAAATCCATATCCTGAGCGTCGTCCCACCGGCGGCGCGGTTTACATGACAGGAACTTTGCACGCCGCTCGGCGTGTACTTCTTCGACGTTACTCTTATCGTCCGGCCGAGTAAGCCGCACGCCGGTCAACTCTTCCATCTTCGCGTGCCAGGCTTCCTGGTGGCCGGCCCAAAGTTCGTGCGTAATTCTCTCGAGCGTCTCGACCATTCGAGAGAGGTCGGGCTTCGAGTCCTCGATCTGCTCATGATGTCGGGCGACCAGAGTCAACAGCTCCCGGTTTTGAGGGCTAAGCGACTCCGGGTCCAGGCCCCTGAAGTACTCTTGATTCAATCGATGCAGGTACATGAACTTGCGGTCGAGGTCGAGGATCAAGAAGTAAAGGAACAGAAAGGTATCCCGCACAGCTTGGTGAGCTGGAGCCGGTAAGGCGAAGGACGCTCTCTCGATCGATGCGAGCATCTCGTTCGCGTGCACGTAGAACGCCGGGTTGGTCGGATGATCGTCGACCAGTCCGCCTTCTGTTCCGCGGGTCTCGGCTTCCCTAGCCATGTTGACCTCCAGAATCGAGTCTTGGAAAGGCCCACTCCCCGCGCCCCAAGACTAGATCGCGAGCATCGCATCACCTCCCCAGTTCGGTACGCGCTTCACCGATGAAGGTCTTGAGCGTTCGTGCTTGATACAAGCAAAACACATCAACGAGCGCAAACGACCACTCGAACGAATCGAGCCACCGCAAAGCGCCTTCGTAGTCGCCGCGCATGATCAGCAGCTCGGCCAGCTGCAGGCGTTGCAGCGCCATCACGGTCCCCGGGGCGAATGCCGACCACGGCTCATCGAACCGGGCGAGCGATCGACGCAGCGCGATGATCGCCGCCGTCGTGTCACCGGCCAGCATCGCCAGGCGGGCGTCGAGCGCGGCCTGTTGGGAAGGCAGTACCGAGTCGAACGGGTCTCCGGCTCGCTCTCTCAGTCTGCCGTGCAGCTCGCGCACCAGTGTGCTGTCGCCGTTGAGCGCGGCGTACTGCACCAAACCGCGAAACCTTTGCTGCTCGATGTGTGAGAACGCCAGAGCCTCGGCCGGCCAGAGCGGATCGCTCAACCGTTCCAACGCGTCGGCGATCATCGGCTCGGCCAGCTCGGCCATCGGATAGCCGGCCAGATAGCTCATCACGACCCAAGAGTCATAGTCGGGATCCGCGCCTTCACGGACCGCGGCGCGCCGCTCTTCGATCGCCTCCTCCCAGTGTCCCAACGCTGTGAGCGCGGCGAAGCGGAACTGGTGTCCATACTGTCGCTTGACCGGCGAACGATCGCTGACGGTGACCTGCCACGCCACGCTGTCGGCCAACGTCAGCCGTCGGCCACCTTTGAAGAGGTACTTGATCAGGCCCTCGAAATCCGGGGGCAGTTTGCGCAATACGCCGGCTCGCTCGGCCGGACTCCCGTACTCCAGTCGCCAGAGCGATTCCATCCAGGCCCGCTGTGGATTGTCGGGATCGCTCGCGGAAAGCTCCAAAAACCGCTCGAGGTATCGGCGCATCGACGCCGAGTCGTCCCTCTGGTAAGCCAGGTCGATCAGGTGGTAGTAGGCCAACGTATAATTGCTGTCCGCCTCCACCAACTTCTCGAAAGCACCTTCCGCGTCCGCTGGCGAGCGTCCGGCGTAGGGACCCAGGTGATAGTAAGACTCCGCCAGACCCAACAGGGCCTCTAGGTCGTCGGGGTACCTCAGCTGAGCCTGCTCGTAGCCTTTGACCGCGGCCTCGACATCGCCTTGCATATACAGCAGCTGTGCCCGCGCGATCGCCCCCGCTCGGTGGCCCAACCGCTCGCCCCGGCGGACGGCCTCCTGCAGCGACTGTTTCGCTGAATCGAGCCAGACGCCTTGCACATCCGTCGGCATCCAGTACTCGGCCAGGCTCAGGTGAAAGTAGGCGAGGGCGAAACCGGTATCCGCCTGGATCGCACGCCGGAACTCCCCGGCGGCCTTCTCGTACTCGGCGCGTCGAAAGTGGTGAACCCCCGAGATCACAGCCCACTGCGCCTCCGGTGAAACGCGCTCCATCGCGCTCGGGTCGACCATGGGTAGGCCGAGGCGGTCCGCCAGCCTCCCATAGACCTCGAGCGCCGCGCGGTCCACCAGCATCCGCAACTCGGCTTCCGAACCCGTCTGATGAAGGCCCCCGATCCTTCGGCCGCTCCGGGCATCCAGAAGATCGGGCACCACGGTCATCTCGTTCTCCGAGCTCCACAGCTCGCACATCAGCACGTAACGTGCGCCGCGTTTCCGGGCCAATTGGATGGCGGACCGCCGGTCCAGAGTGGAATCGGGCACCAGCTTCTGCGCGTCGAGCACCTTGAGCCGCGCCCCCTCGAATTGCTCCAAGCGTCGCTGTATGTATTCGTGCAGCCGCTCGGCATCCGACTCGGTGCTGCCAAAACCCACCGAGAACGGGACAGCCAGAACGGTGAAGTCATCAATTTCCCGGTCGAAGGGCCTGAAGTGCCGGAGCGCCAGCAGTGTCGCCGCCAGGGCCACCATCATGACGAGGACATATTCCGCTTTCACCCGCGCTGACCGAGCGCGAAGCCACCGCAGCGGCCGGAACGCACTGGCAGCATCAACGAGCCATCCGACCATTCCCTCCGGCGTTCGCTCCGGCGACGGCCAGCCCAGCGCCACCGCTATCACCAAGCCACCGACCAGCAGGACGGCGAGGACCAAAACGAACACCGTCTGGGACAGGGCAAACTGCTCGGTGAATAGGCCGGTGGCTTCGAGCGCCGCGTAGGCGTATCCCGCGTAGACCAGCAAGACGCGAACGATGCGCCGTTCCCTGAGCTTCTGCGCCGGCGGCGCCACCTCCTCTGCCGCCACGGCCAACGTGTCCACCGGTTCATCCCGGGTGGCCACCGAGTCCGGCGTCGCCTCATCCGGTACAGCGACGCCCGGCGCCGCGAGGGCGCCGACACGTATCTGGTCAACCAGGCCGCGGATCTCGTCCAAGGGCTCGAGACCGTACTCGCGCTTCAACCGTGAGGCGTAACGCTCGTACTGCTGTATCGC
Source organism: uncultured Gemmatimonadota bacterium (assembly GCA_964347815.1). Taxonomy (GTDB): domain Bacteria; phylum Gemmatimonadota; class Gemmatimonadetes; order Palauibacterales; family KS3-K002; genus CAYGAJ01. Next base: position 3,123 of record CAYGAJ010000093.1, on the reverse strand, counting down.
CTCGGACCGCTCGCCCATCGCGCCCAGCAACATGATCAGATGCCGCTGCGCCTCATCGTGCAGCGGGTCGTTCGTCACCCAACGCCGCGCCACGGCCAGCGCCGCCTTCATGTCGCCGCTTCGGCCCGCTTCTCTCAACAACTCCTGGTGGGCGCGCCGTTGCAGGCGCTCGAGTTCCGCCCGCTGAGCCTCGACCCACGACTCGAACCCGGGCGCATCCAGATAGAAGCCCGGCAAGAAGCTGCCCCGATAGACGGACAGCGCATCCGCCCAACGGCCATCGTTGGCTGCGGCCCTGAACTCCTCCACGTCCACCCTGAACAGATTCTCGGCCAGCGCCAGCCGGTCACCCGTGGTGTCCAGAAAGCCTTCGCCCAGCTCGCGCCGCAGCTCGTAAAGTGTCTGACTGAGGGAATGGCGCGCTCGTTCCTGTTCGCGCTCGCCCCAGAACAGCGCGAGCAGCGTATCTCGGGCCGTCTGCCCTTCCAGGGCGAGGTAGGTGAGGAGCGCCATCTTCTGCCTGTGCGACGAGACGCGCCTCAGCTCTTTCCCGTCATGGGCAAGGGCGACTTTCCCCAGTGTCGTGAGCTGATACATCTGGTCCTTCCAACCCACCTCTGTCATCGCGGGGGTCAATATCGCACGACCGACCGCGCCACGGACCTCGGGTCAGCCAAGCTTCAAGACCTCCAGCGACTTCTTATTCACCCGTCCATATGTGGGTGCGACCCCGAGTTGTGGCTGCGACGGGCGAGGGGGTCGCCACGCCGCGGCGTGCCCGGTGTAGCCGCCGCTACGACAGCGATAACTGTAGACGGTCAGGCAGCTATCAAGTGTAAGACAGGCCCCGAAACGGGTTCGGCCGAGCGATGTGAGCGGAATGACTTCTCGGACGCCGTGCGGCGGGCGCCAGCACAGCCGGCTCGCGCTCAAAGAGGACGAAAAGGCAGGGTCGTCCACAGGGCGAGGAAACATCCGTCTTCCGTCGCGCTGCCAATCGACGCGTCTCCGGAACCCAACCCCCACCCTCTACAGTGCGGGGCGTATCAGATGTTCACAAGACCGGAGGCTGCCGATCCCGGAACCAGACGGAGAGGTCTTCCGGGTAACGGCTGTCACGCACCAGCTGGCGCAACTTCTCGGCCGCGTACGACCGGTCTTGCTGATACGTCACACCCAGCCAAGCGCCCGGCGTGGGGATCACACGTACGCGTATTTCACCTTCGCCGATCAACTCGTTCACCGCCGTGCTCAACAAGAACTCGGCTTCCGGATCGTTTCCGTGCTCGGAGAGAAAGCGCTCGAAACGCCAGCGGAGCAGTGGCAATGCCGCGGGCGTCGCCGCCCACAGATTCATCGAAATGGTTTCATCACCGGTGAGCCGCAGCCGCTCGCCCGTCAGCGTGACCCCGGCGATGTCGCCATCTTCGCCGCGGATGTTCTTGACTTCGGTGACCCGCTGAAGGAAGCCGTCCTCGTCTACCTCGCAGATGGCGCGCGACACGCCGCCGAACGGTGAGAGCGTGTCCTTCAACGCATAACCGGCGGCGGCGAACTCCGCCCCCTCCCGGCCCGCCGCACTGCGCAGGTGCTCGCCCAGACGCTCGAAGGCCGTGGCCCCGTAGAAGTCATCCGCGTTCATCACGACGAACGGCTCGTGCAGTACCGATGCGGCGGTGAGCACCGCGTGCGCGGTGCCCCACGGTTTCACTCGTTCTGCGGGCACGCTGAAGCCGGCAGGCAGATCTTCGAGAGCCTGAAAGACGAGCGACACGTCGAGCGAGCGGCCGAACCGGTGGCCGACGTGCTCGAGAAAGTCAAGCTCGAGTTCACGGCGGATCACCAGCACCACCCGCGTGAACCCGGCCTGTACCGCGTCGAAGATCGCGTAATCCATCAGCGCTTCGCCGCTCGGCCCCACCGGCTCGAGCTGTTTGATCGCTCCGTAGCGAGTGGCGAGTCCGGCGGCGAGCACAACGAGGGTAAGATCCATCGGTCGGTCCGATCAGAGATCGGTCAAGGCACGTGGTGAGCCGCATCCACCAGACGGCGCACGGCGGGCGCGACCATGATGAGCAGCTCGGCCTGCGGTTCGGTCGCCCGGTCGACCACCTCGATCTGCCGCTCGCGCGCGTCTTCGCCGACGCGCCGCCCGCTGCGCAGCGACGATAGTGCCTCCAAGCCGACCTCCGCCAGGTCGCGCAGGTTCACGGAAAGCGGCTCCGCCTCCTGAAGCATGGGCGCCGCGCGTAGCGTCGGCATCAATCGGTCGTGGTTCTCGCGCCAGCGCCGCAGCCAATTCCGAATCTCCTCGCCGCGGGCGCGATGGTCGGGATCGGCCAGAAACTCATCCACCATACGCGCAAAGAGGCGTGCGACATCGCTCTCGGGCCGTGTCGCATCGACCAGGCGGTTGAGCGGCATCAGGCTCGTATACTCTCGCGAGCCGGGTCGCTGGTAGAACTTCACCGGCTCCAGCACATCCGCCAGCGTCTGCAGGTCGGCGATGGGACGGTAATCGGTGAGCCGCCGCAGCATCGGCGCGTAGCTGGAGCGGTGTGTGAGCCCGAGCCACTCGAGCCGCTGGCTCGTCACCTCGAGCCGCCGGTACATGTCGTCCACGTCCGTCACTTCGGCCGGGGACCAGAGCCGTTCGGCGACCGCCGCCGCCCGCGGCCAGATCCGCGAGTCGATCGTCTCCCAGGTGACGAACTCGGCCCACATGCACGCTTCGCCGCCCAGCACACGCGCGCGCTCATCGGCGTCGAGCTGTGCCGCCGCTTCACCCAGCGGATCGATGCCGTAGTGGAAGGAGGCGGGCCGGATGTGGTCGAGGTAATAGCCGTTGGAAAGGATGCCCTGGTAGCCGAGACGCGCCGACTCGGCCAGCGACTCCTGGCCGCGCCACGACTGGATCACGATGTCCTTGGGAAGATCAGGGTGAAAGATCTCGTCCCAGCCGACCATCTTCTTGCCGTGGCCGGCGAGGATCTTTTGAATCCGCCGATTGAAATGGGCCTGCAGGTCGTGGTTGTCCGCCAGTCCGTTGTTCCGCAGGAAAGTCTGGATGGCCGGGTTCTCATCCCAGTGCTTCCCCGTGACCTCGTCACCGCCGATGTGCAG
>CAYGAJ010000092.1:0-9154 GCA_964347815.1 uncultured Gemmatimonadota bacterium | reverse complement strand
CCTTCATCAACGGCTGCACCCGCATCGTCGCCATCTGCGAGCGCATGCTCTTCTGGTAGAGCGGGAAGAGGATCACGCGGATGCCGATGCCGAAGAGGATCAGGATCCAGCCGTAGTTCAGCTGCAGCGCCCGGTGCATGCGGACCAGCAGCCAGACGATGCCCGCGGCCAGGGGGCGGAGCACCGGCTGGGCCCACTTGTACCCGTACGGCGTCACCTGGTCCAGGTCGCGCCCGACCGCTGACAGCCGCTCGAAGTCCTGTGGGCCGAGATAGATGTTGTAGGCGAACCCGCCGGTCCGGCTGACCGGGAAGCTCGCCACGCCCCGCGCCCGGTAGGGCTCGGGCAGCCCGTCGATCAGCACGCCGCCGAAGCGCCGGTCCTCGCCCGCCTCCGGGGGCAAGACCAGCGCCGCCACGAAGTACTTGGTCTGCACCGCCACCCAGTCGAAGGGCCCGTCGAGCACGGCCCGCTCGTTCGCAGCCATATCGGCGATCTTCTGGTTCTTCACCCCGTTCAGACCCTTGGCGGTGAAAGCCAGGTTCGCCTTGTAATCCTCCTCCGGGTCCCACTCGTTGCTCACCAGGCCCGACCCCAAGCCCATCAGCCACCAGCCGGTCGGCGGCGCTCCGATTAGCCGTCCTTCGACCCCCAGCAGGTAGCGCTCGGGTTGGAACACGTAACGAAGCTCGACGCGGAAGCTGGTGCCCGGGTAGTCATAGGTGAGCCTTAGCAGCTGTGGCTCATCGCCGGCGGCGAAGGTGAGACCCTCGGGCGGTGTGATCTCGAAGTTCACGTTCCGCAGGTCGAGCGTGTCGTCTCCCACCACCCACTGGTGAGTGAAGAAAGTCTCGGCGCCGGCGGGTATTAGCTGAACCGTCTGGCCCCGACTGGCAGGCGCCAGCGACTCGAACCCCAGCATCTCAGCCGAGACCAGCCGGCCGCCGCGCTGGGCGAACCCCAGCCGATACAGCGGCCCCGTCACCCAGGCCGTGTCTTCGGCGACGGCGGGTGCCCGGGGGATCGGCAGGGGGAACGTGTCCTGTCGAGGGGCGGTCGGTTCGGGACGGATCGCAGCCGGAATCGACTCCGGTAGCGCCGGCCCGGGCCGGGCGGCCGTGTCGGTGGCTGCTGTGGTGTCGGGCCCGAGGGCGCCCTCCGGCGGTCGCACCGGCGGGAACATCAGGTTCACCAGGTAGACCACCGCCAACATCAAGACGACGGCGAGTATGAGGCGCTTCTCCGTCCCCATGGCTATGGCACCGGGTCGTAGCCGCCGGGGCGGAAGGGGTGACAGCGGAGCAGGCGGCGGCCGGCGAGCCAGCTTCCCTTGAGGGCGCCGTACCGCTGCAGGGCCTCGATGGCGTACTGAGAACAGCTAGGCGTATACCGGCAGGCCGGCGGCAGCCAGGGCGAGATGCCGACCTGATAGCCACGGACCAGCATCACGAGGAGCCGTGCCAGCATATCTCTATCGCCAACTCTTTAATCTCTTCTGTCAGCTCGGCGAAGTCGGCGTCGTACGCCTGCGGTCGAGCCTGGATCAATATGTCGAGCCGCGCCGCGCCGGCCCAACAACGCGGCAGCAACTCGAGCCGCGCCGCCTCACGCAGCCGCCGTTTCAGCCGGTTGCGGTCGACAATCTTATGCCCATGCCGTGGAACCACCAGAGCTACCCGGGGGCGCAAAACGGGGGAAGCGGCGACGAACACCTCCAGATGGTCCGTTCGTTTGCGCTTCCCCCGACGATAAAGCGCCCGGATCTCCGACCGCCGCCGGATCCGGGCGTCGCGTGGAAACCGGTACCGGCGTCCCGCTGGCCGTTTTACTTCTTGGGAGTCGTCGCCGCGAGGCGGTTGCGCCCCTTGCGACGGCGCCGCGCCAGGATCCTGCGTCCCGATTTGGTCCTCTGACGTGCCCGGAAGCCGTGCTTGCGCAGTCGCCTCCGGTTCCGAGGGCGGTAAGTCGGTTTCATGGGGTCGACCCCTTGATCTCCTTGACAAGCAAAGACTTCCCAGCGGAAAACAGGAAGGGCGAATATAATGCGTCGCCGCCCCGGCGATCAAGCCGGTACTCGGTTAGCGGTACACGGTAGACGGTAGGCAGTGGACGGCTGGCCTCGGACCGTCTACCGTCCACAGCCTACCGCCTACCGGACTCAAAGGCCGGACACCGCGAGCAGCAGGGAGCGCACCCCCAGCAGGGCTGCCACCAGCACCATAACAGCCCCCAGCAGGTTGCTGATTGGGCCGTTCGCTCGAGGCCCGAGCAGCCGACGGTCGTTAACCGCGTAAAGGAGAAAGACGGCAATCACCGGCAGCAGCAGCCCGTTCGCGGCCTGGGCGAAGATAATCGCGGGGATGGGGCGCACCGCCAGAGCCGAGAGGGTCACGCCGACCAGCATCACCGATACCCACACGCTGCGGACCTGCGCCGACCTGAGATCGCTCGGCCACCCCAGCACGCCACAGGTGGCATAGGCCGCGGCCAGCGGCGCCGTCACCGCCGATGAGAGCCCGGCGGCCAACAGCCCACAGGCGAAGAAGCCGCGGGCCCAGCGGCCTAGCAGAGGCTCCAGCGCCCCGGCCATGTCCGCGGCCGACGCTACCCGGGCCAAGCCCGGAGCGGCAGCCGCGGTGACCAGCACCGCGATCGAGATGACCCCACCCAGCGACACCGAGACGACGGTGTCGGCGCGCGCCGTGTCCAGGCGCCCTTCGCCCTTCCAGCGCTCGCGCACAGCCGAGGCATGAAGGAACAGGTTGTAAGGCACGACGGTGGTGCCCACGAGACCCAGCGCGGTGAGCAGCGCCGCGCGATCGCCAAGGCCGCGAGGCACCAGCCCACCCAACACGCTGCCCAGGCTCGGCTTCAAGGCGATGGCCGTCGCCAAGAAAACCACACCCATCGTGGCCACCATCGCCACCAGCACGCGTTCCACCCACCGGTAACGCCCCGACCACAGCAGCGCGAACGCCAGCGCGCCCAGCAGCGGGCCCCAGACTCGCGAGCTCCCGCCGAGAAGCTCTCCCAACCCCAGCGCGCCACCCAGCAGGTTGCCCGTTTGGTAAGCGGCGTTGCCGACGAGGATGGCGCCGATGACCAGCGCCGCCGTGAGCGCCCGGGTCAGCCCCCGGTCGAAACGCTGACGCAGCGCCTCCCCCAACCCCATGCCACCCACCACGCCCAGCCGCGCCGACATCTCCTGCAACACCATGGTGGCGACCACCGCGAAGCCGAGCGCCCAAACAAGACCGAAGCCGTGGCGCACTCCGGCGACGGTCGCCGTCGTGACCGTGCCGGGCCCGATGAAGGCGGCGGCTACGACCACGCCCGGTCCCAGGCGCAAGTCACGCAGGCGCATCGGTCCGCTGGCGCCGGGAAACGGTTATTTGCCCCATGAGCCGCATATCACGTTCGTGGCTGCTTGACATCTCCCGAAGGCGGCCTCTAAGATGGCGCGCGGCTCACCTGCGGTCGCAATTCAAAACAACTCGTTACCAACATTTCTTCCCAACGCGCTCGATTAATGGAGCTGACCGCGCAGGAAGCCTGGGCGAAAATCCTCGAGAGCGCCAGAGTCAGGCTACCTGGACACAGCTTCCACACCTGGCTCGCGCCGACACGCGCCATCGCTCTTTCGGAAGATACCCTCCTCATCTCGGCGCCCAGCCACTTCGCCGCCGAGTGGATCGAGGACAAGTACGGCGAGCTGCTGGTTCCCCTCGTGCGTCGTCTTCTGGGCGACAGCTTCAAGCTGGCTATCGAAACCCGCGCCGACGGGGACAGCACTCAACCACTGGACGCCATGCCCGGGGCCGGCCTGGCAGAGATCGCCGAGCGCGAGCGGCCCGAGCCATCGCCCCTTCCCACCGTCGCGCGGACCGTGGGCGGTGAACTCAACCCTCAGTTGACGCTGGAGCGGTTCGTTGTTGGCCGTAGCAACGAATTCGCCTTCGCGCTCTGCCAAGCCGTCGCCGATGCTCCGGGCCGCCACTACAACCCCCTGTTCATCCACGGGGGTGTGGGATTGGGCAAGACGCATCTGCTGCACGCCATCGGCAACCACGTGGCGCGGACGTGCCCCGCCCTGACGGTTGCCTATCTCACGAGTGAGCAGTTCACCAACGCGCTGATCGCCGCGATCCGTAATCGCCGCACCGCTCAATTTCAGGCGCGCTACCGGAGCGTCGACGTGCTGCTCGTCGATGATGCCCACTTCCTCGCCGGCAAGCACAGCACGCAGGAAGAGTTCTTTCACACCTTCAACGCGCTGCACGACGCCCGCAAGCAAGTCGTCCTCGTCAGCGACCGCGCGCCCCAACAGATCCCCGGGCTCGAGGAGCGGCTGATCTCGCGCTTCGCCTGGGGCGTGGTAACTGAGATCGCCCGCCCCGACCTCGAAACCCGTATGGCGATCCTTCAGCGCAAAGCGGAGGAACAGCAGCTGGAGATCGACGAGCAGGTCCTCCTGTTCATCGCCGAGCGCTGCCGTTCGTCGGTGCGCGAGTTGGAAGGTGCGCTGATCAAGCTGCTGGCGTTCAGCTCCCTCTCCAAGCAGTCGATCACGCCGGAGCTGGCCCGGTCGCTCGTAGGGAGCACGCTGGCACCCCACCGGGACCTCTCGGCCGACGAAATCGACCAGAGCGTCGCCGAAAGCTTCGGCCTGACGGTCGACCAGCTGCGCTCAAAGAGCCGGCAACGTCAGCTGGCTCACGCCCGCGCCGTGGCCATGTACCTAGAGCGCTCGCTGCTCGATTTGCCGTACACCCAGATCGGTCAGCGCTTTGGAGGCCGCGACCACTCGACCGTGATCCACTCGATCCAGAAGGTCGAGCGTCAGCTCGAGGACGACCCCGGGTTCCGCACCCAAATCGACGCGCTGCGCACGCGGCTTCGGTGACCCGGCAGGCGGTATACGCTGGGCGCTAGACGGTACGACCGCCAGCCCTCGAGTTAGCACCTTCTCCCGTCTCCTGCCCACCGCCTACCGTCTACCGCTCACCGTCTACCGGATCGTGGATATCCAGTGTGTCCTCCCTGTGTAAAACGTGGAAGGCCGCTCCTCTCCACGGGACGCGGACGCTTTCTTCCAGAAAGCCCCATGTTTTCCCCGGCCCCCGACTCTCGGAAGGCCGCGTCCCCCCGGGGGCAAAGCACCCTGCGGCGCCCTACTTGCCCACCCATCCACCCCCCTGCTAGTACTACTATCCAGATTACATAGAGGAGAGTCAGATAAAGACGCGGCCGGGGATAAATCAGCCACCCCTCTCCACCCGAAAAGGTGAGTCCAAAATGAAGGTCACGATCACACGGGAGAACTTCCATAAGGGCCTGTCCGCCGTAGCGGCCACGATCCCGACGCGAACCACCCTGCCCGTCCTCTCCAACATTCTGGTGGAGACGCTTGAGGATGGCCTGCGGGTGCGGGGCACCGACCTGGATATCTCAGTCAGCGTGCAGACGCCGGCGGACGTGCAGCGCCAGGGCGCCGTCACTCTGCCCGCCAAGAAGGTGGCGGACATCGCGCGTGAGCTGCCGGATGCCCCGGTGGAGCTTCAGTCGGAGGGCGGCCGGGTCGCTCTGGTCTGCGGCAAATCACGCTTCAAGCTGAACAGCCTTCCCAGTGAAGAGTACCCGTCGTTTCCGGACGTCCCCTTCGAGGAAGGGTGGACGATGCGCAGTGGTGACCTGCAGCGTCTGAGCGCTCATACGAGCTTCGCGGTTTCGAGTGAAGAGACGCGCCCTGTGCTTAACGGTGTGCTCTGGCAGGTGCGCGGGGATGACATGCTGATGGTGGCGACGAACGGACACCGGCTGGCCAAGATGGGCGTGAAGGTGGAGAACGTGGGCGCGGGGGAGCAGGATCTGATCGTGCCGCCGAAGGCGTTGCAGCAGGTCGAGCGGCTTTTCGGAGAGGGTGAGGAACTGGAGATCGGGCGGTCGGAGAGCCACCTGGGCTTCCGGGCCGAGCGCGCCGAGGTGTACACGCGGTTGATCGAGGGCCCGTACCCGAACTACGAGCAGGTGCTTCCCAAGAACAACGATAAGCAGTGCGTGGCGGATCGGGCCGAGTTGACCGCGGCGATCCGGCGCATGGCGGTGGTGGCCTCGGATCAGACGCACCGGGTGCGGTTGAGCTTCGCGCCGGAGAAGCTAGCCTTGGCGGTTCAGACCCCGGACTTGGGAGAGGCGGCCGACGAGCTGGAGATCCAGTACGAGGGGACGCCCTTGGAGATCGGGTTCAACGCCCAGTATCTGCTCGAGGTGCTGCGCTACATCTCGACGGACGAGGTGAAGATCTCGCTGAGCGCCCCGGAGCGGCCCGCGACCTTCGAGCCGGCGGACACCGAGCTCGACTTCCTCTGCCTAGTCATGCCTCTCCGACTCATGGAGTGATCGGTGGACGGTAAGCGGTAGACCGTGGGCGGTAGAGGCTCGACGGGCTACCAAGGGACTGTCTACCGTCTACCGCTTACTGCCTACCGACGACGGCGTCTTTCCGAATGACGCTGCAGGAGTTCTTCGTACTTCAGTAGCTGCTCGTCGGTGAGCTGCTTGCGGATATCATCTCGCAGCTGCTGCCTCAGCTCATCGAAGCGGGGCCTGGTCTCGCGCCATAGCGCGGAGGTTAGCTCGCGGTGGCGCTCGACGATGACGCCGACTTGCGCCTGTTGTGTGGAGTCCAGCTGCAACTCGGTGGAGAGCCAGGCCAGGTAGTCGCGACGGCGGTCGCGCTCGCCGCTGCGCGCTGTGTCGGGGGCGGCGGTGGCTTCGCTGCGGATCAGTACGCGGTCGATCGCGGCCCCACTTACCGCTCCCAACAGCAGCGCGCCGAGCAGCAACGCCAGCGCCCAGGCTTTCGATTTTCCGTTCATAGTCTCGACTACCGTTCGCGTGGCCCGGTGGGCCGCTGTGGGGCGGCGCCGTTGCCGTTGAGCAGTGCCGCCGCCAGCAGCGCGTCCGCGTCAGGTGCGGTGCCGGCCACCAGCAAGGTCGGCAGCTGGCCCCTCTCGGCCGCGGCCAGCACCTCTGCCTCAGCCGCGCCGCTGAGGCTGGGCTGACGGGTCTCGCGCAGCTGCAGGGCGCCCAGGATGAGCAGCGCCGCCACGCTGGCCGCGACCAGACCGGGACGAGCCCAGGCCGCTAGGAAGTCCCAGGACGTCGCGGGCCGGCGGCGGCGCGCCAGGAGGGGCTCCGCCGCGGCGCGGATGCGCTGGCGCACGACGAGCCGCTGGCTCTCGCTGCGCTGCGGCGCCCGCAGGAGATCGAGCTCTGGAATCCGCTCTTCGTCGCGCTCTTTCATCATCCCTGGTCCTCCGCTCTCAGCTCTCGGCAGCTCCCGCGCCGTAATCTCCCAGGCGCTCCCGCAACAGCCGGCGCGCCCGGGAGAGGTGCGAGCGGCTGGTTCCCTCCGGTATGCGCAGCAGGCGGGCGATCTCCGGGTGCGTATACCCCTCCAGGTCGTGGAGGATGACCACCGTCTCCAGCTCGCCCGGCAGGGAGGCCAGCACCGCGCCCAGCCGCCGCCGCAACTCCGCCCGCTCCGAGTCGGCGGCCGGGCTGTCGCGGCCGGCCGATTCTACCGGCAAGGTGTCCGTGCGGCGGCGCGCCAGGTATTTCCGGCGGTTCAGCGCGGCGTTCACCAGCAGCCGGTAGAACCAGGGCCCGAACGCGCTGCCGCGCCGCAAAGAGCCGATACGCTCGAGCGCGCGCAGAAACGCGTCTTGGACCAGGTCTTCGCTGTCCTCCACGTGCTGCAGGAACCCGTAGGCGACGGCGAAAGCCTGGTCAGCGTAGCGCTCGACCAGCTGGCCGAACGCCGCGCCGTCGCCCCGCCGCACCCGCTCGACCAAGAGCGGTTCGTCTTCGGTCTGCGGTGTTTCCACGTTCCGCGACCCCGTGACGCCGCCTAATATCAACACCTGAGACGTTGAAACCGTTGGCCCCGCCCGCGCCGCGCCTCGCGCCTCATCTGGGGCGCCTACCCGGCCGGGCCGAAGACGTCCGACCACAGATCTCGGTCCTCCTGCACCCGGACCCGGTGCACCGCCACGCCGGCGGGTAACCGACCGCTCACGCGCTCCAGGATGTAAGCCGCCAGGTTTTCGGTGGTGGGGATGGCCCCCCCGGGCTGGAAATGCTCGACGGACACGTTGATGTGCCGGTTGTGGAAGCGCGCGACGACCTCTTCAGCCAGAATGCGATCGAGCTGTGCCAGATCCATGACCATCCCTGTCTGCGGGTCGATCGGCGCCGCGACCGTGACCTCGCAGCGGTAGTTGTGGCCGTGGCCCTCCGGCAAGGCGGCGTCGCCGAAGCGGCGCCGGTTCTCATCCTCGCTCCAATCGGGGCGATGGTAGCGGTGCGAGGCGGAGAAATGCACGGCGCGGGTGAGGTAGCCGGTGGTCATGAGCGATCAGCTTTTGGGTCGAGAGGGACGTCGCTCCGCTCAGTTCAGGCCCAGTCTAGCGTGGCTGTAACTTAGACGTCGCGGCGCCGGGGAGCCACGGCGAAGCCAGCGTTGCGCGGGTGGTCGGCATTCTCCCAAAGGGCGGGCTTGTTGGCTATCTTTCCGCCATGGACGTGACGCCACCTGCCGAGGACCAGCCTGCCACGCTTACCCGGATCTTCGAGCCGCGATCGATCGCGGTGATCGGGGCGAGCCGCCGTCCTGACACGATCGGCTATGTGATTCTGGACAGCCTTCTGCGCTGTAACTACACGGGCGCCGTCTATCCGGTGAACCCGAAGGCCGCTGTGGTGCACTCGATGCGCGCCTACGGCTCGATCTCGGAGGTCCCCGAGCCGGTCGACCTGGCCGTGATCGTGGTTCCCAAGGAGCACGTAATCGGCGTGGCGGAGGAGTGCGGAGCGGCTGGCGTCGCGGGGCTGGTGGTGATCTCGGCCGGCTTCCGCGAGGTCGGTGGCGAGGGGGTCGAGCGCGAACGGCGCCTGATGGGGGTGGTCCGCAAGCACGGGATGCGCATGGTCGGTCCCAACTGCATGGGCGTGCTCAACACCGATCCGGCGATCTCGATGAACGCGACCTTTGCGCCGACCGCGCCGCCGGCCGGTAACGTCGCCTTCCTGAGTCAATCGGGCGCGATGGGCGTGACGATCCTCGATTACGCGCGTGAGTACGGGATCGGGG